>NZ_JBIWGC010000009.1:278639-297161 GCF_044763335.1 Streptomyces sp. NPDC096105
GTGCCGCGGCCCAGTCCGGGCGGCTTTGTGCGGTGCCCCCGCACAACGGCGGTGGGGGCCCCCGGCCGCCCGGCCCCCCCCCCCCCGGGCCGCCCCCCCCCCCCCCCCCACGGCCGTGCCGGGTCTCAGCCCCCGAAGCCGATCCGCGCCACCCGCAGCGCCCCGCGCACCCGCAGCCGTACGTCCCGCACCCCGCCGGGCGCCCCGGCGACGGGCGCGGTCAGCGTGACGTACGCGTACGGGTCCGCCGTGGGCGCGTCCGAGGACAGGGAGGCCGGCGGCGGGCCGCTGTCGAGGACGACCTCGACCGTGCCCGTGCCGGACACCTCCACGGACACCTCCCGCACCCCGGCACCGAAGTCGCAGCGCCGGTAGAGGAGTTCGCCGTCCTTGCCGTCGACCGGGGTCACCGCGTCGCCGGCCTCCTTCGTCCGGTCGACGATCTCGGTGCCGCTCTGCTCGTCGAAGCAGGCCGCCTCCAGGCCGCGTTCGACGACCGGGCGCGGACCGCCCGGCTCGCCCTCCAGCGTGACCGTGGCGCGCAGCCGCACGTCCTCGCTGGACGCGCCGGCCAGCAGCTCGTACGCCCCCGGCTCCACGCGCCACCGGCCGGCCGCCACGTCCCAGAAGGCGAACGCGGACAGCGGCAGGTCGAAGAAGAGCCGGGTGCTCTCCCCGGGCGTCAGCGTCACCCGGCGGTGGCCGAGCAGTTCGCGGCGCGGACGCGGCACCGAGGGGTCCGGGGCCCGCCCGTAGAGCTGGGCCACCTCGTCGGCCGTCACCGCGCCGGTGTTGGTCACCTCGAACGCGACCCGCACCCCGGAGCCCGTCACGTCCGCCGTCAGCTCCCCGTAGGAGAAGGACGTGTAGGACAGGCCGTGGCCGAAGGGGAACAGCGGGGCGCCCTCGAAGTAGAGGTAGGTCTGGCGCCCGCCGATCACGTCGTAGTCGAGGAGGTCCGGCAGGTCGGCGTCGGCGGCGTACCAGGTCTGCGGCAGCCGCCCGGCGGGGGAGACGTCCCCGGCGAGCACCCGGGCCAGTGCCGTGCCGGCCGCCTGGCCGCCGTGCGCGGTCCACAGCACCGCCGGGAGGTCCGCCGGGTCCACCGCGTACGGGTAGGCGGACACCAGGGCCAGCACCGTGCGCGGATTGGCGGTCCGGGCGGCGCGCAGCAGCCGCTCCTGCTGGGCGGGCAGGCGCAGGGTGGTGCGGTCCTCCGTCTCCCGCCCGTTGATGTGCGGGTCGTTGCCGGCGACCACCACGACCACGTCGGCCCCGGCGGCGGCACGGGCCACGGCGTCCTCCCCGCGCTCGGTGACGACCAGCTCGAACACCTCCGGCTCGCCCTCGGCCGCCCGCACCCCGTCCGGGGTGACCCGCACGGGGTGTCCGGTCCCCAGGTGGCGCAGCAGGTGGCCGTCGCCGTGCGGTTCCAGCCGGAACGTCTCCTGCACGATCCAGCCGCCCGGCTGGTCGGCGGAGGCGCGCAGGTACCCGTCATCGGCGACCGAGAGGTACCGGCCGTCCGGGGCGCGCAGCGTGAGCACGCCGTCGCCCCAGTCCACGAGGGCGAGTTCGGTGCCGTCCGGTCCCGCGGTGAGCGGCGGCAGGTCGGTGCGGCCCGCGAGCAGCGCCGGGTCGAGGGCGCCCTCGGCGCCGCGCGCCGTCTCCGGGGCGTCGGGCGCGGGCGGCACGTGCAGGAAGGCGCCGGAGGAGGTGCGCAGCAGGACGCGGTCCACCCCCTCGGCGAACTCCACGCGGTCGGCGCCGAACCGTTCGTACAGGCCCTCCAGCGGGGTGGAGCGGTGGATCAGGCCGCCGCTGTACCAGTCGAGCTTGCACTCGTCGGCGAGCAGCCCGGTCACCGCGATCCGGAGGCCGGGGGCGAGCGGCAGCAGACCGTCGTTCTTCAGCAGCACGACCGCCTGCTCGGCGGCCTCCTGGGCGAGCGCCCGGTGCTCGGGGGTGTCGAAGGCCCGCTCGTCGGCGTACGGGTCCCTGTCCGGGTCGAACTCGCCGAGCCGGAACCGCACCGACAGCTGCCGCCGGACCGCCGTGTCGATGTCCTCCTCGGTCAACAGGCCCTGTTCCAGCGCCCCCTTGAGCCGGGCGACGATCTTCGTGCTGTCGGTGCCGTGGTCGGTGAAGCTGTCGACGCCCGCGCGCAGTGCCGCCGCCGTGGCCTCCTCGTGCGTGTCGAAGTAGTGCTCGGAGTCGACCAGGTTGGACGGCGCCCCCGCGTCGGAGCAGACCAGCAGCTCCTCCTCGGTCCAGGTGCGCAACTGCTCGCGCAGGTACGGCGACACGTGGTTGGGGCGGCCGTTGACCAGGTTGTACGCCGGCATCACCCCGGCCACCGCGCCCGCCTCCACGGTGTCGCGGAAGGCCCGCAGGTCGTACTCGTGCAGCACGCGCGGCCGTACCGAGCTGGACGCGGTGTCCCGGCGCGTCTCGTTGTTGTGCGCCAGCCAGTGCTTCAGGACGGGCGCGGTGCGCCAGTACACCGGGTGGTCGCCGCGCAGGCCGCGGGTGTAGGCGGTGGCGATCGCCGAGGTGAGCCGCGGGTCCTCGGAGTAGCCCTCCTCGTTGCGGCCCCACAGCGGGTGGCGCAGCAGGTTGACGGTGGGCGACCAGACGTTCAGGCCGACCCGCTCGTCCCGGGCGCGCATCGCGCGGGCCTCCCGGGAGACCGCCTCGCCCACCCGGCGCACCAGGTCCTCGTTCCAGGTCGCGCCCAGCCCCACGGCCTGCGGGAAGACGGTCGCCGGGCCCATCCAGGCGACCCCGTGCAGGGCCTCCTGGCCGGTGCGGAACGCGGCGACGCCCAGCCGCTCGACGGCCGGGGCGAACTGGTGCAGGAAACCGATCCTCTCGTCCAGGGTGAGCCGCGACAGCAGGTCGTCGATGCGCTCGGCGAACGGCAGGTCCGGGTCGCGGAACGGCGGCGTGGGCGGGGTGGGTGCGGTCACGTGGGAGTCCCCTCGGGATGGAGCGCTGCGCTTTCGAAGCGCTTCGATGCTCGGTGCGCTCGTGTCGGGTGTCAAGGGATCCACGCGCGGAGACCCCTGCGTCGTTCTGTCGTGCGGTGCCCCCGCTCTCCTGACTCCCCTCCCAAGTGATCGCGCATCTGTCTCAGGAATTATCGAATCGGCTCTTGTGCGCCTCTGGGTGTTCCCCTAACCTCGCAGCACATCGAAGCGCTTCGACAGCGAGGCCGCCGTGAGGGCGTGCATCTCCCGCCGGACGACCGCTTCCGATCGGCCAGTTCCACCGAAGACACCACAGCCGACGGCCACCTGCCGGGTGTCCTGGTGCGCCACGAAGGGTTGACGCAATGACGCCGAACGCCGCTTCCTCCTCCGGGCCGAGCCGGAGAAGCTTCCTCGCCTCCACGGCGGCCGCCACCGCGGCGGTGGCCGCGGGGACGCCGCTGCTGGCCGCCTGCGGCGGCGGGGGCCAGGAGGGCCGCAAGGAGGGCACCACCTCGGGCAAGGAGGCCGCGAAGATCCTCCCGGCGTTCGTGGCGTCGAACGTCGTCACCCCGGACATCCCGGCGAAGAACGGGTCGGCGGCCGGCTTCACCCGGGCGATCCCCACGGCCGAGCTGAAGACCTCGGTGCCGAAGAAGCTCGGCAGCGGCGGCGGGCTGACCGTCATGTCGCCGTTCTGGGGCACCCCGCCGAAGGGCGACAACCCGTACTACACCGCGATGAACGAGGCCGTGGGCGTCGACGTCACCTGGCAGAACCAGGACGGTGTCACCTACGACCAGAAGCTCGGCGCGGTGCTCGCCTCCAGCGAGGTCCCGGACGTCGTGGTCGTCCCCGGCTGGAACCTGATGGGCCGCATCCCCGGCGCGATCAACGCCAAGTTCGCCGACCTCGGCCCCTACCTCTCCGGCGACAAGGTGAAGGACTACCCGAACCTCGCCGCCGTCCCCACCGAGGCCTGGCAGCGCGGCATCTTCGGCGGCCGGTTGCGCGGCGTCCCGATGCCCGCCTCGTACGTCACCGACATCGCGCCGCTGTACCGCAAGGACCTGTTCGCGAAGCGGGGTTACAGCGTCCCGGGCGACCCCGGCGAGTTCCTGGCGTGGGCGAAGGAGGCCACCGACGCCAAGTCCAAGCTGTGGGCCTGCGACGACATGAAGTGGACGGCGTTCAACATCTTCGGCGTCCTCTCCGGCAGCGACAAGGCGCTCTGGTGGAACCTGGAGGGCGACAAGCTGGTCAACCGCATCGAGACCGAGCAGTACCTCGAGGCGCTGGAGTGGACCCGCAAGCTGTACGCCGCCGGAGTGGTCCACCCCGACGCGGTGCAGGGCAAGGCGGGCGGTGACGCGGGCAACCGGTTCACCGCCGGCGAGGTGCTGGTCTACAACCAGAACATCTCCGACTGGTGGGGCAAGACCGCCGAACAGCGCACGCAGAACGCCGGCTTCGAGATGGAGGCGTTCGACTACTTCGGCCCCGACGGCGGCGATCCCACCCTGTGGGCGGTCCAGCCGGCCAACATCTTCACCTTCGTCTCCAGGAAGGCGTCCGAGCAGCAGATCAAGGACTTCCTCGCGCTCTGCAACTTCTGCGCCGCGCCGTACGGCACCAAGGAGTTCATGCTCACCGCCTACGGCGTCGAGGGCACCGACTACACGGTCGAGAAGGGCCTGCCGGTCAAGACGCAGCAGGGCGTCAACGAGGTCAACGGCGCCTACGACTACACCGGCAACCCGGCCCCGTACATCGCCTACCCCGACCTGCCCGAGGTCACCAAGGGGATGGTCGAGTGGCAGCAGCGCATGGGGGCCTTCACCAAGAAGTCGTCGTTCTTCGGGCTCACCGTCACCGAGCCCACCCGCTGGTCCAATCTCGCCGACGACTTCGAGCAGCTCGAGGACGACGTGGTGCGCGGCCGCAAGAAGATCGGTGACGTGCAGCAGGCCGTGTCCGACTGGCGGAGCAGGGGCGGCGACGGGCTGCGCGACTGGTACCGCAAGCTGCTCGACGACAACGGCTCGGCCGACTGACCCGGACCTGAGGCAAGGAGACGGCCGTGTCGCACAGCACGGTGCCTCGGGGGACGACCGAGGCGCAGACACCCCAGCAGGACGCCGGTGAGGCGGCCGGGTCCCTCAAGGGCCCGGCCGCGGCCCGGCGGGGCGGGCGGGGGCCCGGGAGGAAGAACTCCGGCAGGCTGGGGTTCCGGCTCAGGTGGCGGCGCGACCGCACGCTGATCCTGATGACCGTCCCCGCCCTGCTGCTGGTCCTGGTCTTCAACTACGTGCCGATCCTCGGCAACGTGGTCGCGTTCCAGGACTACGACCCCTATCTCAGCGAGAACGGCTTCGTCGCCATCTTCGAGAGCCCGTGGGTCGGCCTCGAGCAGTTCGAGCGGATCTTCGCCGACTCCGCCTTCTGGCACGCGGTGCGGAACACCTTCGTACTGTTCTTCCTCCAGCTGGTGCTCTACTTCCCGGTCCCGATCCTGCTCGCGCTGCTCATCAACAGCGTGGTGCGGCCCCGGGTGCGGGCGGTCGCCCAGGCGATCATGTACCTGCCGCACTTCTTCTCCTGGGTGCTCGTCGTCACCGTCTTCATGCAGATCTTCGGCGGCGCCGGCATCATCGCGCAGACCCTCCGCCGCCACGGCTACGAGGGCTTCGACCTGATGACGAACCCGGAGATCTTCAAGTACCTGGTGACGGCCGAGACCGTCTGGAAGGACGCCGGCTGGGGCATCATCGTCTTCCTCGCCGCCCTCTCCTCCGTCTCCAACGACCTGTACGAGGCCGCCGCCATGGACGGCGCCGGACGCTGGCGCCGCATGTGGCACGTCACCCTCCCCGCGCTGCGCCCGGTGATCGCCCTGCTGCTGGTGCTGCGCGTCGGCGACGCCCTCACCGTCGGCTTCGAGCAACTGCTGCTGCAGAGACAGGCGGTGGGCGTCGACGCCTCCGAGGTCCTCGACACCTACGTGTGGTGGAACGGCATCCGCAACCAGGACTTCAGCTACGCCGCCGCGGCGGGACTCATCAAGGGCGTGGTGGGCCTGGGCCTGGTCCTCACCGCGAACAAGGTGGCCCACCTCATGGGCGAGCAGGGGGTGTACAAGAAATGACCGCCGTCCTCGGCACCCGCCCGGACCCCGGGAAGACCCGGGTGAAGAAGCCCGGCCGCTGGTCCGCGCCGCCCCGCCCGGTGTGGGAGGAGGAGCCGTCCCGCGCCGGGCAGGCCGGCAAGGGCCTCGCCCTCGGTCTCGCCTGCCTGGCCATCCTCTTCCCGCTGTGGATCGTGATCGTCACCAGTCTGCAGACCAAGAAGACCATCGACGAGGCCGGCGGCCTGGTGGTGATCCCCAAGGGCATCACCTTCGTCGCCTACCAGGAGCTGCTCGGCGGCGGACAGGTGCAGCGCGCCGCCCTGGTCAGCGTCGGCGTCACCGTCGTCGGCACCCTGTTCAGCATGGCCGTGTCGGTGCTCTGCGCCTACGGCCTCTCCCGCAGCGGCTCGCTGGGCCACCGCTGGATCCTGATGACCCTGCTCGCCACCATGTTCTTCGGCGCCGGGCTCATCCCGACCTACCTGCTGGTGCAGGCGCTCGGACTCACCGACACCTATCTGGCGCTGATCCTGCCGAGCGCGGTGAGCGTGTTCAACATCCTGGTGCTGCGCGCGTTCTTCATGAACATCTCGCAGGAGCTCGTCGACAGCGCCCGCATCGACGGCGCGGGGGAGTGGCGCATCCTGTTCCGCATCGTGATGCCGCTGTCCCGCGCGGTCATCGCGGTGATCTCCCTGTTCTACGCGGTGGGGTACTGGAGCGCCTGGTTCAACGCCTCCATCTACCTCACCGACCAGGACATGATGCCGCTGCAGAACGTCATGATCCAACTGGTGCAGAAGCAGGAGCGGCCCGTCGGCCTGGCCGCGCAGATCAACACGGGGCAGCTGTCCCCGCTGGCCATCCAGATGGCCGTGATGGTGCTGGCCCTGCTGCCGGTGGCCGTGCTCTCGCCCTTCGTCCAGAAGCACTTCAAGAAGGGGATGCTCACCGGGGCGGTCAAGGGATGACCCCCTGCTCGGGACGCCCGGTGACACCGGGCGTCCCGCGCCCGCGCAGCCTCTCCGACCGCCCCTTGTTCCGAGGACCTGACATGTTCGTGCCCTCCGTCCGCCGGTGCGCGGCGCCCGCCGCCCGAACCCGGGGGACCGTCTGATGCCCCGCCTGGACGACGTCACCCGCGGCCGCATCCTCTACGGCGGCGACTGGAACCCCGAGCAGTGGCCCGAGGAGACCTGGGAGGAGGACGTCCGCCTGATGCGCGAGGCCGGGGTCAACTCCGTGACCCTCGGCGTCTTCTCCTGGTCCCGGATCGAACCCCGGCCGGGCGAGCGGGACTTCGGCTGGCTGGACCGGCTGATGGACCTGGCCCACGACAACGGCATCGGCGTCGTCCTCGCCACCCCCACCGCCTCACCGCCGCCGTGGGTGGGCCGGCTGCACCCGGACACGCTGCCCGTCGACGCCGACGGCCACACCGAACTGTGGGGAGGCCGCCAGCACTTCTCGCACTCCAGCGCCACCTACCGACGCCTGGCCGCCGCGATCACCGAGGACCTGGCCGCCCGCTACGCCGCCCACCCGGCCCTCACCCTCTGGCACATCAACAACGAGTACTGCACCTTCGACCACGGCGACGAGGCCGCCGCCCGCTTCCGCACCTGGCTGCGCCGCCGTCACGGCACCCTCGACGCCCTCAACACCGCCTGGGGCACCGCCTTCTGGAGCCAGGGCTACGGCGACTGGGCGGAGGTGCTGCCGCCCCGGCGCACCCACTACCTGAAGAACCCCGCGCAGGTGCTGGACTTCCGGCGCTTCACCTCCGACATGCTCCTGGAGTGCTTCACCGCCGAGCGCGACATCGTCCGCCGGCACACCCCGCACCTCCCGGTCACCACCAACTTCATGCCGCTGTGGTCCGGGCAGGACGCCTGGCGCTGGGCCGAGGAGGAGGACGTCGTCTCCGTCGACCTCTACCCCGACCCGGACGACCCCTGCGGCGCGCAGCACGGGGCTCTCGTGCAGGACATGACCCGCTCGCAGGCGCGCGGCCCGTGGATGCTCATGGAGCAGGCGGCCGGCGCGGTCAACTGGCGGCCGGTGAACCGCCCCAAGCCGCGCGGCCTGAACCGCCTGTGGTCGCTGCAGGCCGTGGCGCGCGGCGCGGACGCCGTCTGCTACTTCCAGTGGCGGCAGTCCCGGCAGGGCGCCGAGAAGTTCCACTCCGGCATGCTCGGCCACGCCGGCCCGGAAGGCCGCGCCCACCAGGAGACACGCCGGCTCGGCGCGGACCTGGCACGGATCGGCCCGCACGTCGCCGGCGGCGCGGTCACCGCCGACGTCGCCGTGCTGCACGACTGGCACGCCTGGTGGGCGAGCGACCAGGAGGCCCGCCCGTCCCGCGCCGCCGGCCACGCCGAGATCCTCGGCGCCTGGCACCGCGCGCTGTGGCGGGCCCACCTCACCACGGACTTCGCCCACCCCGAGCACGACCTCACCGGCTACCGGATGGTCGTCGTCCCACAGCTGCACCTCCTCACCGACCGGGCCGCCGACAACCTCGTGGCGTACGTGCGCGGCGGCGGCACCCTGGTCTGCGGCTTCCTCACCGGCGTCGTGGACCAGGACGACCGGGTGCGGCCCGGCGGCATGGACGAGCGGCTGCGCGCCCTCTTCGGCATCCGCACCCTGCACGAGTGGTGGCCGCTGGAGCCGGGCGCGACCGTGGAGGCGGAGGGCGGCCTGCGCGGCACCCTGTGGTCCGAGGAACTGGAACCCGACGGCACCGCCGACGAGACCGTGGCCTACCGGGGCGGCGAACTGGACGGACTGCCGGCCGTGCTGCGCAAGGGCCGCGCCTGGTACGTCTCCACCCTGCCCGAACCGGACGCGCTGCGGGACCTGCTCGCCCGCGTCGCCGCCGGGGCGAGGGCGCGGCCGGTGCTGGACGGGCTCCCGGACGAGGTCGAGGCGGTGCGCCGGGGCGGGCTGCTGTTCCTGCTGCACCACGGCCGCGGCGAGGTCACCGTGGACGTCCCCGGCGCCCACCGCGACCTGCTCACCGGCGCCGCCGTCACCGACCGGGTCACCCTCGGCCGCTACGGCGTGGCGGTGCTGGCGCCATGACCACCGGACCCGTGCACGGCACCTGGGAGCCCCGGCCGGCCGGCCGCTGGGAGGACGCCTTCCTGTGCGGCAACGGCCGGCACGGCGCGCTCGTCCTCGGCGACCCGGACGACGACCGGACCGTCGTCACCCACCACACCCTCGTCCGGCCCGGCGACGACGAGGGCGGCCGGCACCGGCTGCCGCCCCTGCTGGCCGACGCGCTCCCCGGCCTCCAGGACCGGCTGCTGGCCGGCGACCTCACCGCCGCCGAGGACTTCACCGACGGACGCTCGCTCCAGTGGGTGCGGCCCTTCCACCCCGCCTTCCAGGTCCGCCTGCGCCACCACGAGGGCGCCGCCGGCCTGACCGGCTACCGCCGCGCGGTCGACTTCGCCACCGGCGAGGCCACCGCCCGCCACGACGGCCGCACCAGCCGCGTCCTCGTCTCCCGCGCCGACGACGTGATCGTCCAGCACGTCACCGGCCGCGACCTCACCCTCCACCTCTCCCTGGACCACGGCCTGCCGAACGCGCCCGCCGGGCTGCGCGTCGGACACGGCGCCGTCCTCACCGCCGAGGGCGCCCTGCTCAGCCTGCGCGTCCGCTACCCCGGCAGCGACCTCGCGTACACCGGCGTGACCGTGGCCGCCGTCACCGGCGGGCGCACCGAACTCGCCCCGCCCGGGGCGCGGATCACCGGCGCCCGCTCGGTGCTGCTGCTCACCCGGGTGCGGCGGCACACCGGCGAGGCGGACGTGGCCGCCGAGGGCCGCGCCCTGCGCGACCTGCTCACCCCGGACGAGCCGACGTACGACAGGCTCCTCGGCCGGCATCTCGCCCTGCACCGCACCGCCTACCAGCGCGTCACCTTCGACCTGGACGCCGACCCGGCCGAACGGGCGCTGCCCGGATCCGCGTTGCTCGCCCGGCCGCGCAGCCCCGCCCTGCTGGAGCGGCTGTTCGCCGCCGGCCGCTATCACCTGCTGTCGTCCAGCGGCCTGTTCCCGCCCCGGCTCACCGGGCTGTGGACCGGCGACTGGGACACCGCCTGGTCGGGTGCGTTCACCCTGGACGCCAACCTCAACCTCCAGACCGCGTCCGCCGCCGCGGCCGCCCTCCCGGAAGTCACCGAGGCCCTGGCGGCCTTCGTCCAGGCCCAGTCGCCCCACTGGCGGGACAACGCCCGCGCGGTGTTCGGCGCCCGGGGGGTGGTCACGCCCGCGCACACCGACGGCGAGTCCGGGCACAGCTACCACTTCAGCCGCGAGTACCCCCTGCACCTGTGGACCGCGGGTGCCGACTGGCTGCTCAAGCCGCTCGTCGACCACGACGAGACCTACGGCGCCCGCGACCCGCGCACCGCCGCCGCGCTCGCCGAAGTCGCCGACTTCTACGAGGATTTCCTCACCCGTACCGCCCCCGACGGCTCGCTGGCCGTCGTCCCCTCCTACTCGCCCGAGAACCGTCCCGCCAACGGCAGCTGGGGCGCGCTGAACGCGGCCATGGACCTCTCCGCCGCCCGGCACGCCCTGCACACCGCCGCCGCGTACCACCCGGACCGCGCCGGCCGGCTGCGCGCCCTCGCCGACCGGCTGCCCCCGCACCGCGTCAACGCCGACAAGGCGCTCGCCGAATGGGCCTGGCCCGGCCTGGACGACACCTACGACCACCGCCACCTCAGCCACCTCTACGGCGTCTGGCCCCTGGACGAGATCACCCCTCACGACACCCCGGAGCTCGCCGAGGCCGCCCGCCGCGCCCTCGAACTGCGCGGCCCCGAGAACGACTCCGCGCACGGCCATCTGCACCACGCCCTGATCGCCGCCCGGCTCCGGGACGGCAAGCGGGTGGCCGACGCGCTCGGCCGCGTGCTCGACGGCGACTTCTTCCACGCCTCCCTGATGAGCGCCCACTATCCGCACCGGAACGTCTACAACGCCGACGCCGCCCACACCCTGCCCGCCGTGCTGATCGAGGCGCTCGTGCAGTCCACCCCCGACCGGCTGGTGCTGCTGCCCGCCCCGCTCCCCGCGCTGCCGAGCGGGCGGCTGACCGGCGTCCGCACCCGCTTCGGCGCCGCACTCGACCTCACCTGGACACCGGACGGCGGCACCGCCGTCCTCCGGCCCGACCGCACCCACCGCATCACCCTGTGGACCTCCGCCGGCGCCGAGCCGCTCGACCTGGCCGCCGGCGAGGAGCGCGTCGTCCCGCTGCCGGCGGCGACGGCGATGACCAGGCACGTCCCCCCACCCATGGAAGGAACACCATGGCACCGAAAACCCTGCGCGGGATCGTCCGGGCGCTGATCGCCCCCACCCTCGCCCTCGGCGTGACGGTCGGACCGGCCTCCGCGCCCGCGCACGCCGCCGTCTGGAACTCCTGCGCCCAGTGGGGCAACACCACCCTGGACGGCTACATCCTCTACAACAACATCTGGGGCTCCGGCGCCGGTTCGCAGTGCGTCTGGGCCAACTCCGGCACCAACTGGGGCGTCTGGGCGGACCACCCGAACACCGGCGGCATCAAGTCCTACCCGAACGCCAAGAAGGTGATCGACAAGCGGATCTCCTCGCTGCGTTCGCTCGCCAGCAGCTACCGGGTCACCGTCCCGTCGACGGGCGCGTACAACACCTCGTACGACATCTGGGACACGGACTACGACTACGAGATCATGCTCTGGGTCAACCACAACGGGGCCGTCGGTCCGCTCGGGACCGCGCAGGGCACCGTGAGCCTCGGCGGCCACACCTGGAACGTGTACAAGGGGAACAACGGCGCCAACGAGGTCTTCTCGTTCCTGCGCACCTCGGACTCCACCTCCGGCACCGTCGACATCCTCCCCGTCCTGAAGTGGATCAAGGACACCAAGGGCTGGATGGGCGACGAGACCATCGGCGACGTGCAGTTCGGCTACGAGATCACCTCGTCCGCCGGCGGCCTCGACTTCCGCACCGACAGCCTGACCGTCTCCGGCGGCTGACCGCCGCGCGTCCCCGTGCCGTCCGTACCCGTGCGGACGGCACGGGGCAGGTCAGCGGACCGGCGCGGGACCCGAGCTGGCCCGGACCGTCAGCTCGGGCGGCAGCAGCACGACCTCGTCGCCGCCCCGCCCGTCGAGCTTCGCGACCAGCTGCTCCACGGCGTGCCGGCCCATCTCCTGCGCGGGGAGGGACACCGACGTCAGCCGCACCGACGCCTGCACGGCGACCTGCTCCGGGCAGACCGCGACCACCGAGACGTCCTCCGGCACCGCCCGGCCCTGCTGCCGCAGCAGGGCGAGCAGCGGCTCGACCGCCGCCTCGTTCTGCACCACGAAGCCCGTGGTGCCGGGGCGTTCGTCGAGGATCCGGGCGACCGTCACGGCCGTCGCGTCGTACCCGCCCTCGCAGGGACGGTGCAGCAGCCGCAGTCCCGTCTCCTGGGCGCGGGTGCGCAGCCCGTCCAGGGTGCGCTCGGCGAAGCCGGTGTGCCGTTCGTAGACGGCCGGGGCCTCGCCGATGACGGCGACGTCCCGGTGGCCCAGCCCGGCCAGGTGCTCCACGCACAGCGCGCCGGTGGCCCTGAAGTCGAGGTCCACGCAGGTCAGTCCGGTGGTGTCGGCGGGCAGCCCGATCAGCACGGCCGGCTGGGCGGACTCCCGCAGCAGGGGCAGGCGTTCGTCGTCCAGCTCGACGTCCATGAGGATCATGCCGTCGGCGAGACCGCTGCCGGCGACCCGGCGGACCGCGTCCGGGCCCTCCTCGCCGGTGAGCAGCAGCACGTCGTACCCGTGGGTGCGGGCGGTGGTGGCGACCGCTATGGCGATCTCCATCATCACCGGCACGTACATGTCGGTCCGCAGCGGGACCATCAGCGCGATGATGTTGGACCTGCTGCTGGCCAGGGCGCGGGCGCCGGCGTTGGGGTGGTAGCCGAGCTCGCGGATGGAGCGCTCGACGCGCTGCCGGGTGGTCGCGGAGATCGACCGCTTGCCGCTGAGGACGTAGCTCACCGTGCTCGCCGAGACTCCGGCGTGCTGGGCGACCTCGGCGAGGGTGACCATCCGGCATCTCCCAGGGATGTGAAGCGCTTCGACCGTGCGCGGTAACGGTAAAACAGCTCATGAGAACCGGTTCGACCCTAGCTTCCACGGAGGTGCGATGTCCAGAGAGTCGAAGCGCTTCGACAGGGGGGCCTCCCCCGTCGCGGCTGCGCGCGGATCGGCCGGACGGCGGCACACAGGGTGGTGGGTTCGCTACATATCGGGTACATACGATCGAGTAGCACCCGTCCGTACCGCCATGACTCCATCCTATTCGCGGCGAGGTGAGCCTCATGTCCGCAGTACCCGAGACACCCCCGGCCCCGTCCCGGCCGGCCGTCACCGAACGTGAGGCCCGACAGGTCGCCGAGGCGGCACGGGAGCAGGACTGGCGCAAGCCCAGCTTCGCCAAGGAACTGTTCCTCGGCCGCTTCCGCCTCGACCTCGTCCACCCCCACCCGCTCCCCGCCGAGGAGGACGTCCGGCGCGGCGAGGAGTTCCTCGCCGGACTCCGCGACTTCTGCGAGACGAAGGTCGACGGCGCCGCCATCGAGCGGGAGGCGCGCATCCCCGACGAGGTGATCAACGGGCTCAAGGAGCTCGGCGCCCTCGGCATGAAGATCGACATCAAGTACGGCGGCCTCGGCCTCACCCAGGTGTACTACAACAAGGCCCTGGCCCTGGTCGGCTCCGTCAGCCCCGCCGTCGGCGCGCTGCTCTCCGCGCACCAGTCGATCGGCGTCCCCCAGCCGCTGAAGATCTTCGGCACACGCGAGCAGAAGGAGACGTTCCTGCCGCGCTGCGCCCGCACCGACATCTCCGCCTTCCTGCTCACCGAACCCGACGTCGGCTCCGACCCGGCCCGCCTCGCCACCACCGCCGTGCCCGAGGACGGGGGCACCTCCCGCTCGAGCGAAGCCGAGAGTGGGGGACACTACGTGCTGGACGGCGTGAAGCTGTGGACCACCAACGGCGTGGTCGCCGACCTCCTCGTCGTCATGGCGCGCGTGCCGAAGTCCGAGGGCCACCGCGGCGGCATCACCGCCTTCGTCGTGGAGGCGGACTCCGAGGGCGTCACCGTGGAGAACCGCAACGCCTTCATGGGCCTGCGCGGCCTGGAGAACGGCGTCACCCGCTTCCACCGGGTCCGCGTCCCCGCGTCCCACCGCATCGGCGAGGAGGGCCAGGGCCTGAGGATCGCCCTGACCACCCTCAACACCGGGCGGCTCTCCCTGCCCGCGATGTGCGTCGGCGCCGGCAAGTGGTGCCTGAAGATCGCCCGCGAGTGGTCCGCCGAGCGCGAGCAGTGGGGCAAGCCGGTCGCCCACCACGAGGCCGTCGGCTCCAAGATCGCGTTCATCGCGGCGACCACCTTCGCCCTGGAGGCCGTGGTCGACCTCTCCTCGCAGATGGCCGACGAGAACCGCAACGACATCCGCATCGAGGCCGCCCTCGCCAAGCTCTACGGCTCCGAGATGGCCTGGCTGATGGCCGACGAACTGGTCCAGATCCGCGGCGGGCGCGGCTTCGAGACCGCCGACTCGCTGCGCGCCCGCGGCGAACGGGCGGTCCCGGCCGAACAGATGCTGCGCGACCTGCGCATCAACCGGATCTTCGAGGGCTCGACCGAGATCATGCACCTGCTGATCGCGCGCGAGGCCGTCGACGCCCACCTGTCCGTCGCCGGGGACCTCATCGACCCCGACAAGACCCTCGGCGACAAGGCGCGGGCGGGCGCGAACGCGGGCGTCTTCTACGCCAAGTGGCTGCCGAGACTGGTCGCCGGCCCCGGACAGCTCCCGGGCGCGTACGGCGACTTCAAGCACGGCATCGACCTCTCCCCGCACCTGCGCTACGTCGAGCGCGCCTCCCGCAAGCTCGCCCGCTCCACCTTCTACGCCATGTCCCGCTGGCAAGGGCGGATGGAGACCAAGCAGGGCTTCCTCGGCCGGATCGTGGACATCGGCGCCGAACTGTTCGCGATGAGCGCCGCGTGCGTCCGCGCGGAGCTCCTGCGCGCCCGCGGCGAGCACGGCCGCGAGGCCTACCAGCTCGCCGACGCCTTCTGCCGCCAGGCGCGGCTGCGCGTCGAGGAACTGTTCGGCCGGCTCTGGAGCAACACCGACGACCTCGACCGCAAGGTCGTGAAGAACGTCCTCGGCGGCTCCTACACGTGGCTGGAGGAGGGCGTGATCGACCCGTCCGACGACGGGCCGTGGATCGCGGACGCCGCCCCCGGCGCCTCCACCCGGGAGAACGTGCGCCGTCCGGTCCGCTGACCCGGCCCCGGGAGCGGACCGGCCCCGGCGCACGGCCCCTCCGTCCGCTCCCGGCACGCGGCGGACACGCCCCCCGGGGTACCGGGGCGGGGGCCCGACGTCCCCCGCGACCGGACACAATGGGGGCCATGACCGACGCTCCAGCTCCCCTCGCCGACCCGCACCTGCTGTACGATCCCGTCGCGGGAGACGGCCCGAAGGACGTGGTGATCCTCGGCTCCACCGGGTCGATCGGCACCCAGGCCATCGACCTCGTGCTGCGCAACCCCGGCCGTTTCCGGGTCACCGCCCTGTCCGCCCACGGCGGCCGGGTCGCCCTCCTCGCCGAGCAGGCGCACCGCCTGCGGGTCCGCACGGTCGCCGTCGCCCGCGAGGACGTCGTGCCGGAGCTGCGCGAGGCGCTGTCCGCGCGGTACGGCGCGGGGGAGCCGCTGCCGGAGATCCTCGCCGGACCCGACGCGGCCACCCAGGCCGCCGCCTCCGACTGCCACACCGTCCTGAACGGCATCACCGGCTCCATCGGGCTCGCCCCGACCCTCGCCGCGCTGGAGGCCGGCCGCACCCTCGCGCTCGCCAACAAGGAGTCGCTGATCGTCGGCGGCCCGCTGGTGAGGACGCTGGCCAAGCCCGGCCAGATCATCCCGGTGGACTCCGAGCACGCCGCGCTGTTCCAGGCGCTGGCCGCCGGCACCCGCGCCGACGTCCGCAAGCTGGTCGTCACCGCCTCCGGCGGCCCCTTCCGCGGCCGCACCCGGCAGGAACTGGCGGCGGTCACCGTCGAGGACGCCCTCGCGCACCCCACCTGGGCCATGGGCCCGGTCATCACGATCAACTCCGCGACCCTCGTCAACAAGGGCCTGGAGGTCATCGAGGCGCACCTGCTCTACGACATTCCCTTCGACCGCATTGAGGTCGTCGTGCATCCTCAGTCGTATGTCCACTCGATGGTCGAGTTCACGGACGGATCGACACTGGCCCAGGCGACGCCCCCGGACATGCGGGGCCCCATCGCCATCGGTCTCGGCTGGCCCGAACGGGTCCCCGGCGCCGCCCCGGTCTTCGACTGGAGCAAGGCGTCCACCTGGGAGTTCTTCCCCCTCGACGACGAGGCCTTCCCCGCGGTGAACCTCGCCCGGCACGTCGGCGAACTCGCGGGAACCGCCCCCGCGGTGTTCAATGCCGCGAACGAGGAGTGCGTCGAGGCCTTCCGCACCGGCGCGCTGCCGTTCCTCGGCATCATCGACACCGTCACCCGGGTGGTCGAGGAACACGGAACGCCCGCCGCGGGAACCTCCCTGACCGTGTCGGACGTCCTCGAAGCGGAGACCTGGGCCCGGGCGCGGGCCCGCGAACTGACAGCCCGGACGGCGAGCGCGGAGGCGCGTGCATGACGACCCTGATGTTCATCCTCGGCATAGTCGTCTTCGCGGCCGGTCTGCTGTTCTCCATCGCCTGGCACGAACTCGGGCACCTGTCCACGGCCAAGATGTTCGGCATCCGCGTGCCGCAGTACATGGTCGGGTTCGGCCCCACCCTGTGGTCGCGGCAGAAGGGCGAGACCGAGTACGGCGTCAAGGCGATCCCGTTCGGCGGCTACATCCGGATGATCGGCATGTTCCCGCCGGGTCCCGACGGCCGGCTGGAGGCCCGCTCCACCTCCCCGTGGCGCGGCATGATCGAGGACGCCCGCTCCGCGGCCTTCGAGGAACTGCGCCCCGGCGACGAGAAGCGCCTGTTCTACACGCGCAAGCCGTGGAAACGGGTCGTCGTCATGTTCGCCGGCCCGTTCATGAACCTGATCCTCGCGGTCGTGCTGTTCCTCACCGTGCTGATGGGCTTCGGCATCCAGCAGCAGACCACCACCGTCAGTTCGGTCTCCCAGTGCGTGATCTCGCAGAGCGAGAACCGCGACGACTGCGGGAAGTCCGACCCGCGGTCCCCGGCCGCCGCGGCCGGCATGAAGGCCAAGGACAAGATCGTCGCCTTCGACGGAGTGCGGACCGACGACTGGGGCACCCTGTCCGACCTCATCCGGGACAGCGCCGGCAAGAGCGTGCCGATCGTCGTCGAACGCGACGGCGAGGAAGTGACGCTGCAGGCCACCATCGCCACCAACATGGTCGCCAAGAAGGACGGCAACGGCGCCTACGTCGAGGGCGAGTACGTCAAGGCCGGCTTCCTCGGCTTCAGCGCCGCCACCGGGGTCGTCAAACAGGACTTCGGCGAGTCCGTGACCTGGATGACCGACCGGGTCGGCGACGCGGTCGACTCCCTCGCCGCCCTGCCGTCGAAGGTCCCCGCCCTGTGGGACGCGGCCTTCGGCGACGGACCGCGCGAACCCGACTCCCCGATGGGCGTCGTCGGCGCCGCCCGCGTCGGCGGGGAGATCGCCACGCTGGACATCCCCGCCTCGCAGCAGCTCGCGATGTTCGTGATGCTCCTCGCGGGCTTCAACCTCTCCCTGTTCCTGTTCAATATGCTCCCGCTGCTGCCGCTCGACGGCGGACACATCGCGGGCGCGCTGTGGGAGTCGCTGCGCCGCAACCTCGCCCGGGTGCTGCGCCGCCCCGACCCGGGCCCCTTCGACGTGGCGAAGCTGATGCCCGTCGCCTACGTGGTGGCGGGGATCTTCGTCTGCTTCACGATCCTCGTCCTGATCGCGGACGTGGTGAACCCGGTGCGCATCTCCTGACCGTTCCGCGCCGCGCCACCCGCCGTTCACGACGGCCCGGAACCCCGGGGTTCCGGGCCGTCGCCCTTTGGGCGGGTTTACGGACGCGATGTGCTCGAGCATCGGCCGTTGCCGTAATCTCGGAGCCCGGAGCCCGCTGCTCACGGGGAGCCGGACCTTGATCCACGACTTGGGGTTGCACAGCAGATGACTGCGATTTCTCTCGGCATGCCGTCCGTCCCGACCACGCTCGCCGTGCGCCGGAAGAGCCGGCAGATCCAGGTCGGATCGGTGGCGGTGGGCGGGAACGCGCCGGTGTCGGTGCAGTCGATGACCACGACGCGGACGTCGGACATCGGCGCCACGCTGCAGCAGATCGCGGA
>NZ_JBIWGC010000010.1:0-268203 GCF_044763335.1 Streptomyces sp. NPDC096105
AAACGCCCGGTTACATTCCGAACCCGGAAGCTAAGCCTTACAGCGCCGATGGTACTGCAGGGGGGACCCTGTGGGAGAGTAGGACGCCGCCGAACTTCCTTTACAGCTCCGGCTCTCGGGCGAACAGCCCGAGAGCCGGAGCTTTTTTGCGTTGCGGTAGGGTCAGGGAGCATCGTAGAAACGTTTCCCACAGGAGGATCCCGGGTGGAGGTCCAGGAGACACGGGTCCAGACAGACCGTGTCCTCACCATCCCGAACGTGCTCAGCATGGCGCGGCTCGTCGGCGTACCCCTGTTCCTCTGGCTGATTCTGCGGCCGGAGTTCGGCGGGCCGAAGAGCGACGGCTGGGCGCTCCTGGTGCTGGCCTTCAGCGGCGTCAGCGACTACCTGGACGGCAAGCTCGCCCGTCGGTGGAATCAGATCAGCAGCCTCGGCCGGCTGCTCGATCCCGCGGCCGACCGGCTCTACATTCTCTCGACCCTGGTCGGACTCACCTGGCGGGAGATTCTGCCGCTCTGGCTGACCCTCGTGCTGCTGGCCCGGGAGCTGGTCCTCCTGGTCATGGTGGGCGTCCTGCGGCGCCACGGCTATCCGCCGCCGCAGGTGAACTTCTTGGGGAAGGCCGCGACCTTCAACCTGATGTACGCCTTCCCGCTGCTCCTGCTCAGTGACGGAAGTGGCTGGATTTCATCACTCGCTGCGATTTTCGGCTGGGCGTTCGCCGGATGGGGTACAACCCTCTATTGGTGGGCAGGAGTGCTGTATGTGGTCCAAGTCCGCCGCTTGATCCGTGCGGACACCATGGCCGATTGACTCGCTTCTTCACGCGCAACGTGGCGCGCGATGTCCCATGCTGGATAAGTGTGCGGCAAACCAGGCGGGTGTCGGCCAGACCGTCGTCTCTTCGAGGAGGACGCTTCCGACATGAAGGCCGTCGTGATGGCCGGGGGCGAAGGCACCCGTCTTCGCCCCATGACCTCAAGCATGCCCAAGCCGCTCCTGCCGGTGGCCAACCGGCCGATCATGGAGCACGTTCTGCGGCTGCTCAAAAGGCACGGGCTCAACGAAACCGTTGTGACCGTTCAGTTCCTTGCCTCACTCGTCAAGAACTACTTCGGTGACGGCGAGGAGCTCGGGATGGAGCTCACGTATGCCAATGAGGAGAAGCCACTCGGTACCGCCGGGAGCGTCAAGAACGCAGAGGAGGCATTGAAGGACGATGCCTTTCTCGTCATCTCCGGCGATGCCCTCACGGACTTCGACCTCACCGAGCTGATCAATTTTCACAAAGAAAAGGGTGCCCTGGTCACGGTCTGTCTGACCCGCGTGCCCAACCCGCTGGAATTCGGCATCACCATCGTCGACGACGAGGGCAAGGTCGAGCGCTTCCTCGAGAAGCCCACCTGGGGCCAGGTCTTCTCCGACACGGTGAACACCGGCATCTACGTCATGGAGCCGGAAGTCTTCGACTACGTCGAGCCCGACGTTCCCGTGGACTGGTCCGGCGACGTCTTCCCGCAGCTGATGAAGGAAGGCAAGCCCATCTACGGCTATGTCGCCGAGGGCTACTGGGAGGACGTCGGCACCCACGAGAGCTACGTCAAGGCGCAGGCCGACGTCCTCGAGGGCAAGGTCGACGTCGACCTCGACGGGTTCGAGATCTCGCCCGGCGTGTGGGTCGCCGAGGGCGCCGAGGTGCACCCCGACGCCGTGCTCCGCGGACCGCTCTACATCGGCGACTACGCCAAGGTCGAGGCCGGCGCGGAGATCCGCGAGCACACGGTCGTGGGCTCCAACGTCGTCGTCAAGAGCGGCGCCTTCCTGCACAAGGCCGTGGTGCACGACAACGTGTACGTCGGCCCGCACAGCAACCTGCGCGGCTGCGTCGTCGGCAAGAACACCGACATCATGCGCGCCGCGCGGATCGAGGACGGCGCGGTCATCGGCGACGAGTGCCTGATCGGTGAAGAATCGATCGTTCAGGGCAATGTTCGGGTCTATCCGTTCAAGACCATCGAGGCCGGTGCCTTCGTCAACACGTCGGTCATCTGGGAGTCCCGCGGTCAGGCGCACCTCTTCGGCGCCCGTGGCGTCTCCGGCATCCTGAACGTCGAGATCACCCCCGAGCTCGCCGTCCGCCTCGCCGGCGCCTACGCGACGACCCTGAAGAAGGGTTCGACCGTCACCACGGCCCGCGACCACTCCCGAGGCGCCCGGGCCCTGAAGCGCGCGGTCATCTCCGCGCTCCAGGCCAGCGCCATCGACGTACGCGACCTGGAGAACGTGCCCCTGCCCGTGGCCCGGCAGCAGACCGCGCGGGGCAGCGCCGGCGGCATCATGATCCGCACCACGCCGGGCGTGCCCGACTCCGTCGACATCATGTTCTTCGACGGGCAGGGCGCCGATCTGTCGCAGGGCAGCCAGCGCAAGCTGGACCGCGTCTTCGCGCGGCAGGAGTACCGGCGGGCCTTCCCCGGCGAGATCGGCGACCTGCACTTCCCGGCGAGCGTCTTCGACTCCTACACCGGGTCGCTGCTGCGCAACGTCGACACCACCGGTATCGCCGAGTCCGGGCTGAAGGTCGTCGTCGACGCGTCCAACGGCAGTGCCGGCCTGGTCCTGCCCAGCCTGCTCGGCAAGCTGGGCGTCGACTCACTGACCATCAACCCCGGTCTGGACGAGTCCCGGCCCACCGAGACGGCCGACATGCGCCGCGCCGGCCTGGTCCGGCTCGGGGAGATCGTGGCGTCCTCCGGTGCTGCCTTCGGCGTGCGGTTCGACCCCGTCGGTGAGCGGCTGTCGCTGGTCGACGAGAAGGGGCGGATCGTCGAGGACGACCGGGCGCTGCTCGTCATGCTCGACCTGGTCGCCTCCGAGCGGCGCAGCGGCCGCGTCGCGCTGCCGGTGACCACCACGCGGATCGCCGAGCAGGTGGCGGCGTACCACGGCACGCAGGTGGAGTGGACGACCACGTCGCCCGACGATCTGACCCGGGTCGGCCGCGAGGAGGGGACGATCTTCGGCGGCGACGGCAAGGGCGGCTTCATCGTCCCCGAGTTCAGCGGCGTCTACGACGGCACCGCGGCGTTCGTCCGGCTCATCGGGCTGGTGGCGCGGACCCAGCTGACGTTGAGCCAGATCGACGCCCGGATCCCGCGGGCGCATGTTCTCAAGCGGGACCTGGCGACCCCGTGGGCCGTCAAGGGCCTCGTCATGCGGCGGGTCGTCGAGGCGGCCGGAGACCGCTACGTGGACACCACCGACGGCGTGCGCGTGGTGGAGGCCGACGGACGCTGGGTCATGGTGCTGCCCGACCCGGCCGAGGCGGTCACCCACCTGTGGGCCGAGGGGCCCGACGACGCCTCCGCGCAGGCGCTCCTCGACGAGTGGTCGGCGATCGTGGACAGCGCGGGCAGGTGACCGTCCCGTAAGAGACGAGGTGACCGGCGGCGTGCCGGACCGGTGCCCCGGAAGGGGCCCGTCCGGCACGCCGCCGGGTCTGTTCGGAAGTACGGGGCGAGGCGTGCGACGATGTGCGGCATGCCGCAGCAACCCCCCGTTCGGAGCACGGCCGCGCGGCCCGCGCGCCCGGACGCGTCCATGTCGTTGATCACCAACGTGATGGACCACAGCCTCGACGACGGTTACGCCGAGGCCGCCGCCCGGAAGCGGAGCGAGGGGACCGGCGGCCTGCCGAAGACCCTGCGGGCGAAGCTCGGTCTGGCCGCGGGGCTGGTCCTCGCCGCGTGCGTCGTCACCGTCGGCGCGGCCCAGGCCCGGGTCGCCGCTCCGGCCGTCGCCAAGGAGCGCGAGGAGCTGATCGACCGGATCGACGAGGAGACCGCGGCCGCCGACCGGCTCGAGGAGAGCATCGAGGAGCTGCGCGCGGAGGTCAGCGCACGGCAGCGGGAGGCGCTGAGGGACAGCGGCGGTGACCGGTCGACGCTCATGGGCATCCTGTCGGGCGCCACGCCCGTCCACGGACCGGGCGTGCGGCTCGTGGTGAACGACGCCGAGGACAGCGGCGGCGGCGGTGACGGTGACCCCCGCTCCACCTCCGGGTTCTCCGACACCGGGCGGGTCCGGGACCGTGATCTCCAGCGGGTGGTCAACGGGCTCTGGGAGTCCGGCGCGGAGGCCGTCTCCGTCAACGGGCGGCGGTTGACCGCCCTGTCGGCGATCAGGGCCGCGGGAGACGCGATACTGGTCGACAACAAGCCGCTGGTGCCGCCGTACACGGTGCTCGCGGTGGGGGACGGCGAGGAGCTCGGCGACCGGTTCCAGAACAGCGCCGACGGTCTGTATCTGCACGTCCTGCAGGAGAACTACGGCATCCGGACGGCCCTGTCCGCGGAGGACGACGTCCGGCTGCCCGCCGCAACGAGTGTGACCGTACGAACCGCACAGCCGATAACCGAGAAGGACGCATCGTGATCGCCGTACTGGGCCTCATCGTGGGAGTGGTGGCCGGCCTGTTGGTCCGGCCCGAGGTGCCGGCGGTCGTCGAGCCCTACTTGCCGATCGCCGTCGTGGCCGCGTTGGACGCCGTGTTCGGCGGCCTGCGCGCCATGCTCGACGGGATCTTCGACGACAAGGTCTTCGTGGTGTCGTTCCTGTCGAACGTCGTCGTGGCCGCGCTGATCGTGTTCCTCGGCGACAAGCTGGGCGTGGGTGCGCAGCTCTCCACGGGTGTGGTCGTCGTCCTCGGCATCCGCATCTTCTCCAACGCCGCGGCGATCCGCCGGCACGTGTTCCGGGCGTGAGGCCGATGAGCGAGCGCGAACAGCCCGAGACGACGCGCCCGGCGGTGACCCCGCCGCGGACCGCCCCCGGCACACCCGTGTCCGTCCCCGGCACGCCGCCCCCGGCCGGGCTGCGCCGGGAACTGCCCGCGGAGGTGCCCCCGGCCGCGCCCGAGAGGAACGGCGGGACCGAGGCGTCCCGCGCGTCTCACCCGTCCGAGGCGTTCCAGCCGCGTCAGACGCCCGGGGAGCCCGTCGCCGACGAGCCGGGCGGCCCTGTGCTGACCGGGCGGCAGCGGCTCGTGGACGGACTGTGGCCGCCGCGCGTGACCCGGGCCCAACTGATCGTCGCCCTGCTGTTGTTCGGACTCGGGTTCGGTCTCGCCGTCCAGGTCGCCTCCACCAGCGACACGGACGGCGCGCTGCACGGCGCGCGCCAGGAGGATCTTGTGCGCATCCTCGATGAACTCGACGACCGTACCGAGCGTCTTGAAGACGAGAAGCAGGGTCTCGAGAAGCAGCGGGAGGAGCTGGAGAACAGCTCCGACCAGGCCGAGGAGGCGCGCAGGCAGACGATCGAGAAGGAACGGCAACTCGGCGTCCTCGCGGGCACCGTGGCCGCGCAGGGGCCCGGCATCGAGATGACCGTGGAGGACACGAAGGGGACGGTCGAGTCGGACATGCTGCTCGACGCCATCCAGGAGCTGCGCGCCGCGGGCGCGGAGGCGATCCAGGTGAACGGGGTGCGCGTGGTGGCCGGCACGTATCTGTCGGACGTGGACGGGGGAGTCTCCGTGGACGGGAACAAGATCAAGTCCCCGTATCGTTTCAAGGTCATCGGCAAGCCGCAGGACCTGGAGCCGGCGCTCAACATCCCCGGAGGCGTGGTGCAGACGCTCGAGAAGGAACAGGCCACCGTTACCGTGGAGCGGTCGGACAAGATCGTTGTGGACGCCTTGCGAGCGCCGGAGCGGCCTGACTACGCTCGGTCGTCCTCGCGGTGAACCGGGGGTGCATGGGGGGCGTCCGGCCAGGGCATGAGGTTGCGGGGGGTCGGCGCACCGAATGGGTGGTGCGTGGTGGAAACTGTCTGGCGGAGGCGGACGTTGTGAAGATGTCCGGGTCGGCCAATGTGTTCAGTCAGGGTTCGTCCTGCCCCACGGGCGGGTCTGTTTCGGTCAAGGGGAATCGCCCGTGAAGTTGTTTGGGAAGTTGTTCGGCAAGAGCGCGCGGCGAGAGGACGGCGACAGCGCGACCGCTCGTCACCGCGCACAGCCCGGTGCGGAACACCAGCGTCCGCTGTTCCGGGACGAGACCGGCGGGGCCTTCGCCGACCCTGCGCAGTCGGGCGGCATAGGTTCTGGACAGCCGTCGGGCCCGGGTGCGGGCGGGGGCTACTCCGACCCGTACGCGTCCCCCGCCCCCGGCGGGCAGCCGCGGCAGGAGGATCCGTCCATGTCGGTCCTGGTGTGTTCGAGGTGCGGCAACCGCAACGCGGAGAGCAGCCGTTTCTGTTCCCACTGCGGTGCGCCGCTGAAGCCGGGCGTCGCCCCGGAGCGCCCCTCCGAGACGACGTCCACGATCTCCATCTCCGGTCTTGAGGCCTACGACTCCGAGACCACGGGGCAGACCCAGCTGCCCGCGCTCTCTCCGGAGGCGCAGGCGGCCGTCGACGCGCTGCCGGTGGGCTCCGCCCTGCTGGTCGTGCGCCGCGGGCCGAACTCGGGCAGCCGCTTCCTGCTGGACGGCGACCTGACCACGGCCGGGCGTCACCCGCAGAGCGACATTTTCCTCGACGACGTGACGGTGTCCCGCCGCCACGTCGAGTTCCGCCGCAGCCCGGACGGCTCGTTCACCGTCGCCGACGTCGGCAGCCTGAACGGCACCTACGTCAACCGCGAGCGGATCGACCAGGTCGCCCTGTCCAACGGCGACGAGGTGCAGATCGGCAAGTACCGGCTGGTCTTCTACGCGAGCCAGCGGGGCTACTGACCTCCCCGGGCACGGCCCGGGGAACTCCAGGAAGGGTCCATGCAGCAAACACCGAGCGGCGGTGCCGGCGACGGCGCCGCCGCCGCGGACACCGGACTGCTGAGCATCGGTGCGGTGCTGAACGTGCTGCGCGAGGAGTTTCCCGAGGTCACCATCTCCAAGATCCGCTTCCTGGAGTCGGAAGGGCTCGTCGAGCCGCGCCGCACCCCGTCGGGGTACCGCAAGTTCAGCGCGGAGGACGTCGAGCGTCTCGGCCATGTGCTGCGCATGCAGCGCGATCACTACCTGCCGCTCAAGGTGATCCGGGAGCACCTGGCGGCCATGGAACGCGGCGAGGCCGTCCCGCTGCCGGCGCTGAGCCGTCCGGGTGACGGCGAGGACCCCGCCGAGTGCGTCCAGGACAGGCCCACGGCGGCCCGCATCGGGCGCAGCCAGCTGCTTGCCGCCGCCGGGGTGGACGAGCAGCGGCTCGCCGAGTGGGAGTCGTACGGACTGCTCTCCCCGGTGGGCGAGGGCGTGTACGACGCGGAGGCGGTCACCGTCGCCGGTCTCCTCACGGAACTGGGGCGGTACGGGATCGAGCCGCGCCATCTGCGGGCCATGAAGGCGGCCGCCGAGCGGGAGGCCGGGCTGGTGGAGCAGGTCGTCGCGCCGCTGCGGCGCCACCGCAACCCGCAGACCAGGACCCACGCCGAGGACCGCACCAAGGAACTGGCCGGCCTCACGACGAAGCTGCACGCGGCGCTGGTGGGGTCGGTGCTGGGGGTGCGGCTGCCCTGAGAGGGCAGCACAGCCCGGCCGGATCGGCCACCCGATCCCGGCCCGACTACCCAAACGTCCCGGGCACGGCCTAGGGTTGCTGTGTGAACGAGCTCGATGTCGTAGGTGTCCGGGTCGAAATGCCCTCCAACCAACCGATCGTGCTGTTGCGTGAAGTGGGCGGCGACCGCTACCTCCCCATCTGGATCGGCCCCGGGGAGGCGACGGCCATCGCCTTCGCCCAGCAGGGCATGGCGCCCGCACGGCCGCTGACCCACGACCTGTTCAAGGACGTGCTGGAGGCCGTGGGACAGGAGCTCACGGAAGTGCGCATCACCGACCTGCGGGAAGGTGTGTTCTACGCCGAGCTGGTCTTCGCCAGCGGGGTCGAGGTGAGCGCCCGTCCGTCCGACGCCATAGCGCTCGCCCTGCGCACGGGGACCCCGATCTACGGAAGCGACACGGTGCTCGACGACGCCGGGATCGCCATTCCGGACGAGCAGGAGGACGAGGTGGAGAAGTTCCGCGAGTTCCTCGACCAGATCTCGCCCGAGGACTTCGGGAGCAGCAACCAGTGAGCCGGCGCCCCGGGGCCCCGCCGCGGTCGCGGTCCGTGCCGAAGGCATTCGGCTAGCCTTTCCCCGCGGTGGGGCACGGGAAACCACTCTTAGGGTGATTATCACTCGGCGTGCCGAGTGTGGCGATCGTTGACGCACCCTTGGTGACTGCCTACCGTCGAGGAGGCAGGTCAAGGACGGAGGTCGGCGTGAGAAGCAGCGGCGACGGTACGGCTGGGGGTGCCCCCGGACGCGTTTTCGGGGCGGGCGGGCCGTATCCTCCCCAGAGCTCTCCGCTCCGCTCGGGCGGGGGCCATCCCGCGCGTGGCGGTGCGATCGATCCCGCTCCGCAGCGACCGACGGCTGTGCCGAGCGGCGGAGGGGCGGCGGCCATGGCGACCGAGGAGATCGGCTACCGCGGGCCCACAGCGTGCGCCGCGGCCGGCATCACCTACCGCCAGCTCGACTACTGGGCGCGTACGGGCCTGGTCGAGCCGAGCGTGCGCCCGGCCCACGGGTCCGGCACGCAGCGGCTGTACAGCTTCCGCGACGTCGTCGTGCTGAAGATCGTCAAACGGTTCCTGGACACGGGCGTGTCCCTGCAGAATATCCGCACCGCGGTCCAGCACCTGCGCGAACGGGGCTTCAGCGACCTGGAACGCATGACGCTGATGAGCGACGGCGCCACGGTCTACGAGTGCACCTCGCCCGACGAGGTCCACGCGTTGCTCCAGGGCGGCCAGGGCGTCTTCGGCATCGCCGTGGGCGTGGTGTGGCGCGACGTCGAGAGCGCGTTGTCGCAGTTGCACGGCGAGCGCGTCGACACGGGCGAGACCCTGATCGGCCACAACCCGATGGACGAGCTGGCCCGGCGCAGGAACCGGGCGGTCTGAGCCGGCGCCGCGCGGTGCCCGCCCGACGCGCACGTTGTCAGTGGCGTAGGGCAGCATCGGGGACGTGAGATCCGCTCCCACGATCCTGCATCTCGACATGGATGCCTTCTACGCCTCGGTGGAGCAGGCGTCCAAACCGAGTCTGCGCGGCAAGGCCGTGATCGTGGGCGGACTCGGCCCCCGTGGCGTGGTCGCCACCGCCTCCTACGAGGCCCGCGTCTTCGGCGTCCGTTCCGCGATGCCCATGTCCCAGGCCCGCCGGCTCGCGCCGAACGCCGCGTACCTGGTGCCCCGGTTCGCGCTGTACCGCTCGATCAGCGACCAGGTGATGGCGCTGCTGCGGGCCCTGTCGCCCCTGGTGGAGCCGCTCAGCCTCGACGAGGCCTTCGTCGATCTGGAGGCCGGGGGCGCGGCATGGGACGAGCGGTCGGCGCGGCTGGCCGGCACGAAGCTGCGCGCCGACATCCGGGCGGTCACGGGGCTGACCGGCTCGGTGGGGCTCGCCGCCTCCAAGATGCTGGCGAAGATCGCGTCGGAGCAGGCGAAGCCGGACGGGCTGGTCGTGATCGAGCCCGGGACGGAGCGGGCGATGCTCGAGCCGATGCCGGTGCGGGTCCTGCCGGGCGTCGGGCCCGCCACCGGCGACCACCTGCGGCGGGCGGGCATCCACACGGTCGGCGAGATCGCCGAGGCGGGCGAGGACGAACTGGTGCGGCTGCTGGGCAAGGCCCACGGGCACGCGCTGTACGCGATGGCGCTGGCCCGTGACGACCGGCCCGTCGTCGCCGAGCGGGAGACGAAGTCGGTGTCCGTCGAGGACACCTACGACGTGGACATCCACGACCGGGTGCGGGTCGGACTGGAGGTCCAGCGGCTCGCCGACCGCTGCGTGCGCCGGCTGCGCGGCGCGGGACTGTCCGGACGCACCATCGTCCTGAAGGTACGCCGGTACGACTTCTCGACGCTGACCCGGTCCGAGACGCTGCGGGGCCCCACCGACGATCCGGCGGTCGTCCGGGAGGCGGCGGCGCGGCTGCTGGACTCGGTGGACACCACGGGCGGCGTCCGGCTCCTCGGCGTCGGGGTCAGCGGGCTGGCCGACTACACGCAGGAGGACCTGTTCGCCCAGGCGGCGGGCACCGCGGGCGCGGGAGAGGAGGAGCCGCAGGGCGAGGAGTCCGAGGCCACGCCCGAGACGCGCCCGGAGGCCCCCGCCGGGCGGCACTGGCCCGCCGGACACGACGTCCGGCACGCGGAGTACGGGCACGGGTGGGTGCAGGGCAGCGGGCTGGGACGGGTGACCGTCCGCTTCGAGACACCCGGCTCGGCGCCGGGCCGCGTGAAGACGTTCCGGGTCGACGACCCGGCACTGGAACCGGCGGATCCGCTGCCGCTCGTGGAAGGGCCACCGCGCGTGGCCGAGGGGGCGGGGGGCAGTCGCCGGTGACGTTCGCGGTGTACCGGGTCGTGCTCCCGAAGAAGCATGGTCCGGTGCGCCTGGCGCTTGGACGGAGGGGGCCCGTGACGGTCGCGGGACAGCTGCCGGTGCCTGTGGCCCTCGGCCCGGCCGCATCCGTGGCGCGGCCGGGTGAGGGGAGCCGTGGCTCCGGGCCGACCCGGCACAGGGCTCACCAGGCCGCCGCCTCCGGTGGCGTCAGCCGCGTTCCTCCTGGCCCGCCAGCTTGCCGAAGTCGCGGTCGGGGAGCGGGGGAGGGGAGCCCACGTCCAGGCCGTAGTGGTGGTAGAGCTGGAGCTCCTGCTCCGGGGACAGGTGGCGGCCGACGCCGAAGTCGGGGGCGTCCTTGATGAGGGACCGCTCGAACGGCACGTGCAGGGCCCCGTCGATCAGCTCGCTGGGTTCCAGGGGCACGAAGGCGTCCCGGCTGAACAGCCCGGTGCGTATCGCGGCCCATTCGGGCACGCCGGTGGCGTCGTCGAGGTAGACCTCGTCGATCGTGCCGATCCGGGTGCCGTTGCGGTCGTACGCCTTGCGGCCGATGAGGTGACGCGGGTCGATGTCGGTCTGCACGGGCCCTCCACTCGACGCGAACTCATGCGATAGCACAACGAAAAGGCACAATCGGCGGGACGGCCACTCGAAGGTCCGGGTCCGGGCCTCGCTGGTAGGCTGGCAACGGCCGCTGACCCCGTGCGGGAGAGTCCTCCAGGCACCACCGGAGGCGCCGAAGGAGCAAATCCTCCCCGGAATCTCTCAGGCACACGTACCGCACGGACGAGGTCACTCTGGAAAGCAGGGCGGGTGTCGACGGCTTCCGCTCTCACCGACGGTGAAAACCGGACCGCCCGCGGCGTTCCGGTGAAACTCTCAGGTTGAGATGACAGAGGGGGAGGCCGTCCGGGCACCTGCGCCGTGGTGCCCCTCGAAGGTCGTCGGACCAGGAGGCCTCCTCAATGACTGCCCCCCGTACCCCGCTCTCCGAGCTCGAACAGGGAATCCCCTTCGAGCAGCGCCACATCGGCCCCGACCACGAGGCCCGGGCGAAGATGCTGGCCCAGGTGGGCTACGGCTCGCTCGACGAGCTGACCGCCGCCGCCGTGCCCGACGTGATCAAGAACGCCGACGCGCTGGACCTGCCCGGCGCCCGGAGCGAGGCCGAGGTGCTCGCCGAGCTGCGCGCCCTCGCCAGCCGCAACCAGGTGCTCGGCTCCATGATCGGCCTGGGCTACTACGGCACCTTCACCCCGCCCGTCATCCTGCGCAACGTGATGGAGAACCCCGCCTGGTACACGGCCTACACGCCGTACCAGCCGGAGATCTCGCAGGGCCGGCTCGAGGCGCTGCTGAACTTCCAGACGATGGTCGCCGAGCTCACCGGCCTGCCGACGTCCGGCGCCTCGCTGCTGGACGAGGGCACCGCGGCCGCCGAGGCGATGGCGCTGTCCCGGCGCATGGGGAAGAACAAGAAGGGCCTCTTCCTGGTCGACGCGGACGCCCTGCCGCAGACCATCGCCGTGATCGAGACCCGCGCCGAGCCGACCGGCGTGGAGGTCGTCGTCGCCGACCTGGCCGACGGCATCCCCGCCGAGCTCGCCGACCGTGAGATCAACGGCGTCCTGATCCAGTACCCGGGCGCCTCCGGCGTCGTCCGGGACATCAAGCCGGTCATCGACCAGGCGCACGAGCGGGGCGCGCTCGTCACCGTCGCCGCCGACCTGCTCGCCCTCACCCTGCTGAAGTCCCCCGGCGAGCTGGGCGCGGACATCGCGGTCGGCACCACGCAGCGGTTCGGCGTCCCGATGGGCTTCGGCGGACCGCACGCCGGCTACATGGCCGTCCAGGAGAAGATGGCCCGCAGCCTGCCCGGCCGTCTCGTCGGCGTCTCCGTCGACGCCGACGGCGACAAGGCGTACCGCCTGGCGCTGCAGACGCGTGAGCAGCACATCCGCCGCGAGAAGGCCACCAGCAACATCTGCACCGCGCAGGTGCTGCTCGCCGTCATGGCCGGCATGTACGCCGTCTACCACGGTCCCGACGGCCTGCGGACCATCGCCCGCCGCACCCACCGCTACGCCGCGATCCTCGCCGAGGGGCTGCGCTCCGGCGGCGCCGAGGTCGTGCACGGCTCCTACTTCGACACCCTCACCGTGCGGGTCGCCGGGCGGGCCGCCGAGGTCGTCGCCGCCGCCCGCGACCACGGCGTGAACCTGCGCCTCGTCGACGCCGACACCGTCTCCGTCGCCTGCGACGAGACCACCACCCGCGACCGGATCGCCGCCGTGTGGCGCGCCTTCGGCGTCGAGGCCGACGTCGAGGCCCTGGACGCCGCCGCGCAGGACGCCCTGCCGGAGGCGCTGCTGCGCTCCGACGAGTTCCTGACCCACCCGGTCTTCCACCAGCACCGCTCCGAGACGGCCATGCTGCGTTACCTGCGCCGCCTCGCCGACCGCGACTACGCGCTGGACCGCGGCATGATCCCGCTGGGCTCCTGCACCATGAAGCTCAACGCGACCACCGAGATGGAGCCGATCACCTGGCCCGAGTTCGGACAGCTGCACCCCTTCGCGCCCGCCGAGCAGGCCGCCGGATACCTCACGCTCATCCGTGAGCTGGAGGAGCGGCTCGCCGAGGTCACCGGTTACGACAAGGTGTCCCTCCAGCCCAACGCCGGGTCCCAGGGCGAGCTGGCCGGACTGCTCGCGGTGCGGGGCTACCACCGCGCCAACGGCGACGACCAGCGCACCGTCTGCCTGATCCCGTCCTCCGCGCACGGCACCAACGCGGCCAGCGCGGTCATGGCCGGCATGAAGGTCGTCGTCGTCAGGACCGCCGACGACGGCGAGGTCGACGTCGAGGACCTGCGCGCCAAGATCGAGCAGTACCGCGACCAGCTGGCGGTACTGATGATCACCTACCCGTCGACGCACGGGGTGTTCGAGGAGCACGTCGCCGACATCTGCGCGGCGGTGCACGAGGCGGGCGGCCAGGTCTACGTGGACGGCGCCAACCTCAACGCCCTGGTCGGCCTGGCCAAGCCGGGCCACTTCGGCGGCGACGTCTCGCACCTGAACCTGCACAAGACGTTCTGCATCCCGCACGGCGGCGGCGGCCCCGGCGTCGGCCCGGTCGGCGTCCGCGCGCACCTGGCGCCGTACCTGCCGAACCACCCGATGCAGCCCGAGGCGGGGCCGGAGACCGGGGTCGGCCCGATCTCGGCGGCGCCCTGGGGCTCGGCGGGCATCCTGCCCATCTCCTGGGCGTACGTCCGGCTCATGGGCGGCGCGGGCCTCAAGCGGGCCACGCAGGTGGCGGTGCTCAGCGCCAACTACATCGCCAAGCGCCTGGAGCCGTACTACCCGGTGCTCTACACCGGCCCCGGCGGGCTGGTGGCGCACGAGTGCATCATCGACCTGCGCCCGCTGACCAAGGCGACCGGCGTCAGCGTGGACGACGTGGCCAAGCGGCTGATCGACTACGGCTTCCACGCGCCGACGATGTCCTTCCCGGTGGCCGGGACGCTGATGATCGAACCGACCGAGTCCGAGGACCTGGCCGAGCTGGACCGGTTCTGCGAGACGATGATCGCCATCCGTGCGGAGATCGAGAAGGTCGGCTCGGGCGAGTGGCCCGCCGAGGACAACCCGCTGCGCAACGCCCCGCACACCGCCGCCGCGCTCGGCGGGGAGTGGGAGCACGCGTACACCCGCGAGGAGGCGGTCTTCCCGGTCGGCGTGAACGCCGCGGACAAGTACTGGCCGCCGGTGCGGCGCATCGACCAGGCCTTCGGCGACCGGAACCTGGTGTGCTCCTGCCCGCCGCTGGACGCGTACGAGGACTGACGCCCTCCTGAGAGCGCGGTCCCGTGTGCCCGACGCGGCACGCGGAGCCGTGCCGTCGGGGCGCGTGAGCGCCCGGCCGGGCATTCCCCGGCCGGGCGCTCACGCGTCTGCGGGCCCGGTCCAGGGGTACGGGGGCGTGGGTCGTCAGGCGGCGCCGAGGGTTCCGACGGACGGTTCCAGCAGGTCGAAGGCGCGGGTCGCCTCCGGCGCGACCGTCGCCTCGATCTCCTCAGCGGGCAGCCCGGCGAGGGTGAGCTGCTGGATGCGCTGGAACAGGAGACGGTGGACCGCGCCCAGGAGACCGGCGGCCGTGCGGATCACGATGTCGTCGGCCGGCACGTTCTCGGCCGCGGCGAGTGCCTCGGCCAGTGCCTCCTCCCGGCGGTCGTGCAGGCCGCGCACACAGGTGGTGAGGGTGGGGCTGTCGGCCACCATCCGGGCGAACTCCGGGCCGGTGAAGCCGCTCACCGGATCGTGGGCGGCGAGTGCCTCGGTGAAGGCGCGGCGCAGCGCGCCCAGGGCGGACTCGCCGGGCCTCCGGGCGGCCACCGACGAGGCCAGGCTCGCGACGAAGGCGTCCTGGTGGTCGAGGGCCAGGTCTTCCTTGCGGGCGAAGTAGTTGGTGACCGTCTTCTTCGACACGCGCGCGGCGTCGGCGATCTCCGCGATGGTCGTGGCGTCGAAGCCCTGCCGGAGGAAGAGACGGGTGGCCTGGTCGGAGATGTGCTGACGGGTCTCCTGCTTCTTGACCTCGCGCAGGCCGCCCGCGGACCGTGACGACGTGCTGTCGTGTTGGCTACTCATGGGCGAATCTTACTACCGTAGTATTTTTCTATTGACACCTTTCGTGAGTCGAGCGTAATTTTACTTCCGACGTAAGAATCGACCAGTCCTACGGGGGACCTCTCGTGACCGATCCTGCCGTTCTGCACCCCCTGCCGGAGCACGAGCGCGTCGTGTTCCTCAAGCCGCTGATCACCTCCCCGTCGATCGAGGTGGGCGAGTTCACCTACTACGACGACCCCGACGGGGCGACGGAGTTCGAGCGGCGCAACGTCCTCTACGCCTACGGTCCGGAAAAGCTGATCATCGGCCGGTTCTGCGCCGTGGCCGCCGGTACCCGCTTCCTGATGGCCGGGGCGGCACACCCGACGATGGGGGTGTCCACCTACCCGTTCACCATGTTCGGCGGGGAGTGGGCCGACCGGACCCTCGATCTGGTCACCGCCATGCCCAGCCGCGGGGACACGGTGGTCGGCAACGACGTCTGGTTCGGCTACGGGGCCACCGTCATGCCGGGCGTGCGCATCGGCGACGGCGCCGTCATCGCCGCCGGGGCCGTCGTCACGGCCGACGTGGCGCCGTACACCGTGGTCGGCGGCAACCCCGCCCGTCCGATCCGGCAGCGCCACAGCGACGCGGACGTGGCGCTCCTGCGGGAAGCGGCCTGGTGGGACTGGCCCGTCGACGTGATCACCCGCCACGTGCGCACCATCATGGCCGGTACTCCCGCGGAGATCAGCGCGATCGCCGCCCGTGGGACAGGCAGCCGTGGCGACGCCCCCGCCACGTCCTGACCGCCCCGGCGAACGCCTCCACCGCCCCCTCACCGCCCGGAACTCCCCGGCAAGGAGCCACGCATTGACCGACACCCCCTCCACCACCCCCAGCCCGCCGCCCCCGCTGCCCCCGCTGTCGGCCCAGGCCGACCGCCTGATCCGGCTCGGCCTGCACACGCACGCGGGGATACCGGCCGGAGAGATCCGCTCCTTCGCCGAACGGCACTCCGCGGCGGGCCGGGACACCCTGCTGGCCCTCCACCCCGACCGTGTCCCCGCCTCGGTCCTCGCGCCGTTGCTGCGCCACGCCGGCAAGCCCGGCTTCGTCGTCACGGACATGCCGGACGTCGACCGTTTCACACCCCAGGGGATCGACCTGCCCGACGCCCCCCTCTACACGGTCGCGGGTGTCGACCGGGGTGATCACCTGGCCGACTGGAGCCCGGAGGAGGCCCTGCCCGCGCTCACCGGGAAGGGCCGCACCCCACTGCTGCTCAGCGAGGGCATCCACTGGGTGCTTCAGCAGCCCGAGGCCCTGGAGCGCAACCGCTGCTTCATGACCATCGGCTCCCGGCTGCGCAAGCCGAACGGGAGGTTCGACGCCCGCACGCCCGCGATCTGGATCAGCAACGGCACCGGCCGCGACGGCCGGGACCGGCGCGACGCCCCGAAGGTCGGCTGGTGCTGGTGGGGCAACCGCCACACCTGGCTCGGCTTCGCCTCCGCGACGGGCCGCGAGACCCGACGGCCCGCCTCCGCACCTGCGGGCGACCGGTCACCGCGTCGCGCGGGCGGGGGCTACGCCGGGTAGGCGTGGGTCTGGGCCGCCTTGACGGCCGCCCAGACCGGGGCGCCCGGGCGCAGGTCGAGTTCGGCGGCGGCCCCCGTGGTCAGGTCGGCGGCCAGGGAGAGCTCACCGGTCAGTTCGGCGCGGATCTGGTCGCCGTGGGTCTCCAGGCCGGCGACCTCGCAGCGCCACAGGTTGCGGGCACTGGTCCCGCCGGGGCGCTCCCCGTACAGCGTGACCGCGCCGGGCGGGAACGCGACGAAGGCGGGCCCGGTCAGATCCTCGCTGGTGGTGATGGCGGGACCCCCGGGGATCCGGACCGTGTGGCCGTCGGCCCGGCCGCGGTAGAGGTTCAGGCCGACCAACTGGGCGATGTACTCGGTGCGCGGGCGGCGGGCGATGTCCGTGGGCGTGCCCTCCTGGACGGTCCGCCCCTGCTCCACGACGACGAGCCGGCCGGCCAGCACCATCGCGTCCAGCGGATCGTGCGTCACCAGGACGGCCACGGCCTCGAAGGCGGCCAGGTGCCGCCGCAGCTCGGCCCGGACCTCGAGTCGCGTCCGGGCGTCCAGCGCCGCCAGCGGTTCGTCCAGGAGCAGCAGCCGGGGGCGGGTGGCCAGGGCGCGGGCCAGGGCCACGCGCTGTGCCTGGCCGCCGGAGAGCCGGCGGGGCTTGGCGCCGGCGTGGTCGGCCAGCCCCATGCGGTCCAGCCACTCGGCGGCCAGGGCCCGGGCCTGCGCCTTTCCGGCGCCCCGGCAGCGCGGCCCGAAGGCCACGTTGTCGAGCGCGGTCAGGTGCGGGAAGAGCAGGTAGTCCTGGAAGACGACGCCCACCGGGCGGTCCTCGGGCGGCGCGTCGCGCAGGTCCCGACCGTCCAGCCTCAGGTGACCGCCCGAGAGGGGGGCGAGGCCCGCCAGGGCGCGCAACGCGGTGGACTTCCCGGCACCGTTCGGGCCGAGCAGCGCGATCACCTCCCCGGGCGCGGCGCGCAGCGAGACGTCCAGCCGGAAGGAGCCCCGGTCCACGACCAGCCGGGCGTCGAGTCCGTCGGCGGGGGCACGTCCGGCAGGGGTGTGCGCCCCGGCGGGGGCGGTCCCGGCGGCGGGACCCCCGGAACGCTCCGGCATCTCCTCGGGCACCATGTCAGACCGTCCTCGTCCACCGGTCGCGCAGCGCGGCCAGCACGGCGACGGACACCGCCAGCAGGACCAGGCTCAGGGCGATCGCCGCCGCCGGGTCGTTCTGCAGGGCGAGGTACACGGCGAGCGGCATGGTCTGGGTGCGGCCGGGGAAGTTCCCCGCGAAGGTGATCGTGGCACCGAACTCCCCGAGGGCCCTCGCCCAGGCCAGCACGGCGCCGGCCGCGACGCCGGGGACGATCAGCGGCAGGGTGACCCGGCGGAACGCGGTGAAGCGGGACGCGCCCAGGGTGGCCGCCGCCTCCTCGAACCGCGGGTCGGCGGCCCGCAGCGTGCCCTCGACGCTGATCACCAGGAACGGCAGCGCGACGAAGGTCTCCGCGAGGACGACACCGGCGGTGGTGAACGGCAGGGTGACGCCGAACCACTCGTCCAGCCACCGCCCCACGATGCCGTTGCGGCCCAGCGCCAGCAGCAGGGCGACGCCGCCGACCACCGGCGGCAGCACCAGCGGGAGCGTCACCAGGGCGCGGACCAGGCTCCGCCCGGGGAAGTCGGTGCGGGCCAGCAGCCACGCCAGCGGCACCCCGACGACCAGGCTGAGCGCGGTCGCCGTGGTCGCGCAGACCAGCGACAGGCGCAGCGCGTCCCAGACCGCCGGGCTGGTCAGCTGCTCGGGCAGGTCACGCCAGGGCGCCCGTACGACGAGGGCCAGCAGGGGCACCAGGAGGAACGCCAGGCCGATCAGGGCGGGCGCGAGGAGGGCGAGCGGGACACCGCGGCCCGGGGTGCGCGGCCGCCGCGCCGCGCGGACTGCTTCCCGGGCGGCGGTCACGGCGCGAGGAATCCCGCCCGGCCGAGCGTTTTCCGGCCGTCCGGCGATGTCACGAACGCGACGAAGGCCTCGGCCGCCGCGGGGTTCGGGGCGGCCTCCAGCCGGGCGATCGGGTAGGCGTTGACGGCCTGCGCGGCCTCCGGGAAGTCCACGCCCTCCACCGTGTCACCGGCCGCCCTCACATCCGTGCGGTACACGACGGCGGCGTCCGCCTCCTTCAGCCGCACCTTGGTCAGCGCGCCCTTCACGTCCTGCTCGTAGGAGGCGGGCGTGACCTCGACCCCGGCCGCCGTGAGGGCCTTCCGGGCGGCGGCCCCGCAGGGCACCGTCCCGTCGCAGAGGACGACCTTCAGGCCGGGCGCGGCCAGGTCGGCGAGGGAGTCGATGCCGTGCGGGTTGCCGGGGGCGGTGGCGATGGCCAGGCGGTTGCGCGCGAAGGCGACCGGGTCGCCCGCCGTGAGTTCCTCGTCCGTGACGCGCCGCATCGTGGCGGGGCTGGCGGCGGCGAAGACGTCGGCGGGGGCGCCGCCCACGATTCCGGCGGCGAGGGAGTCGCTGCCGTTGAAATTGAAGGCCACCTCGGTGCCGGGGTGTTCCTTCTCGAACCGCTCGCCCAGGGCCGTGAAGCTCTCCTTCAGCGAGGCGGCGGCGAAGACGGTGACGGTGCCGCTCGGACTTCCGCCGCCGCTCCCTGACGAGGAGCAGGCGGTGAGCCCGGGGGCGGCGAGGAGGGCGAGGGCGACGACACCGGCGGTCCGGCGGGCGGAACGGATCATCCGAGTGCACTCCCTCGCGGCGGGCGTCTACGGGGACGCTCACCCCGCTCCCCTTCATTGTGACGCATCCGCGAGGCTAAGAGTGCCTGTCTTGTCGCACGAGCGAGGGTCAGACGGTGATCGGGTCCGCATGTGCGTCTCCACAGGAGCCGCGTGTCAGGTGCGGTCGACATGGACGTTCGTCGACTTCACCCGGGCCGTGGCCTCCACGCCGACCTCCAGGCCCAGTTCCTCGACCGCCTCCCGCGTGAGCAGGGAGACCAGGCGGTGCGGTCCGGCCTGGATCTCCACCTGGGCCGCGACGTCACCGAGCTTGACCGCCGTGACGATGCCGGGGAACGCGTTGCGGGCCGAGGTGTACGGGGTGTCCTCCTCGGTCGTGGCCGCCTTGGCCAGCTCGACGGAGAACGCCGCCAGGTCGCGGCCGTCGATCACTCGCCGTCCGGCGTCGTCGCGTCGGGTGGTGAGGCGTCCCGCGTCCGCCCAGCGTCGCGCGGTGTCGGGGCTGACGCCGAGCAGCCGCGCTGCCTGGCCGATCGTGTAGGACTGCATGCCGGTCACGATAGGGCGCGGCGGCCGGTGCGGGCGTACCGCCTACGGCGCGGGCGGCGCCGTGCTCGCGCGCACCACCAGGTCGGTGCCGAGCTCCACGCGGGGTGAGTCCGGCTGCTCGCCGCGGGTGAGGCGGAGCACCGTACGGACGGCGAGGGCGCCCATGTCGGCGAGCGGCTGGCGGACCGTGGTGAGCGGCGGAGCCGACCAGCGCACCTCCGGCAGGTCGTCGAAGCCGACCACGCTCATGTCCTGCGGCACCCGCAGTCCCCGGCCGCGCAGCGCCTCGATCGCCCCGAGCGCCATCTGGTCGCTGGCGGCGAAGACCGCCGTGGGCGGTTCCGGCAGGTCCAGCAGGGTGTGGCAGCCCGCGTAGCCGGACTCGGGGCGGAAGTCGCCGGGGGCCACGAGGGTGTCGTCGGGGGTGACGCCCGCGCCCTCCAGCGCGGCGCGGTAGCCGTCCAGGCGGGCCCGGGAGCAGAGCAGCCGCGGCGGGCCGGCGATCAGGCCGATCCTGCGGTGCCCGAGGGACAGCAGATGCTGGGTGGCCGCCAGGCCGCCGGACCAGTTGGCGGCGCCGATGGTGGGGACGTCCAGGCCGGGGGAGCCGTCCGGGTCCACGACCACCAGCGGGACGCCCAGGATGCGCAGCTCCTCGTGCAGCGAGGACTCCAGGGCGGAGGTGACGAGGATGACGCCGTCGGAGGCGCGCGCCCGCAGGTTGCGGATCCACTCGCGCGCGTCGCCGGAACGCCCGTGGATCGCCGACACCACGGTGCCCACCCCGGCGGTGTGGGCCTCCTCCTCGACCCCGCGGATGATCTCCACGGCCCAGGGGCTGTCGAGGTCGTTGAAGACCAGGTCGAGCAGCGCGGCCCGCGAGGGCGAGGAGGCGGGGCGCCGGCGGTAGCCGTGGCGGCGCAGCAGGTCCTCGACGCGGGCGCGGGTCCGCGGGGAGACGTCGGAGCGGCCGTTGACCACGCGGGAGACGGTCGGGACGGAGACCCCGGCCTGCCGGGCGATCTCGGTGATCGTGACCCTGCTCCCGGCGTCGTCCTCCTGTGCTGCCACTTGCCCCTCCTCCGAGACGGAACCCGCGAAACCTCCAGAAGTCTTCCGGAGGACGGGCGCGTGGGGAAAGGCGGCTCCGGTCGCACGGCGGCTGCCGCCTGCGCCTTCCGGGGCGGCCGTCACCGTGCCCTTCCGCGGGGCCGCGGCGGATGAGGAGCCGTGCACACGCCGCGGAGCCGGGTCGCGGGGGCGTCCCGCGGCCCGGCCCCCTGTGTCGCCCCGGGCGGTCCCCGTCCCGCCCGGCCCTGCTCAGGCGGACGTCAGCGTGACGCCCCGGGACCGCTGCGGGGCGATGATCCTGCCGTCGGGCAGGAGTTCACCGGTGTCCTCGAAGAGCACGACACCGTTGCACAGCAGGCTCCAGCCCTGCTCCGGGTGGTGCGCCACGAGACGGGCGGATTCCCGGTCGGCGGAGTCGGCTGAGGGACACGGTGGCTGGTGCTGGCACATGGGTGGGTTCTTTCGCTCTGTGATGACCTGTGAGTGGGCTGTCGTGTCAGTTGCGCGGCGTGAATCGTCGTTCATGGCCGCCCCCCGTGGCGATGAGTCGGTCGGGATCCAGTGTTGCCCCGCGGACGAGGATCCGCAGGCATTTCGCGGCACCGCTCCTCACCGGTTCAGGACGCGTCACCCACGCGGACGGTTCATCCCAACCGCACTGTCCTTTCGGGTGGTTCGCAGTGGCCGGATGGGGCTAGTCCGTACGCACGCTCCCCGCCGCCCGACGCCCGTGCCCCGCCGCCCGGGACGCGGGCGACGGGGCACGGACCGAGAGGGCGGGTCAGGCCGGGGAGCCGAGCAGCCGGGTGGGCGTCACGCGGTGGGTCAGCACCGGGAGCAGATCCGTGACCCGGTGCGGCCGGTGGGCCGCGATGCCGGGCGGGGCCGGCGCCAGCGGCACCAGCAGGTCGTCCGCGGCCGGGACGCCGGCGGCGCCGTCGGCCTCCGTGTCGCCGTGCAGCCACAGCGCCAGCATGTACAGGCCGGGCACCGACAGCAGCCGGGGCTGGTACGGCCGGCCCATGGCCTCCGCCTGGCGCAGCGCGAGTTCGGTGGACGTGATGTACGGGCCTTCGAAGAAGCGGGAGAAGGCCCATCCGTCGGCGGTGAGCACGGTGTCGGCGGCGGCCACCGCGCGATCGCCGGTACGGATCAGGAAGCGCCACCCGGCGAGCGTCGTCGAGGTCTCGCCGTCGGCGGTGACCCGGTCGAGGACGTGCACCGGCAGCGGGAGCTCGGGTGAGGCGGGCCCCTGGGCGCGGAGCAGGGAGGGAGTTCGGGCGTCGCGCACGGCGGTCGGCGACGAGAGCGCGGTCAGGACGGAACGCAGTGCGGGCGCGGGAGCCGGGGGTACGTGCAGCGGCATGGTGGGTCGCCTCTCATTCGAAGGCACAGTGGCGCGAGGGCGGGGCGTGCGGTGCGGACGGCGCTGTCAGCTCGCGAAGGTCAGAGAGGCAGGGGCCCGGAGGGTCTGAGCGGGAGACGGGGGTGAGGAGAGCCGCACGCCGTCTCACGGCTGGATCACTCGACCGTGGGCGCCCACCTGGATCTGCCTTGTGCAGTGAGTTTATACGACACGGATTGAGATTATGTTTCGTCTAGCTCTCCCCGGTGACCCGGGCAAGGATATTTCAGGTCGGCGATATGCGAAAAAGATGCCGATTTCCCAAAGGGTTCACCGCACTGACCTCGGGCCATGACCGCCGTACGGTCGGCCCATTCCGGTCGGCGTTTTCACGAGTTCGCAACCGCGTGGTGATACGCCTTCCCGCGTATTGCCCCGTGAATGTGCCACTGGACACCTCGACAGAGTAGCGGGCGCCACATGCATCCGGGGCGTTATCGATCGCATCCATGGGGCATCCTTGCTTGTGGACCGGGACCCCGGCGGCCGATCTTCGGTACGCCATCCGAGGAGGGACGCTTCGATGGGGGAAAAGGTCGTGGCGGGTCAGTTCGACCTGTCCGATCGCCAGCGCTACCGCGAGAAGCTCCACAGGTGCCTGACGGGCCTGGAGCGACTCCTGACGGAGAAGCGGTTCGACCGCCCCAAGAACCTGATGGGGCTGGAGATCGAACTCAATCTCGCGGGCGCCGACGGCATGCCGAGAATGTTGAATGCGCAAGTCCTCGAGCGCATCGCGAGCCGTGACTTCCAAACGGAACTCGCGATGTTCAACCTGGAAGTGAACATCGCTCCCCACCGGCTGGGCGGGCGCGTTTTCGACCGGCTCGACGAGGAACTGCGGACCTCGCTCGCCTACGCCGACCGCAAGGCCGAAGAGGTGGACGCGGGCATCGTGATGATCGGCATTCTGCCGACGCTCGACCGCGACGACCTCGTCTCCTCCAACCTCTCCGACGTCGACCGCTACGCGCTGCTCAACGAACAGATCGTGGCCGCGCGCGGTGAGGACTTCACCCTCGACATCGACGGCGTGGAGCACCTCAGGTGCACCTCGAAGTCGATCGCCCCGGAGGCCGCCTGCACCTCGGTGCAGCTGCACCTCCAGGTCACGCCGGAACGGTTCCCCGACGTGTGGAACGCGGCGCAGGCCGTCGCCGCCGCGCAGATCGCCGTCGGCGCCAACTCGCCCTTCCTGTTCGGCCGCGAACTGTGGCGCGAGTCCCGGCCGCCGCTCTTCCAGCAGTCCACCGACACCCGCCCGCCCGAGCTGCAGGCGCAGGGTGTGCGGCCGCGCACCTGGTTCGGGGAGCGCTGGGTGACGTCGGCGTTCGACCTCTTCGAGGAGAACCTGCGCTACTTCCCGGCCCTGCTGCCCATCTGCGACGACGAGGACCCGCTCGAGGTGCTGGACCGCGGCGGCGTGCCCTCGCTCGCCGAGCTCGTCCTGCACAACGGCACCGTCTACCGCTGGAACCGCCCCGTCTACGACATCGCCGACGGCGTCCCCCACTTGCGCGTGGAGAACCGCGTGCTGCCCGCGGGACCGACCGTGACCGACGTGGTGGCCAACGCGGCCTTCTACTACGGCGTCGTCCGCGCCCTCGCCGAGGACGCCCGCCCGGTGTGGAGCCGGCTGCCCTTCGAGGCCGCCGCCGCCAACTTCGACGCCGCCTGCAAGGACGGCATCGACGCCCGCTTCACCTGGCCCCGGCGCGGACGCCTCGGCGGTCTGGGCGAGGTGGACGCGGTCACCCTCGTACGGGAGGAGCTGCTGCCGCTCGCCGAGGCCGGGCTGGACGCGTGGGGCATCGAGCCCGCCGACCGGGACCGGTACCTCGGGGTGATCGAGGAGCGCTGCCGGCGGCGGGTCAACGGCGCGTCCTGGCAGGCCGCGACGTTCCACCGGGCGCTGGACCTCGGGCTCGGCCGGGAGGAGGCGCTGGCGGCCACCACCCGCCGCTACCGCGAGCTGACCCGGCAGGGCGACCCCGTGCACACCTGGCCGGTCGGGCTGCCCGAACCGGCGCCGACGAGGGCCTGACCGCGGTCCCGGACCCGCGGCCGGCCGTACAGGTCCTGCCTTCATACTGATCGGACCGGTCGGTGATGTGGAGGCAGGAGTGCAGGCGGAGGCGGCGGGCCCGGGGGCCGATGCGTATCCGGAGCGGACCCTCTCGCGGAGGACGCTGCGCGACGAGACACTGCTCGTCCTCGCGCTGTCGCTCGGCGCGAGCGGGGTGTCCGCGCTGATCAGTTTCATCGGCTCGGTCACCAGACCGGGCGGTCTGAAGGACCAGGCGGCCACCCTCAACGCCTCGGCCGCGCCGGGCCGCCCCTGGCTGGACCTGGCCTGGCAGCTGTTCGGCATCACCACCGCGCTGGTGCCGGTGGCCCTGGTCGCGCACCTGCTGCTGCGCGAGGGCTCCGGACTGCGCGCCCTCGGCTTCGACCGCACCCGGCCCTGGTCCGACCTCGGCCGCGGCGCCGCGATCGCGGCGGTCATCGGCAGCAGCGGCATCGCCTTCTACCTGGCCGTGCGCGCGCTCGGCTTCAATCTCACCGTGGTGCCGGAGGCGCTGCCCGAGGTGTGGTGGAAGTACCCCGTGCTGATCCTGTCGGCCGCGCAGAACTCGGTCCTCGAGGAGGTCCTCGTCGTCGGCTATCTGCTGCGCCGGCTCGACCAGCTCGGCTGGTCGCCCACCGCCTCGATGGCGGGCAGCGCGGTGCTGCGCGGCTCGTACCACCTCTACCAGGGCATCGGCGGCTTCATCGGCAACATGGTCATGGGCGTGGTGTTCGTGTACCTGTACCGCCGCTGGGGACGCGTCGGGCCGCTGGTGGCCGCGCACACGCTCCTCGACATCGGCGCGTTCGTCGGCTATGCGCTGCTCGCGGGCAAGGTCGGCTGGCTGCCGACGGCGTGAGCCGGACGAAGGGGGCGTACGGGCCGGTCGGTCGTACGCCCCCTTCGTCGTACCGGGGGTCAGACCAGCAGGTCGCCCTCGATGACCGTCACCGCCCGGCCGCCGAGCAGGGTGCGGGCGCCACGCACCTCGGTGCGGACGAGGCCGGAGCGCGGTGAGGCCTGGAGCCCGGTGAGGACGGCACGTCCGAGCCGCTGCGACCAGTACGGGGCGAGCGCGGTGTGCGCGCTTCCGGTGACCGCGTCCTCGTCGATGCCGACGTTGGGGAAGAAGCAGCGCGAGACGAAGTCGTGGGCCGCGTCCGGGTCTCCGGCGCGGGCGGTGGCGATGATCCCGCGCTCGGAGTAGGTCTTCAGAGCCTTGTGGTCGGGCCGCAGGGCGTGCACGGTCCGCTCGTCGGCCAGCTCGACGAGCAGGTCGCCGACGTTCGGGCCGGTGTCGAAGGCGGACAGGACGGGGGCGCCGAGCGCCTCCGCGACGCCCTCGGGCACGTCGACGGCGGTGAGCGGGGCGGTGGGGAAGTCCAGGGTGACGGTGCCGTCCTCCTCCGGCTCGGCGACCAGCACGCCGCTGCGCGTGGCGAACCGCACCGGCCCCTTGTGGGCGCCGGTGGTGTGCAGGACGTGCGCGGTGGCGAGCGTGGCGTGGCCGCACATGGCCACTTCGGTGACCGGCGTGAACCAGCGCAACGCCCAGTCGGCCTCGCCGCCCTCGGGCAGCGGGTGGGCGAAGGCCGTCTCGGGGTGGTTGACCTCCAGGGCGACGTCCTGCAGCCAGGAGTCCTCCGGGAAGGCATCGAGGAGCAGCACTCCGGCCGGGTTGCCGCTGAAGGGACGGTCGGTGAAGGCATCGACGATTCGGATCCGCATGCCTCAGACGGTAGAGGGCGGGCGGGCGGCCCGGGGGAGCGGGCCGATGCGCGGGTGGCGGCCTTGATGCGGGGGCGGGGGAGTCACCGCGCGGCGGGTCCGGTGCCGAGGGCCTTGTCGACGAGGCTATTGCGATATATCGTTGAAGTATCACAATAGATCAACGATGGAATGGGGTGGCTGCCATGCGTGCCTACGGTCAGGGGCACGGACACGGCGGCCCGCGCGGCGGGCGGGACGATTTCGAACGGCTGCGGGCGGCCTTCGGGCCCTTCGGCCCCGGTGGTCCGGGCGGGCCCGGAGGTCTCTTCGGCCCCGGCTTCGGCCACGGTGGCCCCTGGGGCGGCCGAGGGCGCGGCGGACCCAGGGGAAGGGCGCGGCGCGGTGACGTCCGCGCGTCGATCCTGGCTCTCCTGAAGGACCGCCCGATGCACGGCTACGAGATGATCCAGGAGATCGCCGAGCGCAGCGGCGGGGCGTGGAAGCCCAGCCCCGGCTCGGTCTACCCCACGCTCCAGCTGCTGGAGGACGAGGGCCTGATCGTCAGCGAGTCCGAGGGCGGCAAGAAGCTGTTCTCCCTCACCGAGGCCGGCCGCACGGCCGCCGAGGACGGTCCGGAGGCGCCCTGGGAGGAGGCCTCGCGCGGGGTGGACTGGGAGGCGCTGAGCGAAGTCCGGCAGGCCGGGTTCGGCCTGATGGAGGCCTTCGGGCAGGTCTGGAAGACGGGGAACAAGGAGCAGCGTGACAAGGCGCTCGCCGTCATCAACGAGGCCCGCAAGAAGCTGTATCTGATCCTCGCGGATGAGCACTGAGCCGACGGCCGCCGGCCGGTGGGAGAGTTTGGGGGCGTGCGCCGGGAGGCCTGCGCCCCTTAGGCGTGTGCGCCCTGATCTCGTTCCCAAGGAGGAGATTTCGCCGGGCCGTGTCCACTTCCCGTGGGACGTCAAGATGCGTCGCGCCGGGGATGTGCCCGGCTGCCCGGACTGATGGGGTGGGAGACGTGCGAACCCGTATCCCCCGGCAGCAGGCCCAGTGGCCCCGGGCGCAGGCCGCGCGCGGCGCGGACGACGACGCCGGGCTCGGCCCGGAGCTGGCGGCGGTGGTGGCCGGCGCCCGGCGCAGGGTGGTCCGGGACGGCGACCGGCAGATCGACACCGCGCATCTGCTGCACTCCCTGCTCGAGTCCGACCCCGAGGTGCGGGCCGCGTTCGGTGAGGGCCCCACGGTGGCGCGGCTGCTCGGGTATCTGGTGCAGCGCAGCATCGGCTACGGACTGAGGTGGCAGGGGGCCGTCGAGGACGGGGGCGGGCTGCCGGTCGTGGAGGGCGCGGCGGGGTTCTCGCCGCTTGCGGCGGGTTGTGTGGAGCGGGCGCGTGAGCGGGCTGCTCGTCGGGGTGGCGGGGCGGTCCGGGGGACGGATCTGCTGGCCGCGCTCGTCGCGGATCCGCAGGCGCGGGCTGCCGAGGTGCTGCGGCGGGCCGGGGTGGATCCCCGTGACCTCGCGGGTGAGGCGGATCGGAGTCCGGCGGGCTGAGGGGCGGGCCGCGGGGCGGGCTTTTTTCTCGTCCCCCCGCCTCTTCGCCTCCGGTCACACGGAAGGGGGCTTCGTCCTCCGGCCCCCTCTGTGCGGTTCCCCGCGCCTGCGGAGGGCGTGGGACGACAGGTGCCTCAGGGGGTGACGGTCCTGTCGAAGGCTGTCATCATGTGGCGGTGTCCACGACAGCTCCTCTCCGCAGCTCACGCGCCCGAGGCACCGGGCTGACCCTCGCGCTGGTGTCCGCCGTGGCCTTCGGCGGCTCCGGCGTGGCGGCCAAGCCGCTGATCGAGGCGGGACTCGACCCGCTGCACGTCGTGTGGCTGCGGGTGGCGGGCGCGGCTCTCGTCATGCTGCCGCTGGCCGTCCGCCACCGCGGGCTGCTGCGCCGCCGACCCGCGCTGCTCGCCGGGTTCGGGCTGTTCGCCGTGGCCGGTGTGCAGGCCTGCTACTTCGCCGCGATCTCCCGCATCCCCGTCGGCGTCGCGCTGCTCGTCGAGTACCTGGCGCCCGCGCTCGTCCTCGGCTGGGTGCGGTTCGTGCAGCGGCGGCCGGTGACCCGCGCCGCCGCCGTCGGCGTGGTGCTCGCCGTGGGCGGGCTGGCCTGCGTCGTCGAGGTGTGGGCGGGGCTCGGCTTCGACGCCCTCGGACTCGCGCTCGCGCTCGGCGCCGCCTGCTGCCAGGTCGGCTACTTCGTCCTGTCCGACCAGGGCAGCGACAGCGAGGAGGCCCCCGACCCGCTCGGCGTCATCGCGTACGGGCTGCTCATCGGCGCCGCCGTGCTGACCGTGATCGCGCGGCCCTGGTCCATGGACCGGTCCGTGCTCACCGGCACCGCCGCGATGGACGGCACGCCCGTCGCCGCCTTCCTGCTGCTGGGCTGGATCGTCCTGATCGCCACGGTCGCCGCGTACGTCACCGGGGTGCTGTCGGTGCGTCGCCTCTCGCCGCAGGTCGCCGGTGTCGTGGCCTGCCTGGAGGCGGTCATCGCCACCGTCCTCGCCTGGGTGCTGCTGGGCGAGCACCTGTCGGCGCCGCAGATCGTCGGCGGCGTGGTCGTGCTGACCGGCGCCCTCATCGCCCAGTCCTCCGCTCCGGCGAAGCCCCCCCGGGGGACCCGTCGCGAGCGGAGGCCGCGAAAGGGAGTTGTCCTCGCCGGGAACCACCGCCTAGGGTGCTGATCATGTATATGCGCGCACGTGTTCTCCCGCCGCCGGCCGCCTGAGGCGGGCCCTCCGGCGCATGCGCCCGGCAGTGTGCCGGGCGTCGCGGTGCTGCCCGCGGACGAAGTCAGCGGACCCCGGTCCCCCGGCCCCGGCCGGGCCTGAGCCGGGCTCCCTTCCGAACGTCCGCGCCCACGCCGACGCGTGGTGCGCGCCTCTGCGGAGAGAGAACACGTGTCGAACAACGTCTCCGGCCTGCCCGTCGGGCGTGGCCTGATCTATCTCGTCGTCGCCGGTGCCGCCTGGGGCACCGCGGGCGCCGCCGCCTCATTGGTCTACCGGACCAGCGACATGGGCCCCGTCGCCCTGTCCTTCTGGCGCTGCGCCGCCGGGCTCGCCGTGCTGTACGCGGTACGGCTGCTGTCCGGGCGGTCCCGCGCCACCGTCCCCGCGCCGCTGGGCCGCCGGGTGGCGCGGGCCGCGGCCACCGGCATCGGGCTCGCGGTCTTCCAGACCGCGTACTTCGCCGCCGTCTCCGCGACGGGGCTCGCCGTGGCCACTGTCGTCACCCTGGGCGCCGGTCCGGTGCTGATGGCCGTCGGCGCCCGGTTCACCATGGGGGAACGGCTGGGACGCGGCGGCCTCGCGTCCGTCGCGGGCGCGCTCCTCGGACTCGTGGTGCTCGTCCTCGGCGGCGAGGACGCGACCGTGGACCCGGTGGGGGTGCTGCTCGCCCTGCTGTCCGCCGCCGGCTATTCCGCGATGACCCTGCTCACCCGCTGGTGGGGGCGGGACGGCGGCACCGACTCGTCCGGCGCGACCGTCGGGGCGTTCGCCGTCACCAGCCTGGTGCTTCTGCCGTTCGCCGCGGTCGAGGGGCTGCTGCCGCACACCGACGCGCCCGGCACCCTGCTGCTCCTGCTGGCCTACGTCGCGACCGTGCCGACCGCGCTGGCCTACGGCCTCTACTTCGCGGGCGCCGCGGTCGTCCGGTCGGCGACCGTGTCCGTGATCATGCTGCTTGAGCCGGTCAGCGCGGCGGTGCTGGCCGTCGTCCTCCTCGGTGAACGCCTCACGGCGGCGACGCTGGCCGGCACCCTGCTGATGCTGGGGTCGGTGGCGGGCCTTGCGGTCGGCGAGGCGCGGGACGCGCGGGCCGCCCGTGGAACACGGCGGGACGCCGTCCCGGCCTGAGGTGAGGCAGGGCGCCACCGGTCGACCGGAGGCGCCCTGCCCGTGGCCGTCGGGTGCCGCCGCTGCATCAGCGGGCGGCCGGCCCCGCCCGCAGGACGTGACCCCGTGCTGCCGCGTCCCGCGCGACCTCCGTTCCGACGAGCCGTCGGCCGTGCGGTTCCGGGCCGCCTGCGACCGCTTGCCCGCGTACGCGGACTCGGCCCGGACGTCGGTCGCTCCCAGCCGGAGGCCGCGGACGCCGGACAGGAGTCTCCCGTACGGGGCCTCGCCCGGTGCGGCCGGTGCGGAGCCGCCCTCCGGCCGGACGTGGCCGACTCGGCGGTTCAGCAGGCCGCCTTCTCCGCCGGGTCGTCCACGAGGTGGGCGCGGCAGCGCACCCGCACGGCGGCGCAGAGGCCGGCCGGGACGCCGTGCCCGGGCGGCCGGCCTGCCCGGTCCCGGGGACGCGCGCGTAGGCGTCGAGCACGCTCAGCGGGACGTCCGGAGCGGCCTCGGTCGCGGGACGGAGCGGGACGGGTGGGTCACCGCCTCGCCGCGGTCGGCGTCGCAGGCGGAGCGCGGGGGCCGGACGCGGGGCGGCGCGCCCGGTGGGCCGTCGGCCGTGGGCCGGCCGACGTCGGGGTGGCGGGTCACCGTTGCCGCATGTCGTCGCGGGGTGCGTCCCAGGGGCGGATCGGCATCACAAAGCCGTCAGATACCCGGGGACCTCGGTGCCGGGGGCCAGACCCGGGTCCGGCTCGGGGAGGCCGTAGGACGTGCGGACGGGGAGGACGCCCGCCCAGTGGGGCAGGGACAGGTCCTCGGGCTCGTCGTTGACACCGCCGGTGCGCGCCTTGGCGGAGACCTCGTCGAGGCGGAGGCGGAGCACCGCCGTGGCGGCCAGTTCCTTCTTGTCGGCCGGGCGGGAGTCGGCGGCGCGGCCCGGCACGACGTGGTCGACCAGGGCGTCGAGCGCCCGCCGCTTCTCCTCCGGGTCGGTCACGTCGTACGCCGTGCCGTGCACGACCACGGAGCGGTAGTTGACCGAGTGGTGGAAGGCGGAGCGGGCCAGCACCAGACCGTCGACGTGGGTGACCGTGAGGCACACGGGGAGCCCTTCGCCGGACCGGGCGGCGCGCAGCGGGCGGGAGCCGGTGGAGCCGTGGACGTAGAGGACCTCGCCGACGCGGCCGTAGAGCGTGGGCAGGACGACCGGGGCGCCGTCCCGGACGAAGCCGAGGTGGCAGACGTAGCCCTCGTCGAGTATCGCGTGCACCAGATCCTTGTCGTACCCCGCGCGCTGGGCGGCGCGGGTGGGGACGGTGCGCGCGGTGGGCGTGTAGGCGGCGTCGGGTCGCCGCTGCGGTGACTGGTGCCCCTGCATGGCCAGCTCCATTGTACTAGTGCATAATAAGGTTTGTGCTAGGAGAGTATCGGATCAGTGGGCGGCGCGCAGCGGACATTTCCGCGAGCATCGAGCGGGCGGTGGGGGAGGGGGCCCTGCGGCCGGGCGAACCGCTGCCTCCCATGCGGGAGTTGGCCGAGCGTCTCGGAGTGAATCCGAACACCGTGGCCGCCGCGTACCGGACCCTGCGCGAGCGTGGGGTCATCGAGACCGCGGGCCGGCGGGGGAGCCGGGTGCGGCCCAAGCCGGCCACCACCGCCCGGGAACTGATCCGGGTGGAGGCCCCGCCGGGCGTGCGCGACCTGTCCGACGGGAATCCCGACCCCGCACTGCTGCCCCCGCTGGCCGGTGCCTTCGCGGCGGCCGCGGCCCAGGGCGACCGGGAGCCGGTGCTGTACGGGCATGCCCCCGTCGATCCCGGACTGGAGCGGCTGGCGCGGGCCGGGCTGGACGCCGACGGGGTGCCGGACGGACCGGTCGCCGTCACCTCGGGCGCGCTGGACGCCGTGGAGCGGGTGCTCGCCGCCCATCTGCGGACCGGGGACGCGGTGGTGGTGGAGGACCCGGGGTGGGGGAGTCTGCTGGACCTGGTCCCGGCGCTCGGCCTGCGCACCGTGCCGGTGGCCGTCGACGACGAGGGACCGCTGCCCGACGACGTGCGCGGGGCGCTGGCGGGCGGGGCGCGGGCGCTGATCGTCACCGACCGCGCGCAGAACCCGACCGGCGCCGCGCTGAGCGCCGCACGCGCCCAGGCCCTGCGCGCGGTGCTCGCCGACCACCCCGAGACGCTGCTGATCGAGGACGACCACGGGCACCACATCGTCGACCTGCCGCTGCACGCCCTCGCGGGCGCCACGCACCGCTGGGCCTTCTCCCGCTCGGCCGCCAAGGCGTACGGGCCCGACCTGCGCCTCGGGATCCTCACCGGCGACACGCTCACCCTCGACCGGGTGCGCGGCCGGCAGCGGCTCGGGCCCGGCTGGGTCAGCCTGACCGTCCAGCGCGCGGTGGCACGGCTGTGGGCCGACGGCGCGGTGGACCCGGCGGCCGTCGCGGCGCGCTACGGGCGGCGCCGGGACGCGCTGGCCTCGGCGCTGCGACGGCGCGGGATCACGGCGCACGGGCGCAGCGGCATGAATCTGTGGGTGCCGGTCCCCGACGAGACCGGGGCGGTCGCCCGGCTGCTGCACGCCGGCTGGGCGGTGGCGCCCGGGGCGCGCTTCCGGATGACCGCCCCGCCGGGCATCCGCGTCACCGTCTCCACGCTCACGCAGGCGGAGATCGAACCGCTGGCCGAGGCGGTCGCCTCGGCCGTGCGGCCCGGTGAGGGGGACCGGCGGACCTACGCCTGAGAGGCGGCGGCCCCCTCACCGGGCCGCACGGCCGTTTCGGCTTGACCTGGGCCGGTGCCGCCCCCGCCGGCACGACGGCCCGTCCCGTCACGCCGGCCGTTTCGGCTTCACCTGGGTCAGCGCCGCCCCCGCCAGTACGATGACCGCGCCGACCGGTGTCGACCAGGTCAGCGTCTCGCCCAGCAACAGGACGCCGGCCGCGGCGGCGATGACCGGGACGAAGTAGGTGACCATCTGGCCGGTCGTCGGGCCGACCTCCGCGACGATGCCGTACTGGACGAGGACCGCCAGGCCCGTGCCGAGTGTGCCCAGCGCGGCGATCGCCAGCAGCGGTCCGACCGCCAGGCCCGACGGCGCCGTCGTGAACAGCGGGGTCACGATCGCCAGCTGCACCGTCGCGAGCAGCAACTGGCCGCCGGTCAGCGACAGGTGGGAGTGGCTGCTGCCGGCGAGGGTGCGGCGGACGTAGATCCAGCCGACGGGGTAGCTCAGCGAGGCGAGCAGGGCCAGGGCCGTGCCGCGCGCGTCCAGGCCCTCGAAGCCCTGCCACGCCCCCAGCACGGTCAGCACCCCGAGGAAGCCCAGGCCCAGCCCGGCCACCCGCACCCGGGTCGGCCGGTCCTCGCGCAGCGCCACCAGGGACAGCGCCATGCCCCACAGCGGGGAGGTCGCGTTGCAGATGCCGGCCAGGGTGGACGGGATGGTCAGCTCCGCGAAGGCGAACAGCGAGAACGGCAGGGCGTTCAGCAGGAAACCGGCGACCGCCAGGTGCCCCCAGGTGCGGGCGCCGCGCGGAAGCCCCTCCCGCCGCACCGCCATGGCCACCGCCAGCACGGCCGTGCCGAACGCCAGCCGCCCCAGGGTGACCTGGAACGGGGCGTAACCCTGCGTGCCCACCTTGATGAGGAGGAAGCTGAAGCCCCAGATCAGGGACAGGGCGGCGAAGCGCAGCCTCCAGTCGAGGCGGGGGCGGGCGGGTGCGGGCGCGGGGTCGGTCGGATCCGGCGCGGTGGTGGTGGTCGCGGTGACGCTGCTCATACCGATAACGATGAGGCAGACTCATCTCGTAGCACAATCGAGAATTCGCACGCGATATCTCGTAGCATCGCTTACATGTTGAACCTGGATCGCCTGCGCACCCTCGACGCCCTCGCCCGGCACGGCTCGGTCAGCGGCGCGGCGGAGGGGCTGCACATCACCACCTCGGCCGTCTCCCAGCAGATGGCCAAGCTGGAACGCGAGGTCGGCCAGCGGCTCCTCGCCAAGCACGGGCGCGGTGTGCGGCTCACGGACGCGGGCCGGCTGCTCGCCGAGCACGCCGCGCGCATCCTGTCCCAGGTGGAACTGGCCCAGGCCGACCTGGAGGCGCAGCGCGGTCAGGTCGCGGGCGAACTGCGGATGTCCGCCTTCCCGACCGCCGCCCGCGGACTGTTCCCGCTCGCGCTCGCCGACCTGCGGCAACGGCATCCGGCCCTGCGGGTGCGGTCGCGGGAGCTGGAACCCGAGAACGGCATCCGGGACGTGGTCCGCGGCGACCTCGACCTCGCGGTGGTGCTCGACTGGTACAACAAGCCGATGCCGCTGCCCGACGGGCTGGTCAGGGCCCTGCTGCTGGACGACCCGGCCGACGTCGCCCTGCCGGCCGGCCATCCGCTCGCGGGCCGTGCGGAGATCGACCTCGCCGAGCTGGCCGAGGACGAGTGGATCACCTGGGGCGAGGGCGAGTTCTGCCACGAGTGGCTGATGTTCACCCTGCGCTCCAGGGGCGTCGAACCGATCGTCGCCCACCGCGCCGCCGAGAGCCACACCCAGCTCAACCTGGTCGCGGCGGGGCTCGGGGTGTGCGTCGCGCCGCTGCTGGGCCGCGACCCGCTGCCCGGCGGGGTGGTGACCGTGCCGCTGCGGCAGCGCGTCCGGCGGCACGTGTTCGTCGTCTGGCGCGCCGACGCCGACCGCCGCCCGTCGATCCGCGCGGCGGTACGGGCGCTGCGGACGGCGGGGGAGCGCTTCGGGGGCGCCCCCGGGGACGGCGTCCTCCGGGACACCGTCCCGGAGGACGCCGCTCCGGTCAGGACAGGTGCGACAGCTTCCTGAAGTCCCAGGACACGACCTTCTCCGGGGTCAGCCGCAGCCACGCGTGCCGGCCGTCGTGCGGCATCTCGTCCAGGCCGAAGTTCTTCCGGGCGAACAGCGTCTCCGGCACGTCCAGTTCCGCCCGCAGCTCGCCGGTGCGCGGGATCTCGCCCACGAACTCCACCCGCCCGGACAGCTCCGCGCCGCGCAGCTCGCCGTACTCCTCGCCCGTGTCGACCACGACCGCCACCCGCGGGTCACGCCGCAGATCCGCGAACCGCCTGCTGCGCACCACGGAGTACAGCCACATCGAGCCGCCGTCCCACACGAACCACAGGGTGCTCACGTGCGGCATGCCGTCGGCGGACACCGTGGCGATCCGGCAGGTGCGCTGTTCGGTGAGGAAGCCGTCCAGCTCCCCGGGCGTCATCATGATCTTGCGGCCCCGGCGCTGCGTGGCGGTCATACGGCCCCTCCTGCGGTCCTGCTGTGCTTGTGCCGTGCACGGAATTTCCCCATCGTGCACGGGCGGCGGTGGTTCAGGCGAGGGTGATGGAGTCGCCGTCGACGGTGATCCGCACCGCGGGCAGCGGCTCGGTCGCCGGACCGCTGCTCACACTGCCGTCCGCGATGGAGAAGTTGCTGTTGTGGCAGGGGCAGTTGATGAGCCCGTCGGAGACGCTCTTCACCGCGCAGCCCTGGTGGGTGCAGGTCGCGGAGAACGCCTTGAACTCGCCCGCCGACGGCTGGACGACCACCACCTGCTGGTCGGCGAACACCGTGCCGCCGCCCTCGGGGATGTCGGCGGTCGACGCGAGCGGCGTGCCGCCGGCGGCGTCCCCGCCGCCGGAACCCTCGGCGGCGCCGCCGCCGTTCGCGGCGTCGTCCGCCGTGCCGCCGGACTCCGCCGAGGCGGGCGCGTCGTCGTCGGAACCCCCGCAGGCGGTCAGCGCCACGGCGAGGCCGGCGGCCCCCGCGGCCGCCACCACGGTACGGCGGGCGGGTCCCGATGCGGACTGGAACGATACGGTCATGCCGGTGTGTCCCTTCCGGGGATGGAGCGTGATCTGGAAACAGGTACGGTCAGCGGGCCCACGCCGTTCAAGCAGCGCCGACAGCTTCGCCCACGCGCGGTCGGAGGGGCGTAAGGCGGCGCTGTCGTTCGCCTGTCGGTCACCTGCGGCGCGTCACCGGGCCGCCTCCGACGTGCGGCGACACGCCAGTAGCCTGGGGCGATGCTCAAGGAAGTCATCGCGACCCGATTCATCGCGCCGCTGCGCGAGGGCGGCTCGCTCCCGGGACTGATCGAGGCGGACGACCTCGGCACCTACGCGCTGAAGTTCACCGGCGCCGGACAGGGCCGCAAGACGCTCGTCGCCGAGGTCGTCTGCGGGGAACTGGCCCGCCGGCTGGGGCTGCGGGTGCCGCGCCTGGTCACCGTGGAACTCGACCCGGTGCTCGGGCTCGGCGAACCCGACCCCGAGGTGCAGCAGTTGCTGAAGTCCAGCGGCGGCACCAACCTCGGGACGCGCTTCCTCTCCGGCGCCCTCGGCTTCGACCCGCTCGCCTTCGAGGTGAGCCCCGAGGAGGCCGGCCGGATCGTGTGGTTCGACGCGCTGGTCAACAACGTCGACCGCTCCTGGCGCAACCCCAACATGCTGCACCTGCGCGGGGAGCTGTGGCTCATCGACCACGGCGCGACCATGATCTGGCACCACAACTGGCCCGGTGCCGAGACCTCCGCCGCCCGCCCCTACGACGCCTCCGACCACGCCCTGCGCGGCGCCGCGCCGGACGTCGCCGCGGCGGCCGCGGACCTCGCCCCGCGCATCACCGAGGACCTGCTGGCCGAGGTCACCGCCCAGGTCCCCGACGTCTGGCTGGCCGGAGAACCCGGCTTCGACAGTCCCGACGACCTCCGGCGCGCCTACGCCCGCCCGCTGCTCGCCCGCGCCGACGGGATCCACCACCGCATCGAGGGCCTCGAGGGGGACCGGTGAGCGACCTGCACGTCTACGAGTACGCCCTGCTGCACGTCGTGCCGCGGATCGAGCGCGGCGAGCGCATCAACGCGGGGGTGCTGGTGTACTGCCGGCCCCTGTCCTACGCCGGGGCCCGCACCCACCTCGACGAGGCGCGGCTGCTGGCCCTCGACCCCGCCGCCGACGTGCCCGGCGTCCGGGCCGCGCTGCGCGCCGTCGAGGACGTCTGCGCCGGCGGCGACGCGGCGGGCCAGGCGGCCCACGACGACGCGGGCCGCCGCTTCCGCTGGCTGGTCGCCCCCCGTTCGACGATCGTCCAGCCGGGCCCGGTCCACACCGGCCTCACGGCCGACCCGGAGGCGGAGACGGAGCGGCTGCTGGACCTGCTGGTCCGCTAGGGCACGCGGTGCCGGGTGGGCGGTCGCCGCGCCGGACGCGGGCCGGGGAGGCGCCGGCCGCGCCGCGGGCCGCCGTCAGGCGCGGCGGCGCCGGATGACGTGGCCGGTGGCGAGCAGGGCGCTTGTCACGAACGTGGCGCCGATGCCCACGTCCCAGGTGGTCGGGCCGTTGCCCGAGGAGCCGCCCAGACCGCCCTGGACGCCGCGGGTCGGCGTGGGGGCGGCGGAGGTTCGCGTGGGCGTCGCCGTCGGGCTCGGGGAGCGGGTCGGTGACGCCGTGGCGGTCACGGTCGGCGTCCGCGTCGGCGTCCGGGTCGGGACCGCGGACGTCGGGGTCGCCGGGCGCGAGGACGGGGGCGGTGACGGGACCGGGCGGAAGGTGGAGGAGGTGAGGCCGCGGCGCGGCAGGGCCTCGCAGGCGATGCCGTCGTCCGGGCCGGGGTCCTCGTCGAGCCGGTGCGGGTCGCTGCGGTCCGTCTCGAAGAAGGCCTGCGCGTCCTCCTGGTAGGTGAAGTCGCCGCAGTCCAGGTCCTGGGCGTGGGCGAGATCGGCCATCGGCACGATCGCGGCGAGCGCGATCAGCGCGCCTATGGCACCGGTGCGACGGCGCATCGAACGCCTCCTTTCCGGCCGCGGGGGCTCGCGCTTCGACGCTAGGTCCCGCCCGCCGCGGCGGCGCGCAGCGCTGGGCCGATCGGGTGCCGGACGGGTCCGGCCGGGCGCGGGGAATGGATCACACACGCGCGGTGCGCCGTTGACACCGGGTGCCAGGGCTTCTAGCGTCACGTCTGCTGAAGGTACTAAGCGGTCGCTCACCGATTCGAGCCGGCCGCAGGAGCCGCATCCCAAGGGCGAGGAGAAGCAGGTATGTCCACCACTGAAGCGCGGGTCGCGGTCGTCACCGGCGCCGCGCGCGGCATCGGCGCCGCCACCGCCGTACGACTGGCCGCCGAGGGCCGCGCGGTCGCCGTGCTGGACCTCGACGAGGCCGCCTGCAAGGACACCGTCGAGAAGATCACCGCCGCCGGCGGCAAGGCGATCGCCGTCGGCTGCGACGTCTCCGACGAGGCGCAGGTCGAGGCGGCCGTCGCGCGCGTCGCCGAGGAGCTCGGCGCGCCGACCGTCCTGGTCAACAACGCGGGCGTGCTGCGCGACAACCTGCTGTTCAAGATGAGCGCCTCCGACTGGGACACCGTCATGAACGTGCACCTGCGCGGTGCCTTCCTGATGTCGAAGGCCTGCCAGAAGCACATGGTGGACGCCGGCTTCGGCCGCATCGTCAACCTGTCGTCCTCCTCCGCGCTCGGCAACCGCGGCCAGGTCAACTACTCCGCCGCCAAGGCCGGTCTGCAGGGCTTCACCAAGACCCTCGCCAAGGAGCTCGGCAAGTTCGGCGTCACCGCCAACGCCGTCGCCCCCGGCTTCATCGCCACCGAGATGACCAAGGCCACCGCCGACCGCGTCGGCATGGGCTTCGAGGACTTCAAGGCCGCCGCCGCCACCCAGATCCCCGTCGCCCGTGTCGGCGAGCCCGAGGACGTCGCCAACGCCATCGCCTTCTTCACCGCGGACGCGGCCGGCTTCGTCTCCGGCCAGGTGCTGTACGTGGCCGGCGGACCGCTCGACTAGGGGAACCGGACATGACGACAGTGGAACCCACCGGCAAGGTCGCCCTGATCACGGGCGCCAGCCGCGGCATCGGCTACGGCGTCGCCGAGGCCCTGGTCGCGCGCGGCGACCGGGTCTGCATCACCGGACGCAACGAGGACGCCCTCAAGGAGGCCGTCGAGAAGCTCGGCGCCGACCGGGCCGTCCACGTGGCCGGCAAGGCGCACGACGAGGCCCACCAGGCACTCGCCGTCGAGCGCGTGATGGAGGCCTTCGGCCGGGTCGACTACCTGGTCAACAACGCGGGCACCAACCCGGTGTTCGGGCCGATCGCCGACCTCGACCTGAACGTGGCGCGCAAGGTCTTCGAGACCAATGTGATCTCCGCGCTCGGTTTCGCGCAGAAGACCTGGCACGCCTGGCAGAAGGACAACGGCGGGGCGATCGTCAACATCGCCTCCGTCGCGGGCATCGCGCCCTCGCCCTTCATCGCCGCGTACGGCGTCAGCAAGGCCGCGCTGATCAACCTCACCCAGCAGCTGGCGCACGAGTTCGCGCCCCGGGTGCGGGTCAACGCCATCGCCCCGGCGGTGGTGAAGACCAAGTTCGCCCAGGCGCTGTACGAGGGCCGGGAGGAGGAGGCCGCCGCGTCCTACCCGCTCGGCCGGCTCGGCGTGCCGTCCGACATCGGCGACGCGGCCGCGTTCCTCACCTCGGACCAGTCCGCCTGGGTCACCGGCCAGACCCTGGTCGTCGACGGCGGCATCTTCCTCAACGCCGGCGTCGGCTGACCCGTACGCGCCGATCCGCTGTGCGCACCACGCGTGCACACGGGTCACGAACGCCCCGTCCGACACGGGCGCCGTTGACGAAAACGGCGCCCGTGTCGGCGTTTCAGGGCCGGAACGCGCGTGACAACGTAGTCATCCGCCAGTTGATCTCAACCCCCTTCCAGGGCAGGGTCGGTGGGCGTGTCACTGCGGTATCGTTCGCCGACCCTTGGTACGGCAGATCGAGGAGCGTGCGCGTGTTCAACCGGAACCGATGCCTGCGGCGGGTGGCGGCCATCGCGTCCCTATCGTCCCTGGTGACCGGATGCGGCGTCCTGTCGTCCGGCAGCCCGGAGGACGAGGACCCCATCGTCGTGGGAACCACCAGCTCGCCGAGCACGCTGGATCCTGCCGCGTCCTGGGACAGCTCCTGGGAGCTGTTCCGCAACATCTACCAGACGCTGCTGAGTTACCCGGTCGGCGCGACGACCCCGCAGCCGGACGCGGCGGAGAAGTGCGAGTTCTCCGACACCTCCAACCAGGTGTTCCGCTGCGAGCTGCGCGAGGGCCTGACGTTCTCCGACGGGGGCAAGCTGGACGCCAAGGCGGTCAAGCACTCGATCGACCGCATCCGCCAGATCAACGTCAACGGCGGTCCGGCCGGTCTGCTGGGCAGCCTCGAGAGGGTCCAGGCGCCGAGCGAGCGCGAGGTGGTCTTCTACCTCAACAAGCCCGACGCCACCTTCCCGTTCGTGCTCGCCACCCCCGCGATGTCGATCGTCGACCCCGATTCCTACCCGGCGGGATCGCTCCGCAAGGACAAGAGCGTCGTCGGATCCGGCCCGTACACCCTCCAGTCGTACGAGGAGGGCAAGGAGGCCCGGCTGGTCCGCAACGACCACTACAAGGGGTACGCCGAGCGGAAGAACAACGCCGTCACCATCCGCTACTACCACGACTCGGGCGAGATGGTCGAGGCGCTGCGCGACAAGCGGATCGACCTCACCTACCGCGGGCTGGCCGCGGGCGACATCGTCGAGCTGCAGGGCAGGACCTCCAAGGAGGAGGAGATCCAGCTCATCGACGGCACCGGGACCGACATCAACTACCTGGTGTTCAACCCGAAGGACCCGTGGGCCGGGAAGAAGGCGGTGCGCCACGCGATCGCGCAGCTCGTCGACCGCGCCGCGATCGCGCACAAGGTCTACAAGGACACCGTCGACCCGCTGTACTCGATGGTCCCCAAGGGCCTGACCGGACACACCACCGGCTTCTTCGACGACTTCGGCGAGCCCGACGCCGGCAAGGCCCGCGAGATCCTCCGGGACGCCGGCATCACCGAGCGGGTGCCGCTCACCCTCTGGTACACCTCGGACCGCTACGGCTCCGAGACCGCCCTGGAGTTCAAGGAGCTGGAGCGGCAGCTGGAGGCGTCGGAGCTGTTCGACGTCACGCTGAGGAGCCGCCCCTGGAAGACCTACGTCGAGGGCTACCAGAAGGGCGAGTACCCGGTGTTCGGCCGTGGCTGGTTCCCCGACTTCCCGGACGCGGACAACTTCATCGCCCCGTTCGTCGGCAGGCAGAACGCGCTCGGCACGCCGTACGAGGCCGAGAAGATCGTCAACGACCTGCTGCCCAGCTCACGCCGGGAGAGTGACCGGGGCAACGTGGTGAAGCAGTTCGAGGAGGCCCAGGAGATCCTCGTGGACGACGTGCGGCTGCTCCCGCTGTGGCAGGGCCGGCAGCACGTGGCGGCGAGCCGGGACATCTCGGGCGCCGAGCGCGCCCTGGACCCGTCCACCATCATGATGCTGTGGCAGCTCTCCCGGAAGACCAGCTGGTAGAGCACCCGGCACGGCCGGCCGCGGGGCCGGCTGTCAGTGGGCGCCGGTAGGTTCTGAGACCGGGAAACGACCACGTGAGCAAGGGAATCGACGTGACCGACATCGCCATGCTGCCCGAGTCCTGGCGCGGGGTTCTGGGTGACGAGCTGAAGCAGCCCTACTTCGAGGAGCTGACCGAGTTCGTCGAGGAGGAGCGGGCGCGCGGTCCCGTCTACCCGCCCCGCGAGGAGGTCTTCGCGGCGCTGGAGGCCACGCCGTACGACGAGGTGAAGGTGCTGGTGCTCGGCCAGGACCCGTACCACGGCGAGGGCCAGGGGCACGGGCTGTGCTTCTCGGTCCGGCCCGGGGTGAAGATCCCGCCGTCCCTGCGGAACATCTACAAGGAGCTGCACGCCGACCTGGGCACGCCCGTCCCGGACAACGGCTATCTGATGCCGTGGGCCCGGCAGGGCGTGCTGCTGCTCAACGCGGTGCTCACGGTCCGCGCGGGGGAGGCCAACTCGCACAAGGGGAAGGGCTGGGAGCGGTTCACCGACGCGGTGATCCGCGCGGTGGCCGACCGCCCCGACCCCGCGGTCTTCGTGCTGTGGGGCAACTACGCGCAGAAGAAGCTGCCGCTGATCGACGAGAGCCGGCACGTGGTGGTGAAGGGGGCGCACCCCTCGCCGCTGTCCGCGAAGAAGTTCTTCGGCTCCCGGCCGTTCTCCCGGATCAACGAGGCGGTGGCCGCGCAGGGGCACCAGCCGATCGACTGGACCCTCCCGAACCTGGGCTGACCCGCCGGCCGGTCCGGCCGGCCGGGTGCGGAGGGGCGCGGCGCCCCTCCGCACCCGGCACGTCGCGGGGCGGCCTGTCCGGAATCGTCCGCTCCTGCGGTTAGCGTCGGGGGCGACAGCGGGCGACAGCGGGCGACGGTGCGGAGGGCGCGGTGGCGGAGCGACAGGAGCAGGCGGCGCCGGACGCCCTGCTCACCCGGATCGGCCAGGCGGTGATGCTGCACTACGCGGGGGACCGTGAGGAGGCGCGGCACCGCTTCCTCGGCCTGTGGACCGAGATCGGCGAGCAGGGCGACCCGCTGCACCGCTGCACGCTCGCCCGCTGCCTCGCCGACACCCAGGACGACCCCGAGGACGAACTGGCCTGGGACCTGCGGGCGCTGACGGCGGCCGAGGAGGCCGACGGGAACCCGGCCCGCGACAACGCTCCGGCGGTGCGCGCGCTGTACCCGTCGCTGCACCTCGACCTGGCCGCCGACTACGCCCGCCTCGGCCGTCGCGACGCGGCCCGTGTCCATCTGGAGCGGGCCCGGGGCGCTGCCCGCACCCTCGCCGACGACCGTTACGGCCAGGACGTGCAGGACGCCGTTCGGCGGCTGGAGGCACGGCTGGGCGAGGACGGGACACCGCCCGGGGGACCGGGCCCGCCGCGGCGACCTTGAGGCGCGGTGCGGCTCAGCGTCCGTAGGTGTCCTGGCAGATCCGCGCCTGCGGGCTGTCCGCCGGCCAGCCGCCGTACTCCCGGCCCAGCGCGCAGATGTCCGAGCCGCCGCCGGGCGTGCCGCCGTCCGGCGACCCGCCGCCCGGGAGCTTGGCCGACGGGCGTGGCGCGGGGGTGCGCCGGGGCGGCTGCGGCTGCTCGGGACTCCGGGGCCGGTCCGTGCGCGCCTGCCCGTTGCGCGCGTCGGACGGCGCGTCCGGTTCCGAGGGCTTCGCCTTCGGGGTGGTCCGGTCCGACGGCGACGCCTCGGGCTCGTCGGCCGGGACCCTCCGCAGGGCCTCACGCGCCGGCGCCTGCTCGGCAGGGGAGGCGCCGCGTCCCGCCGCGTCGTGCCCGGCACCGTGCGGCGGCGCGGTCGCCGGGCCCGGTGCGAGGGGACGCTGGACCGTCACGCAGCCCGAGAGGGCGGCGACCGCCACGGTCACCAGAAGCGTTGCTGTGGTCGTCGTTCGCTGCACCCCCGCCACTTTGCTGGTTCCGCCCGCCGGACGGTGGACGGACAGGCGCGGTCCTACCCCGCACGGGTGATGTCCGCCCACCTTCGGGGGCCCCGCCGGTGCGCCGGGTGACGTCACTCGCCGGTGGCGCCGTCGATCCGCTGGCGGATCAGGTCCGCGTGGCCGTTGTGCCGGGCGTACTCCTCGATCATGTGCGTGTAGATCCAGCGCAGGGAGTACGGCTCGGGGCTGGAACGGTGCCGCCCGCGGGAGAGGTCGTCCAGGGGGTGACCGGACGCGGTGCGGCGGGCGGCCTCGATCTCCGCCTGCCAGGTCTCGTAGGCGTCCTTCCAGGTGTCCGCCTCGCCGGGGTGGAACTCGCCGTCCGGGTCGGCCTCGCCGTAGTAGATCGGCCCCGCGTCCTCACCGGCGAACACCCGGCGGAACCACGAGCGCTCCACCTCCGCCATGTGCCGCACCAGCCCCATCAGCGACAGGTCCGACGGCGGCACCGAGGCGGTCCGCACCTGTTCGTCCGTCAGCCCCTCGCACTTGCGGGCGAGCGTCGCGCGGTGGTAGTCGAGCCACCCCTCGAGCATGGTCCGTTCATCGGCGTTCGGTGCGGGTTCGGTGCGCTGGGAAGTCGTGTGCTGGGGCGTCATGCCCGCATCCTTTCCCGCCGACGCGGCCTCACACCAAGGGTTTTGCGGCGGTGGGTCACGGGACGGCGCGGCACCGGTGTCACGGTCAGGTGCTCGCGCCGGTGCGCACGAAGAGGCAGAACGGGTGGCCCACCGGGTCGTACAGGACCCGCACGTCGTCCTGCGGCTGGAAATCCGCCACGGTCGCCCCCAGGGCGACGGCACGCTCGGCCGCCGACGACAGATCGTCCACCTCGATGTCCAGGTGCATCATCATCTGCTGCCCGGACCGTGCGGACGGCCACCGCGGAGGAGTGAAGAGCGGCTCCGTCTGGAACGACAGCCCGGTACCGCCGTCGGAGGGGCCGATCTCGACCCAGTCCGGTCCGGATGTCCGCACCGGCCACCCGAGCAGGGCCTGGTAGAACCCCGCCAGCTCCTGGGCGTCCGGTGCGTCGAGCGTGGTCGCGGCCAACGTGAAACGCGGTGAGGGCTTCATACGGTGCTGCTGCCCGGTTCCGTCGCGGTGAGGCCGGGTGTCACTCCTCCGACTGCCGCCGGAGCCCCGCGGTCCCCAGCATCCCGTCGAGGAGTTCCCGCAGGTCGGTGCGGATGTCCGTCACCGACGGCACCTGGGCGTGGTAGGAGCCCGCCACGCAGGAGAAGAGGAGGCCGTCGGCCCAGGAGGCCAGGGACAGGGCGTGGCGGGCCGGGGACGTGGAGCCCATCGCCGTGACGAGGGCGGTGAGGCGGTCGCGGAAGCGGGCGCCGGCCGCGTCGAAGTGGGCGCGGAGTTCGGGGCGGCGGGTGGCCTCCAGGGCGAGTTCGTAGCGGGCGAGGGTCAGCTCGTGGTGGTGGGTCAGCGCGCGGTGGACGGTCAGGGCCAGAGCGTCCAGCAGGGCGTCGGCGCCGCCGCGGGGGCCGGGCAGCTCGTGGAGGGCCAGCACCCGCTCCTCCCGGTCGGCGAGGCGGCGTACCGCCAGTTCCAGCAGCGCCTGCCGGGTGCGCGCCACGTTGGACGTGGAGCCCTGGGGGAGTCCGGCCGTCTCGTCCACCGCCCGATGGGTCAGGCCCCGCATGCCCCGCTCGGCGAGCAGGGCGAGGGCGGTGTCGGCGACGAGGCCGGCGCGGGCGCCGGCGGTGGTGCGTTCGGACATGGAGGTCAACCTACCCGCCTCACTACGGATGTAGTACATTGGAGCCGAGGGTCCACTACAGATGTAGTCAGCGGCCACGAGGAGGAGCCATGGCAGCGGTCGAACGGGTGATCGTGATCGGCGGGGGGATCGGCGGACTGACGGCGGCCGCAGCCCTGCACCTGCGCGGGGCGCAGGTGACCGTCCTGGAGCGCGCCCCCTCCCTCGAGCCGGTGGGCGCGGCGATCTCCCTGTCCCCCAACGCACTCCGTGCGCTGGACGTCATCGGCCTGGGCGACGACATCCGCGCCCTCTCCGCCTGGCAGGGCGACGGCGGGCTGCGCGCCCCGAGCGGCCGGTGGCTGGCCCGCACCGACGCCGCCGCGGCGGCCGAACGCTTCGGCGGCCCGCTCGTCCTGCTGCACCGCGCCACCCTCATCGACCACCTCGCCGGACGGCTCCCGTCCGGCGCGGTCCGTACCGGCGCCCCCGCCCGGCTGACCGACCCCGGCGTCCCGGGCGACCCCCGCAGGCCGGCCCGCGTGGAGACACCCGAAGGCGAACGGGAGGCCGACCTGGTGGTGGCCGCCGACGGCATCCGCTCCGCCGTGCGCGGCGCCCTCTTCCCCGGCCACCCCGGCCCCGTGTACAGCGGCTTCACCACCTGGCGGGTCGTGATCCCGCTGCCCGGCGTCGCGTTCCCCTCGCACGAGACCTGGGGCCGCGGCCGCATCTGGGGCACCCACCCCCTCAAGGACGGCCGGGTGTACGCCTACGCCGCCGCCGTCGCGCCCGCGGGGGAGCGGGCCCCGGACGACGAACGGGCCGAACTGCTGCGCCGCTACGGCGACTGGCACAGCCCGGTCCCCGAGGTGCTGGCCGCCGTCCGGCCCGAGGACGTCCTGCGGCACGACGTCCACCACATCGCCGAGCCGCTGCCCGCCTTCCACCGGGGCCGCGTGGCGCTCGTCGGCGACGCCGCGCACGCCATGCCGCCCACCCTCGGCCAGGGCGGCAACCAGGCAATCGAGGACGCGATCACCCTCGCCTTCCCCCGCCCGGGCATGCCCGGGTCCGCCCACGCCCCCGTCGCCGACGGCCTCCCCGGTTACACCGCCGCCCGCCTCCCGCGCACCACGGCCGTCTCACGCCGGGCGGTGCGGGTGGCCCGGCTCAACGTGATGACGACCGGCCGCATCGGCACGGCCGTACGGGACACCGCGCTGGCCGCGCTGTCCAAGGCGGCGCCGTCGCTCTTCCTGCGCGGGTTCGACGGCGTCGCCGACTGGCGGCCGCCGGGAGGACCGTCCGGCGCGGACGGGGACGGCCCTGGGGCACCCCGTATGCTCGCAGCGGACCAGGCCGGGCAAGGACCAGAGGAGAACACACCGTGAAGGTCGGCTGCATCGGGCTCGGCGACATCGCGCAGAAGGCGTACCTCCCGGTGCTCGCCGTCCAGCCCGGGGTGGAACTGCACCTGCAGACCCGCACCCCGGCCACGCTGGAGCGGGTCGGCGACGCCCTCCACCTGCCGGCCGGGCACCGCCACGCCGACCTCGACGCGCTGATCGGCGCGGGCCTCGACGCGGCCTTCGTGCACGCCCCGACCGACGTCCACCCGCGGATCGTGACCCGGCTGCTCGAAGCGGGTGTGCCGACGTACGTCGACAAACCGCTCGCCTACGAACTCGCCGACTCCGAGCGGCTGGTGGCGCTCGCCGAGGAGCGCGGCACCAGCCTCGCGGTCGGCTTCAACCGCCGCCACGCCCCCGGCTACGCGCAGTGCGCGGACCACCCGCGCGAGCTGATCCTCATGCAGAAGAACCGGGCCGGGCTGCCGGAGGAGCCCCGCCGGACGATCCTCGACGACTTCATCCACGTCGTGGACACCCTGCGCTTCCTGGTGCCCGGGCAGATCGACGACGTGACGGCCCGCGCCCGCGCCGAGGACGGGCTGCTGCACCACGTGGTGCTCCAGCTCGCCGGCGACGGCTTCACCGCCCTCGGCGTGATGAACCGGCTCAGCGGCTCCTCCGAGGAGATCCTCGAGGTGTCCGGCCAGGACTCCAAGCGCCAGGTGGTCAACCTCGCCGAGGTGATCGACCACAAGGGGCAACCGACCGTGCGGCGGCGCGGCGACTGGGTGCCGGTGTCCCGGCAGCGCGGCATCGAGCAGGCGGCGCTCGCCTTCCTGGACGCGGTGCGCGCCGGCGAGGTGCTCAGCGCCCGTGACGCACTGGCGACCCATGAGCTGTGCGAACGGGTGGTACGAGCGGTCGACGAGCGCCTCGCCTAGACCGCGCCGCCTCCACCACGCCGTAGACCGCGAGGACGAGCAGGGCCGCCTGCGGGGGCCAGTCGCCGAAGCGGACGTACGGCGTGGTGCCCCGCGCCGGCGGCACGTCGTACACCTGCGCGGCGGAGGCGTCCGTGCCGAGCCGCGGGCCGATGCGCCCGCCGTCCGCGCCGTACACGGCGGACACCCCGGTCAGGGTGGCGTGCACCATCGGGCGGCCGGTCTCGGCGGCGCGCAGCGCGGCCAGCGAGGCGTGCTGCGCGGGCGCCCAGCTCTGCTGGAACGTCGACGTGGAGGACTGTGCGAGCAGGACGCCGGCGCCGTCCTGCGCGAGATGGCGGCTCATGTCGGGGAAGGCCGACTCGAAGCACACCATCGGGCCGATCCGCAGGCCGTCCCCTACATCCATGACGACCTGCTCGGAGCCCCGCCGCCGGTCCTCGCCGGCCGCCTTCCCGACGGAGGTCGCCCAGCCCAGCAGCGAGCGGGCCGGGATGTACTCCCCGAACGGCACCAGCCGCATCTTGTCGTACCGGTCGCCGGTCGGGCCGTCCGGGCCGATCAGCACCGAGCTCTTGTAGATGCCGGGCCTGTCCGAGCGCCGGGCGTCCACGTTGACCAGGATCTCCGCGTCCGTCCCGCGGGACAGCGCGGCCAGCCGCCGGGCGAGGTCGGGGCGGTCGCCCAGGTCGAAGCCGACGCTGCTCTCCCCCCAGACGACCAGGTCGACGCCCTGACCGGCGAGCTGACGGGTGAGTTGCTCCTCGCGGTCGAAGCGGCGGTCGGCGCTGTCCCGTCCGGAGACCACCCCCGGCTGGACGACCGCGATCCGCGCCCGCTCCCCGGTGGGGTCGGGGCGCGGCGATCCCACCCACGCGGCGGACCCGGCGGCGGCCACGGCGACCAGTCCCGCCACGGCCGGCACCCGGGCCCGGCGCACCGCGACCAGCACGGCCACGGCGACGTTCAGCGCCACCACCAGGAAGCTCGGCAGCCACACCCCGCCCACCGACGCCAGCCGCAGCGCGGCCTCCACCCGCCACTGGCTCGCGCCCAGCACGCCCCACGGCCCGCCGAGCCCCTGCCAGGAGCGGATCAGCTCGATCGTCAGCCAGCCCGACGGCACCACCAGCAGCGCGGCCGCGACCCGGCCCCCGGACGGGGTCCCGCCCAGCGTCCGGCGCGCCAGCCACCCCCACGGCGCCCACAGCGCGCCCAGCAGCGCGGCGAGGACGAACGTGAACACGTGCAGGCTGGGCAGCAGCCAGTGGTGCATGGCCAGCATGAACCCGAACCCGCCCCACCAGCCGTCGAAGGCGGCCCGCCGCCCGGTCGGCGCGGTGCGGATCAGCAGCAGCCAGGGGACCAGGGCGACATAGGCGGTCCACCACAGGTTCGCGGCGGGGAAGGCCAGGGCGGGCAGGGTGCCCGCGACCGCGGCGGCGGTCGAGCGGCGCCACGGGGAGGCGAGGTGGTGGCCGACGGTGTTCATGGGCGCCTCCCTACCCCGTAGTGCCTCCAGTGTGCGTCCCGGACCCGGCCGGACGCGCCGCACGACGGTTTCAGTCGATCACGCCGCCCGCCCGGGCGACACCGGGGCGCGCGTCATGCGAGTCTGGGGATCTTCGTCCCGCGTCCCACGCCTGGAGGTACTCATGAAGCGTCTGGTCACGGTGGTCACCGGCGGGAGCCGGGGCATCGGCGCCGCGACCTGCCGGCGGCTGGCGGCGGAGGGGCACGACGTGGCGGTGAACTACGTCCGGGACGCCGACGCCGCCGAGAAAGTGGCCGAGGACGTACGGGCCGCCGGGGCGCGGGCGGTGACCGTGCGGGCGGACACCGCCGTCGAGGCCGACGTGGAGCGGCTGTTCGAGGTGGCGGAGCGCGAACTCGGGCCGCTGACGGGGCTGGTGAACAACGCGGCGGTGACCGGGCCGCTCGGCCCCTTCACCGAGGTCGGCACGGACACCCTGCGGCGGGTCGTCGACGTCAACGTCATCGGCACGCTGCTGTGCGCGCGGCGGGCCGCCCAGCTGATGACGCCCCGCGGCGAGGGCGTGATCGTGAACATCTCGTCGGGCGCCGCCACCCTGGGCAGCCCCGGCGAGTACGTGCACTACGCGGCGACCAAGGCCGCCGTCGACGCCCTGACCGTGGGGCTGTCGAAGGAGCTCGGTCCGGCCGGTGTGCGGGTCAACGCGGTGGCTCCGGGCCTGATCGACACGGAGATGCACGCGGCGATGGGGGCGCCGGACCGCGTCCGGGAGATGGCCGGGAGCATTCCGCTCCGGCGGGCGGGACAGGCGGAGGAGATCGCGGCGGCGGTCGCCTGGCTGATGTCGCCGGACGCCTCGTACACCACGGGGACGGTGCTGCGGGTCGCGGGCGGACGCTGACCGGGGACGCGGAGAGGGCGGGAGGTCAGGCCGCTTCGACGACCCGGCCGCGGATCGCGGCCGCCCACTCGACGACCAGCATCTCGTACTCCTCGCGCTCCTGGGCGGACAGGGAGCCGCCCGCCCGCAGCCACAGGGCGCGGATCTGCTCGTTCACCTCGGCGGCGGACCGCACGGAACCAGGGGGCGTTAAGTCGGGGGACATGCGGACCAGCCTAGGGCCATGGACTGACGGTGCGCTACCGGACGGCTACCGGACCCGTATGGGTTCGGTCACGTGCCGCGGACACCTCCCGGGCGGATGGGCCGCGGCCGGGCCGCTCCCGCACGCCTCGTCCGTGCCGCGCCCCCGGGGGCGCTCAGCCCGCCGACTCCGCCGCGTGCGGACTGAGCGCGCCGACGGCGACCAGGACGATGATCACCACGCCGAGCGCGATCCGGTACCAGACGAACGGCATGAAGCTCTTGGTCGAGATGAACTTCATGAACCAGGCGATCACGGCGTACCCGGTGACGAACGCGATCACCGTGGCGAAGAGCGTCGGCCCCCACGAGACGTGACCGCCGTCCGCCGCGTCCTTCAGCTCGAACAGGCCGGACGCCAGCACCGCCGGGATGGCGAGCAGGAACGAGTAGCGGGCCGCGGCCTCCCGCCGGTAGCCCATGAACAGGCCGCCGCTGATGGTGGCCCCGGAGCGGGAGACGCCCGGGATCAGGGCCATCGCCTGGCACACGCCGTAGATCAGGCCGTCCCTGACGGTCAGGTCGCCCAGCTCCTTGCGGGGCGCGGCCACCCGGTGCCTGCCGCCGCTCTCCGAGCGTGCCGCCAGCCGGTCGGCGACGCCGAGCACGATGCCCATGCCGATCAGCATCGCCGCCGTCAGCCGCAGGTCGCGGAACGGCCCCTCGATCTGGTCCTTGAGCGTCACCCCGAGCACACCGATCGGGAGGGAGCCGACGATGACCAGCCAGCCCATGCGGGCGTCCTGGTCCCGGCGCATCTCCTTGTCGGTCAGCGAGCGCGTCCACGCGGACAGGATGCGTCCGATGTCCTCGCGGAAGTAGATCAGCACCGCGGTCTCCGTGCCGATCTGGGTGATCGCGGTGAAGGCCGCGCCGGGGTCCTCCCAGCCGGAGAAGGCCGCGGTCAGCCGCAGGTGCGCGCTGGAGGAGACGGGCAGGAACTCGGTCAGACCCTGGACGAGTCCGAGGATCAGGGATTCAAACCAAGACATGGGGCAGCGGAGTCCAAGTGCCGATCGCGGAAAGGTCGAAGGGCACACCCCCACCGCCGGGTGCGGTGCTGTCGATCATCGGGCGCGCCGACGGCGAACTGTAGCGCTCGGAGATGAAGCCCCGGCGAAGGTCCGATGGCAGCCCGCGTCCGTACGGGTGACGCCGGGGCGGCCGCCGTGCCGCGCACCGCCCGGCCGGGGCCCGGAGGCGCGCGGTGCGGCTCCCGGCGCCGGCCAGCCGACGCAGACGCGTGGCGAGGATGTCGCGCGGCGCCGACGGCGCGCACGAGCCGGCCGGAGCGGCCGTTGCCGAGACACACCTCGCACAGGGGCGTGCGGCGGCGCCCTCACCCCCGGCCACCCGCTCGGCGCGGGCGGTCCCCGCCTGACGGCCACCCGGTCCGCGCCCTGCGGGAGCGCGGCGCGCGGTACGCCCTGCGGCCAGGTGCGGGGCCGGCGCTCCCGCCGACGCGATGATCCTCGAGCGGGTCCGGCGCACCGCCGGGCCGGCGGCGGCCCGGTGTGGCCTACCGGGCGCGCAGCCGGTGCCGCTTGCGCCATGCCACGGCCGCGCCCGCGAGGCCCGGCACGGCGATGCAGGCCAGCGCGATCAGGAAGGCCGGGGACGTCGGGGTGGAGGCGCGGGCGCCCGCCACGACGTAGGCGGCGGTGTTCGGGACCGAGCCGAGCGCCGTCGCCAGCAGGAACGGCAGCAGGCCCATCCGGGAGACCGAGGCGCAGTAGTTGGCGGCGGCGAACGGGATGCCGGGGAACAGCCGCGCCGCCAGCATCGACCGGAAACCGTGCCGGCTGAGCTGGTTGTCCGCGGCCTTCAGCCAGCGCCCGCGCAACAGCGGACGCAGCGCCTTCTGGCCGAGCACCCGCCCCAGACAGAACGCCAGCCCGGCGCCCAGCACCGTGCCGCCCAGCGCCGCGACCAGCCCGAACTGGGAGCCGAAGAGCGCCCCCGAGGCGAGGTTCAGCAACGGGCGCGGCACGAACGCCACCGTGCACGCCCCGTACGCCACCGCGTAGGCGACGACGGCGGCGGCACCGCCGAGCCGGACCGGCAGGCCGTCGGCCAGCAGCTGCTGCGGCTCCAGCACCACCATGACCGCCGCCGCCGAGGCGAGCAGGACGACCAGCAGGGAGAGCCGTGACCACGGCGACAGCAGAACTCTCGCGCAGCGGCCGGCGAGACCCGGCGAGGGCGCGAGAACGGGGGCGGCCGTGGGGACGGCGACCGCGAGGTCGGACGAGCCGGCCCGGGGGCGGGCCGTGGCCGTGCCCCCAGAGCGGTTGGTGGCATCGAGCATTCGGTGACACTAACCGACATTTGTGCGAGATCGCCGTAGTGTTCGTCTCATGGGCGTCACAGAAGACGGTCCGCCGCCGCGGGTGCCGGACAGCACGCTCGCCGACACGGTGCTGGAGCGGCTCACCGCCGCCTACCCGTCCGCCGCCGACCCCGGGCAGGCGGACGCCATGCGGGCGTACATGAAGGACGTCGCGCCCTTCCTGGGCCTGAAGACCCCGGTGCGCCGCGCCCTGTCCCGCACCGTCGAGGCGGGACCGCCCCGCCCGGCCGAGGCCGACTGCACGGCCGTCGCCCTGCGCTGCTGGGCGCTGCCCGAGCGGGAGTACCACTACTTCGCCGTGGACTACCTGCGCCGGCACGTACGGCGGTGCTCCTCGGACTTCCTGCCCGTGACCCGGCACCTCGTCACCACCGTGCCCTGGTGGGACACCGTCGACCTGCTCGCCGCGCACGTCGTCGGGCCGCTGGTCGCCGCCGACCCGGCGCTCACCGCCGTCATGGACCGGTGGAGCGCCGACGACGACCCGTGGCTGGTGCGCACCGCGCTGCTCCACCAGCTCCGCCACAAGGAACGCACCGACACCGAGCGGCTCTTCGGCTACTGCCTGCGCCAGTCCGGCCACCCCGGCTTCTTCGTCCGCAAGGCCATCGGCTGGGCCCTGCGCGAGTACGCCAGGACCGACCCGGGCGCGGTGCGCGGCTTCCTGGCCCGCGAGGGCGACCGGTTCGCGCCGCTGTCGGTGAGGGAGGCCCTGAGGAACATCGGCGCGTGACCGGGGACCCGTGACGGCCCCTCACCGGGAACCCCTGATCCGCAGGGCGGACTTCCGCTTCGCGGAAAATCGTTCGACGCGGAGGGCCGCGTCGGCAAGGATCGACGTCATGTTCCGGTACGCCTTCCTCCTCGCAGCATCCGCCGTCGCGGATGCCCCGAAGGCTGCCGTCCCCGCTCTCCTCGCCGCAGTCGACGGCGCCCGAAGCTGACCCTCCCCGGATCGTCCGGCGGACCCCGCAGGGGGAGGGTCGGCCTGGTTCCTGGGGTCCCCGTCCCGGCCGCGCGCCGATCCGCCGCGCCCGGGGCCCGACGCGTCATCACCGAGAGGCTTTCCGGTACCGCCATGTCCAAGACGGCGTACGTCCGCACCAAACCGCACCTCAACATCGGCACGATGGGCCATGTCGACCACGGCAAGACCACCCTGACCGCCGCCATCACCAAGGTCCTCGCCGAGCGCGGCTCCGCCGGCTTCGTGCCGTTCGACCGCATCGACCGGGCCCCGGAGGAGGCCGCCCGCGGCATCACCATCAACATCGCGCACGTCGAGTACGAGACCGACACCCGCCACTACGCGCACGTCGACATGCCCGGCCACGCCGACTACGTGAAGAACATGGTCACCGGCGCCGCCCAGCTCGACGGGGCGATCCTCGTCGTCTCCGCGCTGGACGGGATCATGCCGCAGACCGCCGAACACGTCCTGCTCGCGCGGCAGGTGGGCGTCGACCACATCGTCGTCGCGCTCAACAAGGCCGACGCGGGCGACGAGGAGCTGACCGACCTGGTGGAGCTGGAGGTCCGCGAGCTGCTCTCCGCGCACGGCTACGGCGGCGACGCGGCGCCCGTCGTCCGGGTCTCCGGGCTCAAGGCGCTGGAGGGCGACCCGCGCTGGACGGCGTCCGTCGAGGCGCTGCTGGACGCGGTCGACACCTATGTGCCCGTGCCCGAGCGCTATCTGGACGCGCCGTTCCTCATGCCGGTGGAGAACGTGCTCACCATCACCGGCCGGGGCACCGTCGTCACCGGCGCGGTGGAGCGCGGCACCGTCCGCGTCGGCGACCGGGTGCAGGTGCTCGGGGCGGACACCGAGACCGTGGTGACCGGCCTGGAGACCTTCGGCAAGCCGATGGAGGAGGCGCAGGCCGGGGACAACGTGGCGCTGCTGCTGCGCGGGGTGCCGCGCGACGCGGTGCGGCGCGGGCACGTGGTGGCCGCGCCGGGCAGTGTGACGCCCAGCCGGCGGTTCACGGCGCGGCTGTACGTGCTGTCCGCCCGCGAGGGCGGCCGGACGACACCGCTGTCGACCGGGTACCGGCCGCAGTTCTACATCCGCACCGCGGACGTCGTCGGGAACGTCGACCTCGGCGAGGCGGCGGTGGCGCGGCCCGGGGACACGGTGACCGTCACCGTGGAGCTGGGGCGCGACGTGCCGCTGGAGCCGGGTCTCGGCTTCGCCGTCCGCGAGGGCGGGCGCACGGTCGGCGCCGGGACGGTGACGGAGGTCGCGTGAGCCTCTGACGGGCACGTGCCCGGCTGCCCGCCCCCCGTGACCGGGGGCGGGCAGCCGTGTGCGGGGGCGGCGGCACAATGGGACGGTGAGCGAGCCCCTCCCCGTGTCCCGCGCCGTCGACCACGGCACCGCCAAGCTGATGCCCGACGTCGACCGGGAACGGGCCTGGCTGCTGACCGTCGACGGCGCGCCCCAGTCCTACGTCGACCTGGACGAGCCGACCCACCTGGAGTTCGAGTACGCCCGGCGGCTCGGGCACGTCCTCGACGCGGCCGGCGAGCCCGGCGCGCCCCTGGACGCCGTGCACCTCGGCGGCGGCGCGATGACCCTGCCCCGCTACCTCGCCGCCACCCGGCCCGGCTCCCGCCAGCACGTCGTCGAGGCCGACGGGGCGCTGGCCGGCCTGGTCGCCGAACACCTGCCGCTCCCGCCCGGCGCCGGCGTCACCGTGCACACCGCGGACGCCCGCGCCTGGCTGGAGGCGGCCCCCGACGGCAGCGCGGACGTCCTGGTCGCCGACGTCTTCGGCGGTTCCCAGGTACCCGCGCACCTCACCACCGTCGGCTACGCCGACGAGGTCGCCCGGGTGCTGCGGCCCGGCGGGATCTATCTCGCCAACCTCGCGGACGCGGCCCCGTTCGCCTTCCTGCGCTCACAACTGGCGACGGTGGCGACGCGGTTCGCGGAGCCGGCGCTGATCGCCGAACCGGCGGTTCTGCGGGGGCGGCGGTTCGGGAACGTGGTGCTTGCGGCGTCCGACCGCGTGTTGGACATCCCGGCTCTGTCGCGGGCGACTGCGGCGGACCCCTTTCCGGCGCGGGTCGAACACGGGCCGTCCCTGCGTGACTTCGTGGGCGACGCCCATCCGGTCCACGACGGAGCGGCGGTCCCGTCCCCGCTGCCGCCTTCAGGGGCGTTCGCGATCGGTTGAGGGGCGGGAGCGGCGGAGTGGGGGCGCTCGCGCAGTTACCCGCACCCCTCGGGGGGCGACGGCGGCCGGCCGGCTGCGGCGCCGCCGGGGTTGTCCGCGCACTTTTCGCGCCCCTGAGGGGCTGCGTACGCGCAGGCCCCCGCGGCTCCGGGAGGGGGCGCGTCGTAGGGGCGTTCGCGCCGATTGCCACCCACCGGAGGGCGGCGGTGGTTCCGCACCTTCAGGGGCGCGGGGAACTGCGCGATCAGCCTTCACCGGGCCGTAACCGGCCGGCGAGTGTGGGCGCCGCGGCGGGCCGGCTGTGTGGGCGGCGGTGGTTCCGCACCCTCAGGGGCGCGGGGAACTGCGCGATCAGTCTCCACCGGGCCGCAGCCGGCCGGCGGCAGTACCGGTCCCGTCCTGCTCTCGGGCGGCGCCCTGCAAGGCGCCCGTGACCTCCTTGGTGCGGCGGCGGAGGTTCCGGACGTCCGGGACCGTGAGGACCGCTGCCGTGACCACCACGACCAGGGCGGCGCAGCCCCAGAGGGCCTCCGGGCGGCCGAACGCCGACTCCGCCGGGCCCGCGAGGGCCATCGCCGCCGGGACCAGCGCGACCGAGCCGAACCAGTCGTAGGCGCACACCCGGGACAGCTTCTCCTCGGGTATCTCCTGGTGCAGCGCGGTCATCCAGGAGACGCCGAACACCTCCACGGACAGCCCGGTCAGGAACATCACCGCGCACAGCACCGCCACCGGGACGGGCACGGCGAGCGCGGCGGACGGCAGCGCCAGCGGGAACACGCACAGGGTGCCCACCAGCAGCAGACGGCGCGGCTGCCAGCGGGTCATCAGCAGCGCGCCCGCCACCGTGCCGCCGCCGAAGAACGCCAGCGCGACACCCCACGGCGCGGCCCCGCCCAGGTGGTCGCGGGCGACGAGCGGACCGTAGACCGCGTCGGCCGCGCCGACGACCGCGTTGGCGAGGGAGAACTGCACGACGATGCCCCACAGCCACGGCCGGCCGGTGAACTCCCGCCAGCCGTCCCGCAGGTCGGCGAGCATCCCGCCGCCCGGCTCGCGCGGCGGGACGTGCCGCACGTCGAGGAACGCCCGCAGCACCGCCGCGACCGCGAAGGCCGCCGCGTCCACCGCCAGCACCCAGCCCGGCCCGATCGCGGCCACCATCGCCCCGCCGAGCGCGGCGCCGCCCAGGGTCGCCCCGTGCATCGCCATCCGGAACACCGCGAACGCGCGGCCCGCCTGCTCGCCGTCGACGGAGGAGAGCAGCATGCCCTCGGCGGCCGGGTTGAAGAACGCCTGCCCGGTGCCGCCGAGCGCGCTGAGCAGCATCATCTGCCACAACCGCGCCTCACCCGCGAGGACCAGCGCGGCGAACGCGGCTTGCGAGACGCAGTTCAGGACGTTGGCCGCGACCATCACCCGGTGTCGCGGCAGCCGGTCCGCGACGGCCCCGCCGATCAGCAGGAACAGCACGAGCGGCAGGGTGCGGGCGGCGGCCACCAGACCCACGTCCCCGCCGTCGCCGCCCGCGCCCAGCACGGCGAACGCGGCGGCGATCAGCGCGCCGTGGCTGCCCAGGTTGGTCACCACGGCGGAGGCGGTCAGCAGCGTGTAGTTGCGGCCGGCCCAGGCGGGGCGGCGTCGGTCGGCGGTGGTCGGCACCCGGTGACTATCGCCGGGAGGGGGCCGACTTGCCAAATGAGGTCCGGGCCCGTTCACGGGCGGGCCCGGACCGTCACGGCTCCTCCGGCGCCTCCTCGGTCAGGCGGACCGTGCTGAGGATCTTCTGGACGGTCGCCTCGGGGATCTCGTCCTTCACGCCCGCCGCGCCGTACAGGTTCCAGGTGACGAAGTCGCCCGCGCCGTTCTTGAACGCGAACGTGATCGCCTTGCCCTCGCTGTCGCACTTGCCCTTCTGCGGAGTGCCCTCCGAGTGCGCCGTGGTCACGTGCCCGGTGATCCCGGACTTCGTCGTGTAGGGCTTCGGCTTGTCCTGCTTCACGCTCTTCTTGTCGGGCTGCGTGTACCCGCCGAAGATCCACCACGGCACGCGGGTCTCGGCCGCCTCCTCGGTGTTCCTGGCGCCGTTCTCACCGCGGGTGCCGGCGGTGGCCAGCGCGGTGTCCTCCGTGCGTCCGTCCCTGTTCTCGTCGGCGGTGCACCACTTGGACTTCAGGTAGGCGGGGGCGGTGACGGTGGTGCGGCCCATCTCACCGTCCTCCTCCTCCCACTCGAAGCCGACGGAGGTGTCCGGCGTCTCGATCTCCCAGTCGGCCGGGACGTCGAACTTGGTGCCGAAGCGGGTGTTGACGACGACCTGCCATCCGGGAATGGTCGCCTTCTCCTCCTCACCGCCGCGCGGGTTGTTCTCCGAGGGGGAGGGGGTCGGCTCGGCGGAGGCGTCCTCGGACGCGGTCGCGCTCGGCTTGGCGCTCTTCCCGCCGTCGGCCTCGTCGTCCTTGTCGCCGCCGAGCACCAGGAAGCCCGTCACGCCCGCGGCCACGACCACGGCCGTCGCCGCGATGATCGCCACCAGCTTGGTGCGGTTGTTCCCGCCACCGCCGCCGTCCCCCGGCTGCGGCATGCCCACCGTGGACGGCTCGCCCCACTGCGGCTGCTGCTGGTACGGGTTCGGCTGCTGGTAGCCGGGCTGCTGGTACGGATTCGGCTGCTGGTACCCCGGCTGCTGGTACGGATTGTTCGACTGCGGGTTCTGCTCGCCCCCGGGCGGCTGCTGTCCTGGCCACATGGGCAGTCACCCTAGCCGCGCCCCGACACGATTCGGTCACTGCCCTTTGACGGGGACGTAGCAATCGTGGGGCGCGCCCGGAGGAGAGAACGGGGGGCCGCCGGTCCCACGGGCGGACCGGTGGACCCCCGTACGGCGCGGGCGGCCGCCCTCACACAGCCGCACCGGCGCCGTACGGGCCGAACAGGTCGAGCAGCCGGACCCGGGCGGAGTGCAGCCGGTGGGCCACCACCTCGCCCACCCAGCGGGTGACCTCCCGGCCCAGCTCCGGGTCCTCCGCGCACAGGGCGAGGACGGACGCGGCGTCGAACTCGTACGCCCGCACCGGGGTGGCCGCCTCGGCGCCCAGGTGCCAGACGTGCGGGGTGAACAGCCATGACCAGCCGACCAGTTCGTTGTGCCCGAGGCGTCCGATCAGGGCGGCCCGGCGGCCCGGTACGCGCATGTCCAGCTCCACGGTGCCGGTCCGGATCACCCAGAACCGGTCCGCCCGGGCTCCCTCCTCGAACAGCCGGGTCCCTTGCGGGAAGGACACCTCGCGCGCGGTGGCCATGAGCCGTGCCCGGTGCTCGGCGGGCAGGGCACGCGGCAGGCTGGGGGACGGGGGAGCGAACACGGCGGGCCTCCCGGGTGCGACGTGTGGGCCACTGGCTGCCTCCAGAGTCGCTCCGGTCCGTGCGCCGCTCCCATGGGCCGACCGGCCCCAGCGGCACGGCATACGGCCCTGAACGGACGGCCTCCCCTCACCCGGTGGGCTTCCCGACCGTGCCCGGCGCCCACTACGCGTCCTCATGAGGACCAGGCGGCTCGGACGAGCCAGGCGCCCCGGGTGGGTGACACGGCCCCGGTGAGGGCGACGCGGCCCCGGTGAGGGCGACGCGGGCCGGGACCAGGGGGGACGCCGCCCGGACCGGGGAGCGTGCGGCCCGGAAGGGGGGCGCGGGCCGCGTCAGCCCCCGTGCTGGTCCCGGTGGGCCTTCGCCAACTCCGCGTACATCGTGCCGTTGAGCGTCAGCCCCTCGCGCTCCTCCGGCGTCAGCTCCCGCCGTACCTTCGCCGGGACTCCCGCGACCAGGGAGCCCGGCGGCACCCGCATGCCCTGCGGCACCAGCGCCTGCGCGGCGACCAGGGAGCCGGCGCCGATCACCGCGCCGTTCAGCACGGTCGCGCCCATGCCGATCAGGCAGTCGTCCCCGACGGCCGCCCCGTGCACCACCGCGTTGTGCCCGATGGAGACCCGCTCGCCCACGGTGACCGGGAAGCCGGGGTCGGCGTGCAGGGTGCAGTTGTCCTGGACGTTGCTGTCGGCGCCCACCGCGATCGACTCCACGTCGCCGCGCAGCACCGCCCCGTACCAGACGCTCGCCCCGGCGCGCAGCGTCACGTCCCCGATCACGCTCGCCGTGGGCGCCACGAACACCCCCTCGTCGATCCGCGGCTCCCTGCCGCCGATGCCCGTGATCAAGGCCTGGTGCGTCATCGTCGCCTCCTCGTCGGATGTGGGGGGAACCGTACGCCACACCGGTGGGGTGAAGATCACAGGGGCGACGGGCCGTGCCCGTCGCGCCCGCGGACTACGGTGAGCGGGTGCCGAAGCGCAAGAACACGTTCTCGTCCTGGCCGCGTCGCCTCGCCCAGCGCGCGGTCCACGCGGGCTGGGCCTGGGTGCAGCGCACGGGCTCGGTGACCGCGGAACACCCCGGCCGCTTCCGGTTCGGCGCGATGGGAACAGGTACCAGACTCGCCTTCCCGCTCGGCACCGTCTTCGGCGAGCCCTGGATCCGGATCGGCGCGCACTGCATCGTCGGGGAGCAGGTCACCCTCACCGCGGGCCTGATGCCCGGCCTCGACCTCGGCCCCGACCCGATCCTGCGCATCGGCGACGGCGTCGTCCTCGGCCGCGGCAGCCATGTCATCGCCGACACCACGGTGACCATCGGCAGCGACTGCTACTTCGGCCCGTACGTCTACGTCACCTCCACCAACCACTCCTACGACGACCCGGACGAGCCCATCGGCAAGCAGTGGCCGCGGATGGAGCCGGTGGAGATCGGCCCCGGCTGCTGGATCGGCACCGGCGCGGTGATCCTGCCGGGCGCCCGCGTCGGGCGGAACGTGGTGGTGGCCGCGGGCGCGGTCGTCCGCGGCGAGGTGCCGGACCACTGCGTGGTCGCGGGCGCTCCCGCCCGGGTCGTCCGCCGCTGGACGCCCGACGAGGGCTGGCAGCCGCCGCTGCGCACCCCGCCGCCCGTGCCGATCCCCGACGACATCACACCCGGTCAGTTGCGGGCGCTGTCGGAGCTCGACGAGGAGAGCGCGGCCCGCCTCGCCGGGCTGGACGAGGAGGGCGCCGCCCGCCTCGCCCGGCACGAGGCGAACGGCGCCGCGCGGCTGGCCGAGGTGGAACCGGGCGCCTGAGGCCCGCGCCTTCCCGGCCGCGACCTCGCAGTACAGTGCGGTGAACGACCGGGTACACCGCACCGCAGTCGCACGGGCCGGCCCCGGTCATCCGGATTGTCGAACGGACGGAATGTGGCGGACCTCGACCTGCTGACCCGGTCCCTGGCGCGCAACGTCAAGCGCTGGCGCACCGAGCGCGGCTTCACCCTGGACACGCTCGCGGCCCGGGCGGGCGTCAGCCGCGGCATGCTCATCCAGATCGAGCAGGCGCGCACCAACCCGAGCATCGGCACGATCGTCAAGATCGGCGACGCGCTCGGCGTCAGCGTGCCCACCCTGCTCGACTACGAGCGCGGTCCGAACGTCCGGATCGTCCCCGCCGACCGGACGGTCCGCCTGTGGTCCACCGAGCGCGGCAGTTACAGCCGGCTGCTGACCGGCACCGAGGCCCTCGGCCCGCTGGAGATGTGGGAGTGGCGGCTGATGCCGGGGGAGAGCAGCGACTCCGACCCGCATCCCGAGGGCACGGTCGAACTCATCCACGTCACGGCCGGGGAGCTGACGCTCACCGTCGACGGGGAGGAGCACCGGGTGCCGGCCGGCGCCAGCGCCTCCTTCGAGGCGAACGCGCCCCACGCGTACGGCAACGCGGGCGACGGGCCCGTCGAGATGATCATGACGGTGTCGGTGCCGCCCGTGCAGTGAGACGCGCTCCGACGGCCGCCCCGCCCGCTGTTACCGTGCCGCCATGCGCGCACCCATCGGAGACTTCGACCACGCCACTCCCGCCCCCGACTGCCTCGACGAGCTGACCGCCCCCGTCGCGGCCGCGGTCCGCGCCTGGAGCGGGAGCGTCCCCGCCGACCAGATCCTCTACGTCGAGACGGACCCGCAGTGGGCCGACACCGCCGTCTTCGTCGAGCACTACGGCCGTGACCTGCTGGAGCGGTCGGCGAACTGCGTGGTGGTGGCGGGCAGGCGCGGCGGCGGGTCCACGCTCGCCGCGTGCGTCGTGCTGTCCACCACCCGCGCCGACGTGAACGGGGTGGTGCGCCGTCACCTCGGCGTCCGCAAGGCGTCCTTCGCGCCCATGGACACGGCGACGGGGGAGACCGGCATGGAGTACGGCGGCATCACCCCCGTCGGGCTGCCCGAGAGCTGGCCGGTGCTGGTGGACGCGGCCGTCGTGGACCTGCCGTACGTGCTGGTCGGCAGCGGGCGGCGGCGCGGGAAGCTGCTGGTGCCGGGCAAGGCCTTCGCGGAACTGCCGGAGGCGGTCGTGCTGGAAGGCCTCGGCAGGCCCGCGGCCTGAGCCGACGGGCCACGGCCGCCCGGGTGTCAGTGCCGCGCTGCGTGCCCGCGCCGTCGCGGCGTCACCCCGCCCGTGCGGCACCGGCGTGACCGCTGCCCCTCTCAGGCCTCGCGGAGACCGAGCCGGGGGATCTCGATCGCGGGGCAGCGGTCCATCACCATCTCCAGTCCCGCCGCACGCGTGCGCTCGTACGCCGCCTCGTCGACCACCCCGAGCTGGAACCACACGGCCTCGGCGCCCTTGGCCACCGCCTCGTCCGCCACCGCGCCCGCCAGGTCGCTGTTGACGAACACGTCCACCACGTCCACCTCGAAGGGGATGTCCGCGAGCGAGGCGTACCCCTGCTCCCCGTGCACCGTCTCCGCCTTCGGGTGCACCGGCACCACGCGCTTGCCGAACCGCTGGAGCACCTGCGCGACCCCGTACGCGGCGCGCTGCCGGTTGGCCGACAGGCCGACCACGGCCCAGGTGTCACCGGACTCGGTGAGGATCTTGCGGACCGTCGCATCGTCGCCGTACACCGTCGGCCTCCCGTGGGTCTGGAGTGGGCTGGTGCTCTGCACAACCCGGCGCACGGCACGGTGATTCCCGGCGCCGCGCGTCTGCCACGACGGGCGGCGCCGGGCAAGCGACGGCGTGAAAAGCGTGCGAGATACCTGCGTGCGCCCGCTCGTATGCCTACGCTCGCCTCGTGCTGCGCATCACCGACGCCCGAACCGGCGAGCTCGTGGCCGCCGCCCCCGCCCGCCGGGGCCTGACCCGTGTCGAGGCCCACCCACCAGGACTCGACCCGACCGGCCTGCGCGTGCTGCTGGCCGCCGACCTGCTCGTGCGCGCCCTGGAACTCGGCGGCACGCCGGTGTGGGCGCTGCTCTCCGCCGAACGGCAGTACGAGGAACTGCGTGCGGCGGCCGCCGCCCTCGGGGTCCGGCCCTTCGAGGACGGTGAGGGCGCCGCCGGGCTCGGCGAGGCGCAGGTCCTGCACGTCGTGGACGAGAACGGCGCGGAACCCGACGGCGTACGGGTCGCCGTCGCCCCCGTCACCTGGGCGGCGCCGGTCCCGCCGGGCGAGGCCGACCAGGCCGCCCTGCGCCTCGCCCTGCTCGCGCACCCGAGGAGCACGCCCGCGCGGATCGACGCGGACGCCCTGACGGAGGCCGGCGACACCCTCGGCCGCTGGCGGGGCGCGGTCGCCGACTGGGCGCGGCGGCCCTCCCGGCCCGTGCCCGACGAGGTGCGCGCCGACCTGCGCGGCGCGTGGGAGGGCGACCTGGACACGGCCGGGGTGCTCGGCGTGCTCCGCGCGCTGGAGACCGACCCCGGTCCGGCGGACGGCGCCCGCTTCGAGACCTACGCCTACGCCGACCGGCTGCTCGGCCTCGACCTCGCCCGCGACCTCGGAACCCCCGCATGACCGAGCGTGCGGCGGCGGGACCGCTGCGCCGGCTGGTCGTGCTGCGGCACGCCGAGTCCGCCCGGCCGGAAGACGTCACCGGTCACGAGTGCCCGCCGGTCACGAGTGCCCGCCGATCACGAGTGCCCGCCGGCCGCCCGCGGCCGCCGGGACGCCCCCGCCGGTCCGGCTCGGCCCGCGCCTCCACCACGCGGACGTCCCCGGCCTGCCGGACGTGATCCGCGAAGCGCCCGCCGAGGTCGAGACGCTGCCGCTCGCCGGCCGCCACCCGGGGCCGGAGGACCTCGTGCCGGCCCTCGCCCCCGACGGCCTCGACGACACCTCGGACCGGGTCCGCGTCACGTTCCCCACCTCTGTGATCGCGGTGCTCGGCCGGCGCGGCGCCCCCTGGCACGACCTGGTCCCCGCCGGCGCCCTGCTCACCTCGCTCACCGTCCCGCGCGGCAGGCCCTGACCGGAGCCGCATAGGCTGGCCGGATGCAGGACGAGTACCGCACCGTGGCCCGCGCGGGTGTGCACGAGACCGAGATCAACCGCTCCCGCTTCCTGTGCGCCCTCGCCCCGGCGGCCACCGAGCGGGAGGCGCAGGACTTCATCGCCGCCGTCCGCAAGGAGCACGCCGACGCCACCCACAACTGCTGGGCGTACGTCATCGGCGCGGACGCCTCCGTCCAGAAGGCCGGCGACGACGGGGAGCCCGGTGGCACCGCCGGCGCCCCCATGCTGCAGATGCTGCTGCGCCGCGACATGCGCTACGTCGTCGCCGTCGTCACCCGCTACTTCGGCGGCGTGAAACTCGGCGCGGGCGGCCTCATCCGCGCCTACGGCGGCTCGGTCGGCGAGGCCCTGGACGCCCTCGGCACGATCACCCGGCGCCGCTTCCGGCTGGCCACCGTCACCGTCGGCCACCAGAGGGCGGGAAAGGTGCAGAACGACCTGCGCTCCACCGGCCGTGAGGTGCGCGACGTGCGCTACGGCGAGGAGGTCACCCTCGAGATCGGCCTCCCCGACGCCGACGTGGACGCCTTCCGCGCCTGGCTCGCCGACGCCACCTCCGGCACCGCACGCCTCGAACTGGGCGGGGAGGCCTACGGGGACGCCTGACGCCCCGCGCGTATCACCCCCCGGGCGATGACGGGCGGAACCGGGCCGGGACGTGACGGGTGATACGGGAACGACCGCCCGCGCTGTCGGAGGTTTACCGGCGTGGCCGGTCACAGCCGGTCGCGCCGTTCAGTGACCAGCAAGGTCTGCAGCACCCGCCCGCAGCCCTCCAGCGCGTCGTCGAGCTGGCCGAGGGCCAGCCCCGAACCCTCGGGACTGGCCGCGGTGTGCGAGCGCAGGCACAGCCATTCCCCGACGGGATCGCGGTGCAGGGCGAGGGTCATGTCGGTGTTGATGACGAGATTCGAGTGGTGGTCCAGCTCGAAACCGACGGCCCAGCTGCTGTCGGCCACCGTGAGTGCCCTGGTCAGCGGAGAGTCCGGGGCGCCGGCCACCAAGGGGATGCGCTGGCGGGCCCAGGCGGTCCCCGGACCGAGCGAGTCGAAACCCCGGCCGTCCTCGAAGCGCCACTCCATCGCCGCGATGTAGCCGTCCGGATGGGCGCCCGCCATGGTGTGCGGCGGTTGCGGTCCAGGCAGGGCCGGGGCGGGAGGGACGGGCTGTAGCGACGGAGTGGCCCGAGGGCTGGCGACCAGCCCCCAGGCCCGGGCCAGCAGCACCGTGGCGCCGGCCGCCGTGACCTCCCCCTCGAGCACCTCGACACTGCCGCCCGACCGGACCGTCCGCACCTTGACCGCCAGGTCCGCGACCGGCACCGGACGCAGCAGCTCCACGGTGACGCGGGCGATCCTCATGCCAGGCCGGGGGGCGTGCCGCTCCAGCGCGCGCCCGACGAGGGCCGAAGGCGGGCCGGCGTGCTGCGACTTCGCACTCCACGGGCCCGCGGTGGCCGGGGTGCTCTCGTACCGGCCGCCCCCGAGCTCGCGGTAGAAGGCGTCGGGGAGCGCCTCGGGGGACGGAACGAACTCAGGGTTCACGAGCGGGCCTCCGGGTTCTGCCTCAGGAAACTGAGGGACGGCGGATGGTGTCCGCCTGGGATGCGTCGGCGAGTCCGCCGGTGTCCGTGCGCTGTTCTTCGATGGCTGTTCCCACCCGGAAGAGGGCGGACTCCGGGAACGGGGCGGTGATCAGCTGCGCACCGATGAGGAGTCCCGCGCTCTCCCTGCCGACCGGAGGGGAGAGCGCGGGGGTCCGGTGACGCCGGCGGGGAGGGGAGCTTGACCTGGGTGTCGGTGACCGTCCCGGTCACGACGTCCGGCCAGCGCACGATCTCCTGGCCGTGCCGTGCCGCCGTGACGGGGGAGGCGGGGGCGGGCACGACCGGACGAGGGGACGAACGCGAGGGTGTGCCGGGGAGACCGGCCGCACTCGGGGCGGTGAGCTCACGTGGCCCGGGGCCATGTGTGCTTTCGCGCGTGGTGGGTCCAGGCCGCCAGGACCATGAGGGTGGCGGCGAGGCCGCCGAGGACCATGACGGTGGAGGGGGAGGAACGGTCGAGGACGGCTCCTCCGACGAGGGCTCCGAGGGAGATGGTGGCCTGGAAGGAGGCGGTGAACAGGACGGAGGAGGCTTCGGGGGAGCCGGGTGCGGCTTTGGAGAACCAGGTCTGGGAGCAGACGGGGACGGCTCCGTAGGCGAGACCCCAGACGATCAGGAGTGCCACGGCTCCGGCGTCCGACCTGCCCAGGACGGGCAGGAGGAAGGTCGCTGCGGCGATGAGCGCGGCGGCTGTGGCGAAGGTGGCGCGGGGATGGCGTCCCACGGTGGACCCGCCGAGGAAGTTGCCGGCGATGCCGGCCGCTCCGTAGATGAGGAGGTAGACGGTGATGAGACCGGTGCTGACGTGGGTGACCTGTTCGAGGAAGGGGGTGACGTAGGTGTAGGTGCCGAAGTGGGCGAGGACGACGAGGAAGGTCGTCACGAGGGCGTAGCGGGTGTTGGTGTTGCGGAGCATGGTGGTGAGGACGTGGAGGCGGGTGGCCTGGTGGGCGGGGAGGGGCGGGACGGCCAGGAGGAGCAGGGCGAGGACGGCGAGGGTGAAGCCGCCCATGACGAGGAAAGCGGTTCGCCAGCCGGCGGTGTCGCCGATGAAGGTGCCCAGGGGGACGCCGAGGACGGAGCCGAGGGGGACGGCGGAGAAGATGACGGAGGTGGCCCGGCCGACGGATGCGGCGGGGACGAGCTGGGCGGCGAGTCCGGCTCCGATGGACCAGAAGCCGCCGATGGTGATGCCGACCATGACGCGGGAGACCAGGACGAGCCAGTAGCTGGACGCGGCGGCGGCGAGGAAGTTGGCCAGGGCGAGCAGGAGGATGAAGACGGCGAGCATGGTGCGGCGGTCGATGCGGCCGGTGGCGGCGGTGACGAGGGGTGCTGAGACCGCGGCGAGGAATCCTGGCATGGTCATCATGAGACCTGCCATTCCGTCCGAGACGGTGAAGCTCGCTCCGATCGAGGTGAGCAGGCCGATGGGGAGGATTTCGGTGGTGACGATGGAGAAGATCCCCAGCATCACCGAGATGACGGCCAGCCAGGAGATCAGGGGAGAGCGGTCCGGGGGTGCGGGGGAGTGGGCAGAAGTGGTGGTCGCTGTGGACATGAATTCCGTCCTGAGTCGGGCCTCACGAAGCGGAGCGTGAGTTCCAGTCCAGCAGGAGCGGGCGCCGTCCTCTGGCAGATTCCCGACGTCAACCACTCCGCCCTCGGCTCGCCGTGGCCCGGATCCGCCGACGCAGTCGTGTCCTGCCGTGTAACAGCAGGCCAGATGGGTTCCGTGGAGTGCGGAGCGGTGCGCCTCCGGAGCCGCGGCACGCTGTGGAGTCTCCTTGACCCGCGACAACTCAGCCGAGTTGCCTATGTGTTCGTACCGGAGGGGGGCTTCTTCCACCGTGCGATGGCTGACATCGCGAACCTGCCGGACGGACCCACGTGCTCGATCCGACGGAACGACACCACGCGACGTCCCCGCCACCCACAGAAGTCCCGTCGTGTCCATGAGCTGTTCGGGAGAACGGAAGGCTGTCCGTCCGCGCTCGGCACCGACCGAGTGCCGGCAGGCGCGGTGGAAGAGTCGCGGACACTCTTCAGCGCCGCCGATCCGGGCCTTGAGCACCTCGCGGCATTGACCAACGCCCCCGGCCGGAGCCGCAGGGCCTTCGCGCGGCGGGCCCGGTGATGGGGAGCCGGAACCCTGCGCACCCGGCCTCGAACCGGTGACGGGTGATGACGCGGACACACCGGAATCGCACGCGGAGCACGGGGGTGATGCGAGGTGAGTGGTGGATCGGGGGGCGACATGCGTTAGCGTGGCGGGGGTGACGGCGAGCCCCGTGCCGGTTCGTGCTGGTTTCAGAGGCGCAGTAGAGGTGAATGTGCAGGTCAGGGCGATTTCATGAGACTGCTGCACACGTCCGACTGGCACCTCGGCCGGTCCTTCCACCGCGTCGGCATGCTCGGCGCCCAGGCCGAGTTCATCGACCACCTCGTCGGCACCGCGCGCGAGCGCGACGTGGACGCGGTGGTGGTGTCGGGGGACGTGTACGACCGGGCCGTGCCGCCGCTCGCCGCGGTCGAGCTGTTCGACGACGCGCTGCACCGGCTCGCCGACCTCGGCGTGCCCACGGTGATGATCTCCGGGAACCACGACTCGGCCCGCCGCCTCGGCGTCGGCGCGGGACTCATGGGCCGCGCCGGCATCCACCTGCGCACCGAACCCTCCGCCTGCGGCACCCCCGTGCTGCTCCCCGACGCGCACGGGGACGTCGCCTTCTACGGCCTGCCCTACCTGGAGCCCGCCCTGGTGCGGGACGAGTTCGGCGTCGAGCGGGCCGGACACGAGGCGGTGCTGGCCGCCGCCATGGACCGGGTGCGCGCCGACCTCGCCGCCCGCCCGTCCGGCACCCGCTCCGTCGTCCTCGCCCACGCCTTCGTCACCGGCGGCGAACCGAGCGACAGCGAACGGGACATCGCCGTCGGCGGCGTCGCGTCCGTGCCCGCCGCCGTGTTCGACGGCGTCGACTACGTGGCGCTCGGCCATCTGCACGGCTGCCAGACCCTCACCGACCGCGTCCGCTACTCCGGCTCCCCGCTGCCGTACTCCTTCTCCGAGGCGGGGCACCGCAAGTCCATGTGGCTCGTCGACCTGGCCGCCGACGGCAGCGTCACCGCCGAGCGCGTCGACTGCCCCGTGCCGCGCCCCCTGGCCCGCATCCGCGGCACTCTTGAGGAGCTGCTCGCCGACCCCGCGCTCGCGCCGCACGAGGAGGCGTGGATCGAGGCCACCCTCACCGACCCGGTCCGCCCCGCCGACCCCATGACCCGGCTCACCGAGCGCTTCCCGCACACCCTCGCCCTCGTCTTCGACCCGGACCGCCCGCCGGACGACCCCGACGTGTCCTACGCCCGCCGCCTCGCCGGCCGCGACGACCAGCAGATCGCCGAGGACTTCGTCGCCCACGTGCGCGGCGCCGGGCCCGACCCGCACGAGCGCACGGTGCTGCGGGACGCCTTCGACGCCGTCCGCGCCGACCAGGCCGCGCGGGAGGTGGCCCGATGAGACTGCACCGCCTGGACGTCACCGCCTTCGGGCCGTTCGGCACCACCCAGAGCGTCGACTTCGACGCCCTGTCCGCCGCCGGACTGTTCCTGCTGCACGGCCCCACCGGCGCGGGCAAGACCTCCGTCCTGGACGCCGTCTGCTACGCCCTCTACGGTTCCGTCCCCGGCGCCCGTCAGGGCGGCCAGGGCACGACCTTGCGCAGCGACCACGCCGCGCCCGGCACCCGCACCTCCGTCACCCTCGAACTCACCGTCGCCGGACGCCGGCTGGAGATCACCCGGCAACCGCCGTGGGAGCGCCCGAAGAAGCGCGGCGCCGGCACCACCGTCGACAAGGCGCAGACCTGGCTGCGGGAGCGCGACGCCGCCACGGGGACCTGGAAGGACCTCAGCCGCTCGCACCAGGAGATCGGCGAGGAGATCACCCAGCTGCTCGGCATGAGCCGGGAGCAGTTCTGCCAGGTGGTGCTGTTGCCGCAGGGCGACTTCGCGCGTTTCCTGCGCGCCGACGCCGAGGCCCGCGGCAAGCTGCTGGGCCGCCTCTTCGACACCCACCGCTTCGCCGAGGTGGAGAAGCGCCTCGCCGACCGCCGCCGGGCCGCCGAGGCGCGGGTGCGCGACGGCGACGCCGACCTGCTCGCCGACGCCCACCGCATGCAGCAGGCCGCGGGCGGCGCCATGGAACTCCCCGAGCTGTCACCCGGCGAACCGGGCCTCGCCGACGCCGTGCTGACCGCGGCCGCCGTCGCCCGCAGCACCGCGCGCGAACAGCTCACCGCCGCCCACGGCCGGCTCGCCACCGCCGAGTCCGTACGCGCCGAGGCGGGCCGCGCTCTGGACGCGGCACGCGAACGGCACCGGCTGCAACGCCGGTACGCCGAGGCGCGGGAGCGGGCCGAGCGGCTGCGGGAGCGGTCCGGCGCCCACGACGAGGACCAGACCCGCATGGAGCGGGCCCGCATGGCCGGGACCGTGGTCCCCGCCCTGGAGCTGCGGGACTCCGCCGACGCAGAGCACCGCCGCGCCGCCGCTGCCGAGGAGCGCGCCCGCGCCCTGCTCCCCGCGTCCCTCGCGGACGCGGGCCCGGACGGGCTCGCGGCGGCGGCCCGCCGCGCCGCCGAGGAACTGGGCGGACTGGGGTCGGCCCGCCGCGCGGAGCGCCGCCTCACCGAACTCCTCGACGAGCGGGCCGGTCTCGACCGCCAGGAACGCGCCGACGAGGAGGTCCGCGAGGACGCCGAGGCCTGGCTCGACGGCTGGGAGGCCACCCGCGCCGCCCTCCAGGACCGCATCGCGGCCGCCCAGCAGGCCGCGGCCCGGGCCGGGGAACTCGCGGGACAGCGCGACACCGCCCGCCACCGCCTGGCGGCCGCCCGGACGCGGGACCGCCTCACCCGGGACGCCGAGGCGGCCGCCGACCAGGCCCGCGCCGCCCGCGACGAGGCCCTCGCCGCCCGGCAGCACTGGCTCGACCTCAAGGAGCAGCGGCTCAACGGCATCGCCGCCGAGCTGGCCGCCGGCCTCACCGACGGCGCCCCCTGCGCGGTCTGCGGCGCCACCGAACACCCCGCCCCGGCCCGCAGGGTCGCAGGACACGTCGACCGCGAGACCGAGGAGCGCGCCCTCGCCGACCACCAGCGCGCGGAGGAGCGGCGCGCCGAGGCCGACCAGCGGCTCGCCGCCGTCCGCGAGGAACTGGCCGCGGCGGGCGCCGGGGCCGGGGACACCCCGGCCGAACAGCTCGCCCGCGAACTCGACGAGGCGGAGCGGGAGTACGCACGGGCGCGGGAGGCCGCCTCCGCCCTGCACACCGCCCAGGAGGAGCTGCGCGCCGCCGAACGCGAGCACGAACTGCGCACGGCCGCCCAGCGCGACGCGGCGGTCCGCGCCGCCGCCCGCGTCGGCCACCGGGACCGCCTCGACCTCGAACGCGCCTCGCTGGAAACGGAGTTGGCCCACGCGCGGGGAGACGCCCCCAGCGTGGCGGCGCGCGCCGGGCAGCTCGAACGCGAGGTCGCGCTGCTCACCGACGCCGCCGACGCCGCCCGCGCCGCCGAGGAGGCCGCCCGGCGGCTCAAGGACGCCGACGCCCGGCTCGCCGACGCCGCCTTCCGCGCGGGCTTCGACACCCCGCGGGCCGCCGCCGACGCCCTCCTCGACGACGCCGCCCACCGGGAGCTGCAACGGCGCCTGGACGCCTGGCACGACGAGGAGGCCGCCGTGCGCGCCGTCCTCGCCGAACCGGAGACCGCGGCCGCCGCCCGCGAGCCGGCCGCCGACCTCGCCGCCGCCCAGCGCGCCGCCGAGGACGCCGACCGCGCCGTCCGCGAGGCGGCCTCCGCGCGCGACGCCGCCGCCCGCCGCTGCGCCGAACTCGACCGGCTCTCCGCCCGCGCCGCCGCCTCCGTGCGCCGGCTCGGACCGCTGCGCGAGGAGTACGACCGGGTGGCCCGCATGGCCGCCCTCACCGCGGGCACCTCGGCGCAGAACGAACGCCGGATGCGCCTGGAGTCGTACGTGCTCGCCGCGCGCCTGGAGCAGGTCGCCGCCGCCGCGACCGTCCGGCTGCGCCGCATGTCGTCCGGCCGCTACACCCTCGTCCACTCCGACGACCGCACCGGCCGCGGCCGCAGCGGCCTCGGGCTGCACGTGGTGGACGCCTGGACCGGCCGGGAGCGCGACACCGCCACCCTCTCCGGCGGCGAGACGTTCTTCGCCTCCCTCGCCCTCGCGCTCGGACTCGCGGACGTGGTGACCGACGAGGCGGGCGGGGTGCGGCTGGACACGCTCTTCATCGACGAGGGCTTCGGCAGCCTCGACGACCAGACCCTCGACGAGGTGCTCGACGTCCTCGACTCGCTGCGCGAACGCGACCGCAGCGTCGGCATCGTCAGCCACGTCCCCGACCTGCGCCGCCGCATACACGCCCAGCTCGAGGTCGAGAAGAGCCGCTCCGGCTCACGGCTGCGGCAGCGCGGGACGTGACGAGGCGGCCGGGTCACCGGCCCACGGGACGGCGCGGCAGCGGCGAGGAGTACACCACGCTGGTGGTCACCGAACCGAGTGCGCCGATCCGCCCCGACACCTCCTCCAGGTGCCGCATCGACCGCGCGGCGACCTTCAGGACGAAGCAGTCGTCGCCCGTCACGTGGTGCGCCTCCAGGATCTCCGGTGTGGCGGCGACGAGGTCGTGGAACGGCTTGTAGTTGCCGGTCGGGTAGCGCAGCCGGACGAACGCCAGGACCGGCAGCCCGATCCGCTCCGGGTCCACCACCGCCGCGTAACCCTGGATGATCCCGGCCTCCTCCAGCCGCCGCACCCGTTCGGTGACCGCGCTCGCGGACATCGACACGGCGCGGGCGAGTGCGGCGTAGCCGGCCCGTCCGTCGCGCTGGAGGAGGTCGAGGATGCGCCAGTCGGTGGCGTCCGGGGAATACTCGGTCATCGCCGAGAAGTAGCAGGAGAATCCCCGGCGGATCAAGCCCCGGACCGGGATGCGTCCCTTCAGGCCCGCCGTCCGCGCCCGTAGTTTCTCTGCCATGACGACCACCGTGAACCCCGTCCTGCGGGTCGCCCCCGCCTCCCCGGCCGAGGCCGCCGCGCACTTCCGCGCGAGCCTCGCCCTGTACACCGACGTCTCCGACGTGGCCACCGCCCTCGCGTCCGGCGGGGACCCCTGCTTCGTCCTGGTGGACTCCCGCTCGGCCGGGGCGTGGGACCGGGGCCATGTGCCCGGCGCCCTGCACCTGCCCACCGCGCGGATCCCCGAGCGGGCCGCGGAACTCCTCGACCCGGCCGTGCCGGTGGTGACGTACTGCTGGGGGCCCGGCTGCGACGGGGCCGCCCGCGCCGCGCTCGCCCTCGCCGGACTCGGGTACCGCGTCAAGGAGATGCTCGGCGGCTTCGAGTACTGGGTGCGCGAGGGCTACGCGTTCGAGACCCCGCGGGGCCGGGAGCGCCGCGCCGCCGATCCGCTGACCTCCCTGGAGGACACGGACGCGTGCGGATGCTGAACCCGGCCGTCCGGCAAGCCGCCGTGGACGGACACGCGGAGCCGGGCACGGTCGAGTGGGCGGGGCCGGGCGGCGGGCCGCTCGTCGCGGGGCCGGGGACGGGACCGCCCGCCGTTCCGGACGGGAGCCGGCGGCGAGAGGACCGCTCGGTCCACGACCGGGTCCGCGAGGCCGGCGGGCTCGTCGGAGTCCTCCCGGCCGGCGACGCCGCCGCCCACCGTCCTGGGCGACGGACCGGCCGCCACCGCCGGTCTCCCCGAGCGCCTTGTCGTCGTCCGCCGGGCCGCCGGACACACGGGGGAGGACCTCCCGGCACGCGTCCCCGCCGCGCCGGCCACCGCGCGGTGGCAGCAGGAGACGCGGTGGGAGGCGGCCGGCCCGGAGCCCTGGCCGGTCCTGGTGCCGCTCCGGCCGCTGCCCCGACGCGCGGGCGCCTGCCGTTATTCGCGTGCCCTCACCGGCGGCGCGATCCATCATGGGGATCATGCCGAAGCTCCCCCCGCCCCCGCCCGAGGAACTCCGCCGTGACCCCCTGCCGCTGCGGGGCCGCACCGCCCTGGTGACCGGGGCGAGCCGGCGCGGCGGCATCGGCCATGCCGTGGCCCGCCGGCTGGCCGCGTACGGCGCCAGTGTCTATCTGCACCATCACGTGCCGCACGACGCCGCCATGCCCTGGGGCGCCGACCGGACCGAGGACGTCACCGCGTCCGTGCGGGAGGCGCTCGGCGATCCGGACGCGCGGGTGCTCGCCGGACCCGGCGACCTCAGCGACCCGGCGGAACCGGCCGCCCTGCACGCCCGCGCCGCCGAGGCGCTCGGCGGGCGCCTCGACATCCTCGTCGCCAACCACGCCCTCAGCGGCTCCGACGGCGACCTCGACACCGTCGACGCCGCCATGCTCGACGCGCACTGGGCCGTCGACACCCGCTCGGTGCTGCTGCTCGTCCAGGCCCACGCCCGGCACCGCGCCGCGCTCCCGCCGGGCACCCCGGGCGGACGCGTCATGATGATGACGTCCGGGCAGGACATCGCCGGCGGCATGCCCGGCGAGATCGCCTACGCCCTGCAGAAGGGCGCCCTGGCCTCCATCACCCGCTCCCTGGCGACCGCGCTGGCCGACCACGCGGTCACCGTGAACACCGTCAACCCCGGCCCCGTGGACACCGACTACCTGACCGGCGAGGTCTACGACGCGATCGCCGCGCGCTTCCCCGCCGGGCGCTGGGGCATGCCCGACGACCCCGCCCGCCTCCTCGCGTGGCTGGCCACGGACGAGGCGGGCTGGATCACCGGCCAGGTCATCGACTCCGAGGGCGGCTTCCGGCGCTGAACCGGATCACAGCGCCGCCAGCTCGTCCACCAGGTCGTCCAGGCCCAGCGACCCCTGGGACAGCGCGGCCATGTGCCAGGCCTTGAGGTCGAAGGCGTCGCCGTGCCGCTCGCGGGCCTTCTCCCGGCCCAGCAGCCAGGCCCGCTCGCCGAGCTTGTAGCCGATGGCCTGCCCCGGGATCGTCAGGTAGCGCGTCAGCTCGCTCTCCACGAAGTCCGCCGGGCGGCTGCTGTGCGCGCCGAAGAACTCCTGCGCCAGCTCCGGCGTCCACCGCTCGCCCGGGTGGAACGGCGAGTCCGCGGGGATCTCCAGCTCCAGGTGCATGCCGATGTCGACGATGACCCGGGTCGCCCGCATCATCTGCGCGTCCAGGTACCCGAGCCGCTGTTCCGCGTCCGTGAGGAAGCCCAGCTCGTCCATCAGCCGCTCCGCGTACAGCGCCCAGCCCTCGCAGTTGGCGCTGACCATGCCGACGGTGGACTGGTAGCGGGAGAGGTTCTCCGCCACGTGCACCCACTGCGCCAGCTGGAGGTGATGGCCGGGGACGCCCTCGTGGTACCAGGTGGACACCAGGTCGTACTCCGGGAAGCGGGTCAGCCCCATCGTGGGCAGCCAGGTGCAGCCCGGCCGGGAGAAGTCCTCCGACGGAGGCGTGTAGTACGGCGCCGCCGCGCTGCCCGCCGGGGCGATCCGCGACTCCACCTTCCGCACCCGCTCGGCGAGGTCGAAGTGCGTGCCGTCGAGCGCGTCGATCGCCCGGTCCATCAGACCCTGCAGCCAGTCGCGGACCTCGTCCACGCCCTCGATGTGCCGGCCGTGCTCGTCGAGGTGGGCCAGCGCCACCCACGGGGTCTCCGCCCCCGGCAGGATCCTCTCGGCCTCCTTCTTCATCTCGCCGAGCAGCCGGTGGTACTCGGACCAGCCGTACGCGTACGCCTCATCCAGGTCCAGGTCGGTGCCGTTGTAGTAACGGGACCAGCGGGCGTAGCGCTCCCGGCCCGCCGTGTCCGGCGCGTCCTCGACCGCCGGGGCGTAGACGTCCCGCAGCCAGTCCCGCAGCTGCGCCACGGCCGCGGTCGCCGCGCGGGCGCCCTCGTCCAGCTCCGCGCGCAGCGCCTCCGGACCCGCGGCGGCGAAGTCCTCGAACCAGCCGCGGCCCTCGCCGGTGTCCGCCCACTCGCCGAGCTGCCCGACGAACGTCTCCGTGGGGCGCGGCGCCGCGTACAGCTTGCGCTCCAGGCCCAGCGCCAGGGACTCCCGGTAGCCGGCCAGCGCGGCCGGGACCGCGCGCAGCCGCTCCGCGATCGCCCGCCAGTCCTCCTCGGTCTCCGCCGGGGTCACCGTGAACACCTCGCGCACCGCGTGCGCGACCGTGCCCAGGTTGCCCACCGCGCGCAGGCGCTCGCCGGCCTCGTGCACGGCCAGCTCGGCGGTCAGCCGCTCCCGCAGCAGCCGGGCGCAGCGGCGCTCGACGCCGCTGTCCGCGCCGGGCTGCCGCTCGGCCTCGTCGAGCCGGGCGAGGGTCGCCCTGAGCAGTTCGGCGACCGCCTCCTGACCGGCGGGAGAGAGATCGGGCAACCGGGAGGAACTCTCCTTGACGCCGAGATACGTCCCGGTGATCGGATCGAGGGCGATGAGCTCGTCGACGTAGGCGTCGGCGACCTGACGGGGAAGCGCGCTGTTGGCTGGTGACATGCGGACCATCCTGGTACGGCGGCCGCGGCACGTCACGCGGATTGAGCCGAGGGCGAAGGCGGCATGACCGGCCCGCAGTCCCACTGCTGGAAGATCAGCCGCGTCTCCACCCGCGCCACCTCCCGCCGGGCGGTGAACTCGTCCAGCACCAGCCGCTGCAGGTCCGTCATGCCGGCGACCGCGACATGCACCAGATAGTCGTCGGGGCCGGTCAGATGGAACACCGTCAGCGACTCCGGCAGCGCCCGGATCCGCTCCACGAACGGCCCCACCAGCTCCCGCCGGTGCGGTCTCACCTGCACCGACAGCAACGCCTGCAGGCCCCGGCCGAGCTTGGCCGGGTCCAGTCGCAGACGGTGCCCGAGGATCACGCCGGAGCGCCGCAGGCGGGTCACCCGGTCCAGACAGGTCGACGGTGCGACCCCGACCTGCGCGGCGAGATCCCGGTACGTCGTCCGGGCGTCGTTCTGCAACAGCCGCAGCAGATGGAGATCCACCGGATCCAGTACGACAGATTCGGCCACCGGCCGAACGTAGCACGGGGACCGGCCGCACAGAACCGGCCGGTGTTCACCCTGGGCGCCATGGACAACGGCATGGACACGCGACGCACCACCAGAGCACTCGCCACCGAGGCCGTGCACGCCGGCCGGGACGACCTCGCCGGACTCGGACTGCACGCTCCGCCGATCGACCTGTCCACCACCTACCCCTCGTACGACAGCCGGGCCGAGGCCGCCCGCGTCGACGCCTTCGCCACGACCGGCGCCGAACCCGACGGCCCGCCCGTCTACGGGCGGCTCGGCAACCCCACGGTCGCCCGCTTCGAGACCGCCCTCGCCCGCCTGGAGGGCACCGAGTCGGCGGTCGCCTTCGCCAGCGGCATGGCCGCGCTCAGCGCCGTCCTGCTGGTCCGCGGCTCGATGGGCCTGCGGCACGTCGTCGCCGTACGGCCGCTGTACGGGTGCAGCGACCATCTGCTGACCGCCGGGCTGCTCGGCTCCGAGGTCACCTGGACCGATCCGGCGGGGGTCGCCGACGCGCTCCGTCCGGACACCGGCCTGGTGCTGGTGGAGTCGCCCGCCAACCCCACGCTGGCCGAGATCGACCTGCGGGCGGTCGCCCACGCCTGCGGCTCGGTGCCGCTGCTCGTCGACAACACCTTCGCCACGCCGGTCCTCCAGCGTCCGGCCGAGCACGGGGCGCGGCTGGTGCTGCACAGCGCCACCAAGTACCTCGGCGGGCACGGTGACGTGCTGGCGGGCGTGGTGGCCTGCGACGAGGAGTTCGCCGGGCGGCTGCGGCAGGTGCGGTTCGCCACCGGCGGGGTGCTGCACCCGCTGGCCGGCTACCTGCTGCTGCGCGGCCTGTCGACCCTGCCGGTCCGGGTCGGGGCGGCGTCCGCGAACGCCGCCGAGCTCGCCGCCCGCCTGGCCGCGGACCCGCGCGTGGCCCGGGTGCACTACCCGGCCATCGGCGGCGCGATGGTCTCGTTCGAGGTCCACGGCGACCCGCACGCGGTGATCGCCGGCGTCCGCCTGATCACCCCGGCGGTGAGCCTCGGCAGCGTGGACTCCCTCATCCAGCACCCGGCGTCCATCAGCCACCGCATCGTCGACGCCGACGACCGCAGGGACGCGGGCGTCTCCGACCGCCTGCTGCGCCTCTCGGTCGGCCTGGAGGACGTCGAGGACCTCTGGACCGACCTCGACCAGGCCCTGGGCGCGCCGGCCGGCCGGCCCGCCCGGACGGAGGCCATGGCCCAGGGCTAGGGCCGCTGCCGCGGAGACGGCCCGCGCGGACGGAGGACGGCCCGGCACACAGCGTGTGCCGGGCCGTCCTCCGCCGTCGGGAGTCAGGGGCGGGTGACCCTCTCGCCGGGCGCCGGGGTGCTCTGGGCCGGGGCGGGGTCCAGGCCGGCGGTGATGACCAGGGTGCCCTCCTCGATCTGGTAGTCGAGAGGGAGGCCCAGGCCGCGCATCGCGGCGACCATGCCCGTGTTGGACGCCTGCGTCACGGCGTACACGTGGGCGCAGCCCGCCTCGACCGCCATGTCCACCAGCCGGGACAGCAGCTCCGCGCCGATGCCCCGCCGCTGCCACGCGTCCTCGACGATCAGCGCCACCTCGGTCTCGTCGCCGTCCCACAGCAGATGGCCGAGGGCGACGATGCGGCCGGAGGCGGTCTGCGCGGCGAGCGTGCGGCCGAAGCGCGGGCTGAGCAGGTGGTCGAGGTAGCGGCTCGCGTCGCCCACGGGCCCGTGGTACCGGCGCCGCAGCGTCTCGGTGGAGCACCGCTCGTGCATCTCCCGCGCGGCCTGCAGGTCGGTGGTGTCCGCCCGGCGCACGGAGACGTGACCGCCCTCGGACAGCGCCAGCACGTCACGGCCGCGTGGCAGCCGCGGACCGAGCCGGGCGTCCAGCTCCACCAGCGCCCGGGCACGGGCGAACTCCGTCGGTGTGAACGGCAGGTACGGCCGCTCCGCCGTGATCACACCCCCCTCCGGGTCGCGCAGCCGGATCACGGTGCCCTCCAGGACGCCCTCCGGAGGCACGGCCGCCGCGGTGCCGGCCGCCGCGGCGGGCTGGGAGCGGATCGTGCAGCGCCCCAGCAACTGGCGCAGCACCAGCGGCAGTTCGGACGCGTCGGTCGCGGTGCGGGCGGCCAGCCCGAGCATCCGGGTCGGGCCGTCCACCAGGTCGTGGGCGTCGGCCCGCTCGGTCCAGGTGTCCGTGCCCCCGCCCGCCGCCACCGCCGCGGTGAGATCCGTACCGGCCGGCACGCGCAGCAGGAACTCGTCGACGGTGTGCGCGCCCAGCGGGTGCGTCTGCAGGCTGAGGATGTCGACCCGCCGTTCGGCCAGCGCCGTGCACAGGGTCGCGAGCGCGCCCGGCTCGTCCCGCACGGTCGTCCGCATCCGCCACAGCACGCTCCCGGCCGCCGCCGGCCCGGGGGGCGGCGGAGCGCCGGTATCGTGCGCCGGCGGCGCGTGGCCGTGGCGGCGTGTCCGCCACGCGTGCAGGGCCTCCCCGCAGCGCGCGGCACGGACCAGCGGGTTCCAGCGGCGGGGCGCGCGCCCTCCGGCGCGGTCGTTCGTCACTTCGGACATGTCTCGACTCATGCGGTCACTGTGAAGGAATCGTGTTTCGTGATCACGAACGTACTGTGACTGACGGGTAAAGCGCGCTTCTGTCCGGAATGCAGCGTTACTGACCGACGAGTCCCGGCTGCAGCGTCTTCCTGAACAGCACCGCGCCGTCCATGTCCCGCAGCCGCACGGTCAGTTCGCCGCTGCCGCCGTCGATGTCCACCTCGCCGAAGAACTGGTAGCCCCCGGCGGGGGAGACGTTGGAGGCGGTGGGCGCCTTCACCCACACCCGCTCCGGACCGAATGTCGCGTCCAGCTCCGAGGCCGGGAACGCGCCCGCGTTGAGCGGTCCGGAGACGAACTCCCAGAACGGCTCGAAATCGCCGAACGCCGCCCGCGAGGGCTGGTAGTGCTGCGCCGAGGTGTGGTGCACGTCGGCCGTCAGCCACACCGTGCCGGTGATCCGCCGGTGCTTGACGAACCGCAGCAGTTCGGCGATCTGCAGCTCGCGTCCCAGCGGCGCCCCCGGGTCGCCCTGCGCCACCGCCTCGACGTGCGGGCGCCCCTCGGTGGTGTCGGGCACGATCAGGCCGATCGGCATGTCGGCGGCGATCACCTTCCACACCGCGCGCGACCGCGCCAGTTCCCGCTTCAGCCAGTCCAGTTGCTCCCGGCCCAGGATGCCCTGCGGGTCGGTGGCCTGGTCGCCGGGCGAGTTGGGGTTCCGGTACGTCCGCATGTCCAGCACGAACACGTCGAGCAGCGGACCCTGCCGCAGCACCCGGTACATCCGGCCCTCCCGGGCGCCGGGCCGCGGCGTGGACCCGGGGAAGTACTCGCCGAACGCCCGCCGGGCGCGGGCCGCCAGCACGTCGACGCTCTTCTCGGTGTACCGGGTGTCCGTGTCCGCGATCCGCTGCCCCGGGTACCAGTTGTTGCGCACCTCGTGGTCGTCCCACTGGACGACGGACGGGACGCGGGCGTTGAACCGGCGCAGGTGTTCGTCCAGCAGGTTGTAGCGGAAGTTGCCGCGGAACTCCGCGAGGGTCTCCGCGACCTTGGACTTCTCCTCGGTGGTGATGTTCCGCCAGAGGCTGCCGTCCGGCAGTTCGGCGGTCGCCGCGATGGGACCGTCGGCGTAAACGGTGTCCCCGCTGAACAGGAAGAAGTCCGGGTCGAGCCGGGCCATCGCGTCGAAGATGCGGTAGCCGCCGAACGCCGGGCTGATGCCCCAGCCCTGTCCCGCCAGGTCGCCCGACCACACGAACCGCACCCCGTCCCGGCGCCGGTCCGGCACGGTACGGAAGGCGCCGGCGACCGGCGCGCTCGTACGGCGCGGGTCGTCGGGGTCGGCCAGCAGCACCCGGTAGTGGATCTGCTCGCCCGGGGGCAGCCCGCGCAGCCGGGCGGTGCCGGTGAAGTCGGTGCCGGGACCGACCAACGGGCCGTGCAGGCGGCGGACGGTGCGGAAGGACTCCGTGGCCGAGGTCTCGACGATCATCCGCGCCGGACGGTCCGACCGCACCCACACCAACGCGGAGTCACGGGTGACCTCCCCCGTCTGGACGCCCCACTCGGCCGCCGGACGTCCCGACCGGGCGAAGGCGGGCGCGGAGCCCAGCGCGGGCAGGGCCAGCCCCGCCGAAGCGGCCAGCGAGCCCTTCAGCACGGAACGACGTGCGGGGAACGGACGGTGTGCCATGAATACGCCTCCGGGTCCGGAATCCGGTCAGTGTGCGCCCCCACACCTACGCCAACGCGACGGCACACGCACGAACCGCGGATGAACAACGCCCCTCAGGGGCGCGGGGAACCGCGCGTCAAGCCCACCGGCCCCGCGTCCCGCGCACCCCCGGCACGCCTTCAGCGACTGCCGTCCAGCAGCACCCGCGCCACCAGCGCCGGATCGTCGTTCATCGGCACGTGCCCGCACCCGGGCAGCCGAACCAACCGCGCCCGCGGAATGACCCGCTTCGCGCGCACGCCCTGCCGCGGAATCAGCAGACGGTCCCGCGACCCCCAGGCGACCGTCACCGGCACACCCGGCACATCCTCGGTGAACCGCACGGCGCCGCCCGCCCGCAGGGTGCGGGCGAAACCGGGCGCCTCGGCCAGCGCACGCGTCTCGGCGACCACCGCCTCGGGAGCGCGGCGCCCGGGGCGGGCGTAGATCGTGCTGGTCAGGGCCGCCCGCCCGGCCGCGGACCGGGCCAGGCTCCCGACCAGCCGTTCCGGCATCCGCTCCGCGATCCCGCGCATGGCGGACAGCACGGCGAAGGCGTACGTCCGCTCGGCCTGCGTCCAGAAGCCCGCGGGTGACAGCGCCGTCACCGACCGGACCAGCCGCGCCCGCCCGAGCTCCAGGGCCAGCAGACCGCCGAGGGAGTTGCCGGCGACGTGCGGCCGGTCCAGTTCCAGCGCCTCGCACAGGCCGGCGAGGGCGGCGGTCATGGTGGGCAGGTCGTGGTCGAGGCCGTCGGGCAGGGCGGGCGAGGCGCCGAAGCCCGGCAGGTCCACGGCGATCACCTCGCGCTCGGTGGCCAGGATGTCCACCACCGGGTCCCAGGCCTGCCGGTGATGGCCGATGCCGTGCAGCAGAAGCAGCGGCGCCCCGCGTCCCACGCGCGCGTAGGACAGGGTCACGGCCTGCGGGCCTCGGGGGGAGGTGACCTTGTAGGTGACGGTCGCGGGCATGAGGTGCTCCTCGGTCGGACTCGCGGAACGGATGCGCGGAAGGGACGTCGCGCCCGACGTCGTAGACAGCTTGTCAGCAATTGCTACCGACGGGTAGACCCGCACGCCCGCCGGCCGGGGAGGGCGGCCGGCCCGGATGTAGGTTCCGTTTACAGATGTGGTTGTCCGGCCGTTCCGTCGTCGAGCTGTCGCCTCAGAACGGAAACTCGGGGTTCCGGCAAGAACCCTGTCACCAGCCGCAAACGACGGATCTACTCCGGGACTTCGCTTGCCCTGCAGTGCCTGAACACACCGCGCGCTGACCTGAGACTTCTCATGTCAGATCGGCGAAGTCTCGAACGGTTGTGGTTCCGGACCGGACGATCCAGATTCCGCTTCCAGGCGGCGTCTCGTCCGAGCGGGCTTTGAGGGCTTCGATGTCTACGACCGGGGGCCATTGGGTGCGTTGCGACCAATGCACTCCGCTGAAGTCGATGCCCCTCAGGTCAGTGTCGCGCAGGTCGTCATGGGTGAAGTCGTCCAGGAGCGTGGGCACCGATGCGGCATCGAGTACAGGGGGGTCTTGCCGTAGGACCGAGCCGATGGCCCGGCAAACCTCATTGGTACGGATCTCGATGAAGGCGTCGAGGTCGCGGTCGAGGTCGAGGTCGAGGTCGCGGGCGTGGTCGAGGGCGCGGGCGAGGTCGCGGGCGAGGTCGCGGGCGTGGTCGCGGGCGTGGTCGAGGGCGCGGGCGAGGTCGCAGGCGCGTGCGCGTGCGCGGTCCAGGTCGCGTGCGCGTGCGCGGGCGTGGTCAAGGGCGCGGGCGTGGTCGAGGTCGAGGTCGCGGTCGAGGGCGAGGTCGAGGGCGCGGGCGAGGTCGCAGGCGCGTGCGCGTGCGCGGTCCAGGTCGAGGTCGAGGGGGAGGTCGAGGTCGCGGTCGAGGGCGAGGGCAAGGTCGAGGGCGAGGTCGAGGGGGAGGTCGCGGGCGCGGTCGAGAGTGCGGGCGAGGGCGCGTTGCGCTGCTTTGACGTCCGGGTGCTTGCGTAGGGCCATGCGGTCTGCGGGGCTAAGTGCGGGAAGGAAGTCCCCTGCCCGGGGGTGGCGGTGTGTGCCGGATGTGTCGGAGGAGGCCTGGGGCTGTGGTGGCCATGGGAGGATGCCAGCCAGCCCGGCTTCGGTGTTCAGAACGGTGCCGAGGGCGTTGACGGCGGTGTCGTGGCGGGAATGGATGAGAATTTCCCGCAGGCCGGCTTCGATATCGAGGACGTTGTCCAGGGTGTGCTGGTGCCGGCCGAGCCGATTGCTGACGGCCTGGTCGTCGTAGTCGTGCGTGGGGTGGTCGGTCACTGTCCCTCCTCCCGTGCCTTGATTGCTTCTGCCACAGCGCGGCGGGCTTTGTAGAGGCTGGCGCGTACGGCGTCGTCGCTCATGCCGAGTTGTTCGGCGATGTCGCCGGGGGTGAAGCCGGAAAGGGCCCAGGCCAGAACCTGGCGCTGCCGAGGCGGCAGGCTGCGCAGCAGGGGCAGCAGGTCGTGGCGGGCTTCCCAGGCCGCGATCGCGTCCGGGTCGGCCAGTAGTGACGTCGGCTCCGGGACCTCTTCCACGGGCTGCTCCTCGCAGGATGCGATCCTGCGGAGCAGCGCGCGGGAGGCGACCGTATGCACCCATGCCCGGGGTTGATCGATGCTGTCCCAGCGCTTGTAGGCGGAGAGCATGGTGTCCTGGGCAATGTCCGCCGCGACGTGCACGCTGGCGCCCTGGTTGACCAAGAACCCCACCAAGGAGCGGATCGTGGCGCGGTAGAAGGCGCTGAACGCCTCGTCCTTCGCTTGCCGTAAGTCGTGCCGCAGGTCCGGCTGGTCCCGTGTCGCGGGTGCGACGGCGGGGTGTTCAGGGCCGTCCCCCGGTTGGTGGACACTCACGCTGCCGCATCCTCCTTGTGCCCCTCTGCGCGGGAGATGCTCACCCGCAACCGGTGACCGTCACCGTCCTGGTCGTCGAGCTCCACCCGGCTGCCGGCCACCACCTTCTCCGCGATACCCAGAAGGTAGTCGTGGCGGTACTGCTCACGGCGCGACCGCCAGCACAGGCGCAACCAGAGCCCCCACAACGCGAACGCCTTGGCGCTAATGACCAAGCCGATGGTGATCACGATCGTGGTCGTGTCCATCCCCTGCCTTCCCCTGATGCCGGGTGCGCCCCCGGACCGAGTCTTGTGCAGAGAAGAGGCTGAGAGAACCTTGATCGTGAACTTCAGCCTGCGGGAACTTCCGATACGCAACCCGGCGGAACGGAGTAGACGTAACGCCGTTTGCGGCTGGTGACAGGGTTCTTACCGGCACCCCAACCCACAGGTCAGCCGTCAAGCGATCTGTCGGTGTCGCCTATCCGGGCAAGGACGCCCTAGGAATTCGACAAGTCAGCTGGACGAATCCGCCGACGGACCGTCTGGACAGCCGCCCAGAACCGCAGGTCAGCACGACGCCAGACGACGAGTCAGTTCGGAACCTACACCGGAGGACGCCGTGCGGGACGCGGGGCTGCGCCGGTCCGGCGGCGACCGGTCCGGCGGCGACCGGTCCGCCGTGCGCGCGCCGCGTGGCGCCGATTGGTATTGACCAAGTCCGGTGGCCCCCTTATCGTCGCGTAGAAGTGAAACAACCTTTAATAAACAAGGGCGTCAAAACGCCGCCGGACACGGCGATCGTGGAGGACAGGGTGGGGACCACGCAGCTGGAATCGGTGCCGGAACCGAAGTACTGGCATCTGAAGACCGTGCTCAGCGAGGCGCTGGACTCGGAGTTCGCCGTCGGTGAGATCCTGCCCAACGAGCGCGACCTGGCCGCCCGCTTCGGCGTCGCGCGCGCCACGCTCCGGCAGGCCCTGGAACAGCTCGAACTGGAAGGCAGGCTGCAGCGCCGCCGCGGGGTGGGCACCACCGTCGCCCCGCCGCGCATGGGCGTCTCCGTCGGCAGCGAGCAGCACGCCTGGCCCGGCGGCCCGGACGACGCGTGGCACACCGTGGACTGCCGGTTCGAGGTGCCGCCCGCCGCGCTCGCCGAACGCCTGGTGACCGCCGGCGACGAGGCCGTGCACATCGTGCGGCGTTCCCGCGTCTCCCGCGGCCAGCCCGTCGCGTCCGAGCTGCTGTACATCCCGGCCGCCTCGGTGCCCGACCTCTCCGGCATCGACGCCCCCTCCGGCGCGGCGCGCGCCCGCGCGGTGCTGCGCGAACTGCAGCACCTGACCCTGGAGCGCCAGGAGAACGCCGTGGAGCTCGGCTCGGCCGGCGCGGACGAGGCGAAGGAACTGGACCGCCTGCCCGGCGCCCCCGTCCTCGTCGTGACCACCCGCTACCTCGCCCGCGGCCGCACCGCGGCCCTCTCGGTGGCCACCTACCGCGCGGACACCTGCCGCCTGACCTTCGGCGACTTCGGCGGTGTCGAGATACACCACGGCCCGCAGCGCCAGGCGTCCTGAGCGCCGGGCCTTCCGACGGACCGGCGACGCGCCGCGGGGCCCGCCCCGCGGCGCGCGCCCGTCAGCGGCGGGCCGTCACCGTGCCCTCCACGGCGAAGAGCTGCTCCTCGACATGGTCGAGCGCCAGCCGCACCGCGCCCGTCGCCACCGCCGCCTCGCCCAGCAGCGACAGGGTGACCTCCGGCGGGCGCAGGCAGTAGCGGGCCAGCTCGCGCCGCAGCGGCTCCAGGACCCCGTCCAGCCCGGCCGCCCAGCCCCCGATCACGACCAGTTCCGGGTCGAGCGCCAGCACCAGTGCCGCCACGTCGTGGACCAGCCGCCGGATGAACCGGTCCATCGCCGCCAGGGCCCGCTGGTCGCCCTCGCGGGCCCGCGCGAACACCTGGGCGACGGCCTGCTCGTCCAGCGGGTGCAGCGGCTCGTCCGTGGTGGACAGCAGCGTCTCCGGCGTCGCCTCACGGCCCAGCAGGTGCAGCGCCCCGATCTCGCCGGCCGCCCCGCCGTACCCGCGGTGCAGCCGTCCCCCGATCAGCGAACCGGCCCCCGGGCTCAGCCCGGCCAGCACGAACACCACGTCGTCGCGGCCCTTCGCCGAGCCCTTCCAGTGCTCCGCGACCACCGCCGCGTTCGCGTCGTTCTCCACCAGCACCGGGCAGGTGAAGGAGCGACTGAGCCGCGCGCCGAGGCTCAGCCCCGTCCAGCCGGGCAGCGCCGTTCCCAGCCGCACCGTGCCGTCCGCGTCGACGATCCCCGGCGTGCCCACGCCGACCGCACGCAGCGAGCCGCGCGCCACCCCGGTCCGCCGCAGCAGCTCCGCGACGGCCGTCCGCCCCCGGTCGAGCCGCTCGTCGGCGTCGACCGTCTCGTCCACGTCCCGCACCTCCGCGCCGATCACCCGGCCGTCCAGGTCCGCCAGCAGCGCGGCCACCCGGTGCACACCGATCTCCAGGCCCAGCAGGTGCCCCGCCTCCGCCCGGAAGCGGAACCGCCGCGCCGGGCGGCCCTGACGCCGTGCGGCGCCCTCGTCGGCCGCCGCCTCCACGACCAGGCCCGCCTCGATCAGACCCTCCACGACGCCCTCGACGGTCGGCCGGGACAGCCCCGTCACCCGGGTCACCTCGGTCAGCGTCGCGCAGTCCGTGGCCCGCAACGCGTGCAGCACCACGGCGGAGTTGATCCTCCGCAGCAGCGAGGGATCCCCGCCGGTCAGCCGACCCACCGTCCGTCCTCCCAGCTCGTGCGCGTGTTGGGCGGATCGTACTCGGCGCGGCGCACCCGGGCGACCACCGGGCGGCGCACCCGGTCCCGACGCGGCCCGCTCAGCCCGGCGCCACGAACCCCGACTCGTACGCCGTGATCACCGCCTGCGTCCGGTCCCGCGCCCCCAGCTTCGCCAGCACGGAGCTCACGTGCGATTTCACCGTCTCGGTGCCGACCACGAGCCGCGCGGCGATCTCCGCGTTCGACAGTCCACGCGCCATCAGCCGCAGCACCTCGCCCTCCCGTTCGGTCAGCCGGGCGCGCTCCAGCCCGGCGCGGGCCGCACGGTTCCCGCCGCCGTTGCCGTACTCGGCCGCCAGCTGCCGGACCGAGGCGGGGAACAGCAGCGACTCGCCCTCGGCGATCAGGCGCACCGCGTGCACGATCTCCGCGGGCCGGGCCCGTTTCAGCAGGAACCCGTCGGCCCCGGCGCGCAGCGCCTCGTACACGTACTCGTCGTTCTCGAAGGTGGTCACCACGAGGATCCTCGGCGGGTCGGGCACCGTCCGCAGCAATGCGCGCGTGGCCTCGATGCCGTCCAGCAGCGGCATCCGTACGTCCATGGCGACCACGTCCGGCCGCAACTGCCGCACCAGCGGGATCACCGCGGCCCCGTCGGCGGCCTCCCCGGCGACCTCGATGTCCGGCTGCGCCTCCAGCACGGCCCGGAGCCCGGCGCGCACCAGGGGTTCGTCGTCCACGAGGAGCACTCTGACCGGCATCCGCCCAGCGTAGATCAGCCCAGGGGCAGTTCGACCCGCACCCGCCAGTCGCCGTCGCCGTCCGGGCCGGTGCGCGCCCGGCCGCCCAGCAGCGCCGCCCGCTCCCGTATCCCGCGCAGCCCGCTGCCGCGGCCGGGGGCGGGCCGGTCGTCGGGCAGCGGGTTGCGCACCTCCAGGGTGAGCAGGCCGTCCGCGGCGGCCACCCGGACCCGGGCCGGCACCGCGCCCGCGTGTCTGAGCACGTTGGTCAGCGCCTCCTGGAGGATGCGGTAGCCCTCGCGGGAGACAGGGCCCGGCAGGGTCTCCAGCGGCCCGGTGACCTCGGCGTCGACCGCCGCCCCGGAGGCCCGCGCGGACTCCAGCAGCCGGTCGGCGTCGGTGAGCGTCGGCCGGGCCCTCGTGGGCCGCTCCGACTCGCGCAGCACGCCGAGCACCCGCTCCAGGTCCTCCAGGGCGGCCCGGCCGGTCTCCTCGATGGCCGTCAGGGCGCGTTCGGTGAACTCCGGGCTGGACGCCGCGCGGGCGGCCCCCGCCTGCACGACGGCCACGGTCAGCGCGTGCCCGATGGAGTCGTGCAGCTCGCGCGCGATGCGGGTGCGCTCCAGCAACTGCTCCGTCCGCGCCTCCAGCGCGGCGAGCCGTTCGGCAGGTGAGGGGCCGAGCAGACGGCGCGCGGCGGCCGTGACGAGCGCCCCGATCCCCACGAGCGCCGCGTACAGCAGCACGAGGGGGAGCGGGACGAGCAGGGCGTAGGCCCAGTGGTGCGGGGCGTCCTCCAGCACCGGCACCCCGGCGGGCACCGTGCCGGCGGCCAGTTGTGCCAGGGAGACGGCCAGCAGGGGCAGCCACACCGTGACGATGCCCGTCGCCGTGGACAGGAGGATGCGCACCAGCATCCACAGCGAGGTGCGCGCCCGGTCCTGCCAGCAGGCCGACGGCTCCTCGGAGATCCCCGGGTCCGCCTCGCCGGGGGTGAGCAGCAACCGGGCCTGCACGCCCTCGCCCTTGCGCACCACGGCGACCAGCCCCAGCGGGACCAGCACGAGGGTCGGCGCCCACGGTGTGCTCGGGTGGACGAGGATCCACACGCTGAACGGCAGCGCCGGCACCCACAGGTGCAGCAAGCGGGTGTACGTCACCCCGTTCCGCAGCGGGCGCAGCAAACGGTTCACCGCGCCATCGTGCCAGCGCCCCCGTGGGGCCGCCTCCCCCGCACGGGGGAGACGGTCCCCGCGCCCGGGGGAGGACCGCACCCCCGTGCGGCGGCCACGCTGGGGGCATGACCAGCATCGACGTCCGCGACCTCACCAAGGAGTACGGCACCGGACGAGCCGTCGACGACCTCACCTTCACCGTGCCCCCGGGCCGGGTCACCGGCTTCCTCGGCCCCAACGGCGCCGGCAAGTCCACCACCATGCGCCTGGTGCTCGGCCTGGACCACCCCACCTCCGGCTCGGCCACCCTCGGCGGTCACCCGTACGCGAGCCTGCGCGAACCCCTGCGAAGGGTGGGCGCGTTGCTCGACGCCGGCGCCGCGCACGGGGCCCGCACCGGCCGTGACCATCTGCGCGTCCTGGCGGCGACCCATCGCATCCCGGACCGCCGGGTGGACGAGGTGCTGGAGGAGACCGGGCTGGGCCCGGCGGCCCGCCGCCGGGTGCGGACGTACTCGCTCGGCATGCGGCAGCGGCTCGGCATCGCCGCCGCGCTGCTCGGGGACCCGGAGGTGGTGATGCTCGACGAGCCGTCCAACGGCCTCGACCCGGAGGGCATCGTGTGGATCCGCGGCCTGCTGCGCCGGCTCGCGGACGAGGGGCGGACCGTGCTGGTGTCCAGTCACCTGATGAACGAGACCGCCGTGTTCGCCGACCACCTCGTCGTCCTCGGCCGGGGCCGGCTGCTCGCCGACACCTCCATGCGGGAGTTCATCGACGCGCGCGTGCGGCCCGCCGTGCGGGTGCGCAGCTCCGACCCGGACGCGCTGGAGGGCGCCCTGGCCCGCCACGGCCACCAGGCCGTACGCCACCCCGACGGCCACTGGACCGTGCCCGACGCGCGCGTGGACGACATCGGACGCCTCGCCTCCGCCGAGGGGGTGCCGCTCCTCGAACTCACCGCCGACCAGGGCACGCTGGAGCAGGCCTACCTGGATCTGACCGCCGCCGAGACCGACTTCGCCGCCCAGCCCCAGGAGGCCTGACCGTGCCGTTCACCCCCGTGTTCCGCTCCGAGTGGCTCAAGATCCGCACCGTCCGCTCGCTGCTCGCGACCCTGTTCGTGCTGTTCGCGGTGACCACCGCGTTCTCCGCGCTGGCGGGCATGGACCCCGAGGACCCCGGCGCCGACCCGCTGCTCACCGCCCTGTCCGGCACCACCCTGGGGCAGATCGCCGCCATCGCCTTCGGCTCCCTGGCCGTGTCGGCGGAGTACCGCGAGGGCGCCGCCGTGCGGCTGTCGCTGACGGCGGTGCCGCGTCGCGGCCTGTGGTTCGCCGCCAAGGCGGCCGCCGTCGCCGTCGTCGTCCTGCTGGTGGCCCTGGTGACGTCCCTGGCGGCGCTCCTCGCGGGTCTGGCCGGACTGGGCGACGCCGCCGACGGCCTGAGCACGGCCGACCAGGTCCGCGGCGTGCTCGGCGGCGCCGTCTACCTCACGCTCATGGCCCTGTTCGCGGCCGGACTGGCGACGCTGCTGCGCAGCGGGGTGGCCACCCTGTCGGTGCTGATCCCGTTCATCCTGATCGTGTCCTTCGTGATCGGCGACGCGCTCGGCACCGTGGTCGACTTCATGCCGGACCGCGCCGGCCAGTCGGTGCTGCGCAGCGTGCCCGACGGAACGCTCGGCCCCTGGGCGGGACTCGCCGTCACCGCGTGCTGGACGGCCGCCGCCCTGCTGGCCGGGGCGTGGCGGCTGCGGCGGTACGACGCCTGAGAGGTCACCGGCCGGCCCCGCCGCCACTGCCCGTGGCGGCGGGGCCGGCCGGAGCCGTGGACCTCGCCCGGCACGTCGCCCTCGTCGACGAGCTGTGCTTCCGTCCCTTCCCGGCGGAGCACGGCCCGCCGGACGTCGGCCTCCCGGGACCGGGCCACCACGTCGCCGTGCCGGAGTCCGGCGACCGCCCGGACCTCGGTCCGGCGAGCCGGGCGGCGACGGTGGACCGGTTCGAGAAGGCCCGCGACGCGGTGTACGAACTGCTCGCCTCCCGCCGGGGCGACACCGGTCCGTACCGCCCGCGGACGGTGCGACTGCGCGGGGAGCGGGAGGGGACACCCGAGCCGTGGGCCCGGCCCGGTCACCACGCGGGCGTCGCCCGGCTGCGGGAGGTGCGGGGGACCGGCCGCTGGGCCGCGGTCGCGCTCGCCGACCGGGAGGCGGGCGACGCGGTGCGGTCGCCGGCCGTGGTCACGCAGACGGCCTCGCCCCGGGGGGCGGCCCCTCCCCGAGGGGCCGTCACTCCTGCTCCGCCGCCTCCCGCAGCCGCGCGAACTCCTCCGCGAGCGTCGTCGGCGTCCAGTGCGCGTTCAGCCCGCTGGGGTTGGGCAGCACCCACACCCGGGACTCGCCGATCGTCCGCGTCTGCGGCCCGACCTTCGCCGTGCGGTCGTCGAACGCCACGCGGTACGCGGTCACGCCCAGCACGGCCAGCCAGCGCGGACGCAGCCGGGCCACCTTCACCGCGAGCTCCCGCCCGCCCTCCCGGTACTCCTCGGCGGTCAGCTCGTCGGCCCGCGCGGTCGCCCGCGCCACCACGTTGGTGATGCCGAGCCCGTACGACAGCAGCTCGTGCTGCTCCGACGGCGGCAGCTGTCGCGGGGTGAAACCGGAGCGGTGCAGGGCGGGCCAGAAGCGGTTGCCGGGGCGGGCGAAGTGGTGGCCCGTCGCGGCCGTCATCAGGCCCGGGTTGATGCCGCAGAACAGCACCCGCAGACCGTCCGCGACCAGGTCCGGCACGAGACGGTCGCGGGCGGCCTCCAGCTCCTCCCGGGTGAAGCGCCTCAGAGGATCGCCCCGGGGGTGTAGCCGGCGGCCTCCGGGTGCTGCTTCACGATCTCCTCGATCCGGGCGACCACGGTGGCGACCTGATCGCTCGCGGCGCCGGTGAAGGACAGCTTGTCCGCCATCAGCGCCTCAAGACCGGCGCGGTCCAACGGCAGCCGCTCGTCGGCGGCGAGCTTGTCGAGCAGGTCGTTGCGCTCGGCACCCTGCTCCCGCATGGCGAGCGCGGTGGCCACGGCGTTCTCCTTGATCGCCTCGTGGGCGGCTTCACGGCCGACACCCGCGCGGACCGCGCCCATGAGCACCTTGGTGGTGGCGAGGAACGGCAGGTAGCGGTCCAGCTCGCGGGCCACGACCGCCGGGAAGGCGCCGAACTCGTCGAGCACGGTCAGGAACGTCTCCAGCAGGCCGTCGAGCGCGAAGAAGGCGTCCGGCAGCGCGACCCGGCGCACCACCGAGCAGGACACGTCGCCCTCGTTCCACTGGTCGCCCGCCAGCTCACCGGTCATCGAGGCGTAGCCGCGCAGGACGACCATCAGGCCGTTGACCCGCTCGCAGGAGCGCGTGTTCATCTTGTGCGGCATCGCGGACGAGCCGACCTGGCCGGGCTTGAAGCCCTCGGTGACCAGCTCGTGCCCCGCCATCAGCCGGATCGTCTTCGCCAGCGAGGACGGCGCGGCGGCCAGCTGCACCAGCGCGGTGACGACCTCGTAGTCCAGGGAACGCGGGTAGACCTGGCCGACGCTGGTGAACGCCTGGGAGAAGCCCAGGTGGCCGGCGACCCGCCGCTCCAGCTCGGCCAGCTTGGCGGCGTCCCCGCCGAGCAGGTCCAGCATGTCCTGCGCGGTGCCGACCGGGCCCTTGACGCCGCGCAGCGGGTAGCGGCCCAGCAGCTCCTCCAGCCGCCCGTACGCCACCAGCAGCTCGTCGGCGGCGGTCGCGAACCGCTTGCCGAGGGTGGTGGCCTGCGCGGCCACGTTGTGCGAGCGGCCGGCCATGACCAGCTCGCCGTACTCCCCGGCGAGCTTGCCGAGGCGGGCCAGCACGGCCACCGTGCGGTCCCGCATCAGCTCCAGCGACAGCCGGACCTGCAGCTGCTCGACGTTCTCGGTGAGGTCGCGGGAGGTCATGCCCTTGTGCACGTGCTCATGCCCGGCGAGGTCGTTGAACTCCTCGATCCGCGCCTTCACGTCGTGGCGGGTGACCTTCTCGCGCTCGGCGACCGAGGCCAGGTCGACGGTGTCGAGGACGCGCTCGTAGTCGGCGATCGCCGCGTCGGGCACCTCGATCCCGAGGTCCTTCTGGGCCCGCAGCACGGCGAGCCAGAGCTGCCGCTCGAGCCTCACCTTCTGCTCGGGCGACCAGAGCGTGGCGAGCTCGGCGGAGGCGTAGCGTCCGGCGAGGACGTTCGGGATACGGGGCTTGGCGGGCGCAGCAGTCACGTACAGGGAGTCTACTGGCGATTCGTGCAGGCCCGCGCCGCGGGGTGACCTGGAGGAACGTACGAGGGAGCGGCTACGCCGTCTCGTACGGCAGCAGCTCCGGGCGCTTGGGCGGCAGGCCGTCGCCCGAGGAGCGGCCGGTGAGCCGGCGGCCGATCCACGGCAGCAGGTGCTGCCGGGCGAACCGGGCGTCCGCGACCCGCCGCGCCACCCAGTGCGGCGGCAGCGTCGCCTCCGGGGGCAGATGCCACTCGGGGTCCTCCGCCGGGTAGCCGAGCGTCTGCCACACCGCCTCCGCGACCCTGCGGTGCCCCTCGGCGGTCAGGTGCAGCCGGTCCACGTCCCACAGCCGGGGGTCGCCCAGAGCGGGCGCCGCGTACAGGTCGACCACCAGCGCGTCGTGCCGCGCGGCGAGCTCGTCGATGCAGGCGAACAGCGCCTCCATGCGGGGGCGGAAGCGCTCCAGCACGGGTCCGCGGCGGCCGGGGCTGCGCATGAGGACGAGCCGCTTGCAGTTCGGGGCCAGCCGCTCGACGGCCTCGGTGAGCAGGTCCCGTACCCGCCCCATGTCGCACTTGGGGCGCAGGGTGTCGTTGAGGCCGCCGACCAGGGTGATCACGTCGGCCCCCATGGCGGCCGCCCGGTCCACCTGCTCGTCGACGATCTGCTGGATCAGCTTGCCGCGCACCGCGAGGTTGGCGTACCGGAAACCGGGTGCCGCGGCCGCCATCCGGGCGGCGAGCAGGTCCGCCCAGCCGCGGTAGGTGCCGTCGGGCAGCAGGTCCGACATGCCTTCGGTGAAGGAGTCGCCCAGAGCGACGAGGCTGGTGTGGGCGGGGACGCTGGGAGTGGGGTTCGTCTGCATGGCGACAGGAATGGTAGCCCCTGGCACATACCCGTTGGTCGGTCGCCTTGCCGGCCGCGGGAGAGGCCGGCTCCCACACGTCCGGAAGAACCCGGCTCCCTCGCGCCCGGAAGGCCGGCTTCCCGCGTCCGGGGGAACCGCTCAGGTCCGCTGCCCGAACAGCTCCCGCAGCACGTCCTCCATCGTCACCAGCCCCGCCAGCCGCCCGTCCGTCCCGAGCACGGCCGCCAGATGCGCCCGGCTGCCCCGCATCGCGGTGAGCACGTCGTCCATCGGCGTGTTCTCCCGGATCCGGGCGATGGGCCGCATGTCCCGCAGCCGGAACGGCATGTCCCGCGGCGAGGCGTCCAAAGCGTCCTTGACGTGCAGATAGCCGACGATCCGCCGTTGCTCGTCCACCACCGGGAACCGCGAGAAACCGGACTCCGCCGCGAGCCGCTCCAGCTCCTCCGGCGTGACGCCCAGGCGCGCGTAGACCACCCGCTCCAGCGGCATCACCACGTCCCGCACCGGACGACGGCCCAGCTCCAGCGCGTCGTTGAGCCGCTCACGGGCCCGGTCGTCGATCAGGCCCGCCTCGCCGGAGTCCTTCACGATCTGCGCCAGCTCGGCGTCCGAGAAGGACGCGGCCACCTCGTCCCGCGTCTCCACCCGCAACAGCCTCAGCAGCGTGTTCGCGAAGGCGTTCACGGTGAAGATCACCGGGCGCAGCGCGCGGGACAGCGCCACCAGCGGCGGACCCAGCATCAGCGCGCTGCGCACCGGCTCCGCGAGCGCGATGTTCTTCGGCACCATCTCCCCGAGCAGCATGTGCAGGTACGTGGCGAGGGTCAGCGCGATCACGAAGGACACCGCGTGCCCGGCACCCTCGGGGAAGCCCACCGCGTGGAACACCGGTTCCAGCAGATGGGCGATGGCCGGCTCGGCGACGATGCCGAGGACCAGGGTGCACAGCGTGATGCCCAGCTGCGCGGCCGCCAGCAGCTGGGACACGTGCTCCAGGCCCCACAGCACCCGCTTGGCGCGCCGGTCGCCCTCGTCGGCGTACGGCTCGATCTGGCTGCGGCGCACCGAGATCAGGGCGAACTCCGCGCCGACGAAGAAGGCGTTGGCGACCAGGGTGGCCAGGCCGATCAGCAGTTGCACGGCGGTCATCGGCGGGCCCCCGGGTCGTCGTGGACGCCGGCGGACGCGGATCCGTCACCGTCCGGCCGTGCGGTCCGGGCGTCGTCGCGGGGCGCGCGCAGCAGCACGCGCGCCGCGCGGCGGCCGGAGGCGTCCGCGACCTCCAGCCGCCAGCCGGCCACCTCGAGGGAGTCTCCGGCCTCCGGGATCCGGCCCAGCTCGGCGGCCACCAGGCCGGCCAGCGTCTCGTACGGCCCCTCGGGGGCGCGCAGCCCGGCCCGCGCCAGCTGGTCCAGGCGCGCGGAGCCGTCGGCGGAGAACAGCTCGCGGCCCGCCTCGTCGGTGCCGGTGCGGGCCAGGTCGGGCGTCTCGTGCGGGTCGTGCTCGTCGATGACCTCGCCGACGACCTCCTCCACGATGTCCTCCAGGGTGGCCACCCCCGCCGTGCCGCCGTACTCGTCGATGACGACCGCCATGGTGCGGCGGCCGGACAGCCGGTCCAGCAGCCGGTCGACGGTGAGCGACCCGGGCACCAGCAGCGGTTCGCGCATCAGCTCCGACACGGGCACCTCGGGGCGGCGCCCGGCGGGCAGCGCGAGCACGTCCTTGACGTGCGCCGTGCCGACGACCGAGTCCAGCGTCCCGCGGTAGACGGGGAACCGGGACAGCCCGGTCGCCCGGGTCGCGTTCGCCACGTCCTCGCAGGTCGCGCTCTCCTCCAGGGCGATGACCTGGACGCGGGGCGTCATCACGTTCTCCGCGGTCAGGCCGGCGAGGTTCAGTGTGCGGACGAACAGCTCCGCGGTGTCCGGCTCCAGGGCGCCCTCCTTGGCGGAGTGCCGGGCCAGCGCGGCCAGCTCCTGCGGGCTGCGCGCGGACTCCAGCTCCTCGGCCGGCTCCAGTCCGATGCGGCGCACCATCCGGTTGGCCGAGTTGTTCAGATGGGTGATGAACGGGCGGAACGCGGCGCTGAACCAGCGCTGCGCGTTGCCCGCCCGCTTGGCAATCGCCAGCGGCGAGGAGATCGCCCAGTTCTTCGGCACCAGCTCGCCGACCACCATCAGGAACACCGTCGACAGGCCCGTGCCGATCACCAGCGCCAGCGAGCGCGCCACGGAGCCGGAGACGCCGATGTCCCGCAGCGGGCCCGTGATCAACGCGGCGATCGACGGCTCGGCCAGCATGCCGACCACCAGGTTGGTGACGGTGATGCCGAGCTGAGCCCCGGAGAGCTGGAAGGTCAGGCTGCGGACGGCCTTGAGCGCGCCGGCCGCGCCGCGCTCGCCGCGCTCCACCGCCCGCTCCAGGTCGGAGCGCTCGACCGTGGTCAGGGAGAACTCGGCGGCCACGAACACCCCGCACAGGAGCGACAGCAGGATCGCCGCCAGCAGGAGGAGCACTTCGGTCATCGGGTCACCTCCGTGCCATCGTCGGACAGGACGGGATCGGACGCGCGATGTCGGCAACCGGAGGCGGGCCCACGGGCGGAGACACAACCTTTCATGGAGGACCGAGTGGCCCTCACCGGGCAAAGGATGGGCAAAGTCCGGCCGGCGGACCGTGGATCACCCGGTCAGGGGCTTCACCCAGCGCCGCCACCGTTCCTCCGCCGCATACCCCGCCGCGGCCCACGCATGATGGGCGGTCTCGTTGCGCTGCAGCACCATCGCGTCAGCGCGGCGCCCGCCGAGCGTCACGAACCGCTCCTCGGCGGCGGCCAGCAGCGCCGTGGCGATCCCCCGGCGGCGGTGCTCCGGGTGCACCGCCAGGCGGTACAGGTGGCAGCGCCACCCGTCGAAGCCCGCGATCACCGTGCCGACCAGCTCGCCGTCCCGCTCGGCGAGGATCAGCGCCCCGGGGTCGCGGGCGACCAGCCGCTCCACGCCGCCCCGGTCGTCGCTGATGCTCGTGCCCTCGGCGGACGTCTTCCAGAAGGCCAGCACCGCGTCGAGGTCGTCGGGGCCGGCGGCCCGGGTCCGCAGTGCGCTCGGCAGTTCACTCATACGCCCGATCCCAGCACGGCGGACCGGCCGTGAGCACGGAGTCCCACGATGCGGACCGGCCGCGCGAAGGGCCCGCGCGCGTGGCGCACTCATGGGCGACGGCCTCCCGCACGTTCGTCCGCGACGCCCGCGGCGCCGGGTGATCTCCGGCGGGAACGGCATGAAGGCGGCGTTCCGGATCACGCAGCCCGCGCCCGGCGTCTTGTCGGCCTGCTCGTCGGGGGGCCGCGACATCGGGGGACCGCGACATCGGGGCGCCGGCCACCGGCGCCCCGCCGGCCGGGGCCGGCCCGGCCGTCAGCGTGGCGGGTGCGCGAGGAAGCGTGCGGGGTGGCCTTCAGCGAGGCGTCAGTCCTCCTCGCCGCCCGGCGACGCGACACCGCCACCGGACGCGCCCGGCTCCGTCGCCGCGCGCACGACGTCGAACCGCTTCATCCGTTCCAGGACCGACTCCGCCGTGGGCCGTCGCATCTCGTCCACGATGCGGCCGTCCGCCAGGAACAGGACCAGGTCGGAGTGGGCGGCGGCGCCGGGGTCGTGGGTGACCATGACCACCGTCTGGCCGAGCCGGTCCACCGCCTCCCGCAGGAAGCCCAGCACCTCGAGGCCGGCCCGCGAGTCGAGGTTGCCGGTCGGCTCGTCGGCGAAGATCAGCTCGGGCCGGGAGGCCAGGGCGCGCGCGCAGGCCACCCGCTGCTGCTGGCCGCCCGACAGTTGCGCGGGCCGGTGCTTCAGCCGGTCGCGCAGACCGAGCGTGTCGATGACCCGGTCCAGCCACTCCTCGTCGGGCTTCCGTCCGGCGATGCCCATGGGCAGGGTGATGTTCTCCCGCGCGTTCAGCGTGGGGATCAGGTTGAACGACTGGAACATGAACCCGACGCGGTCCCGCCGCAGCCGGGTCAGCTCACGGTCCCTCAGCCCGGTGATCTCGGTGTCGCCGAGCCACACCTGGCCGGCCGAGACGGTGTCCAGCCCTGCCAGACAGTGCATCAGCGTGGACTTCCCGGAGCCCGACGGCCCCATCACGGCGGTGAAGCGCCCGCGTGCGATGTCCACGTCCACCGAGTCGAGGGCGATCACCGCCGTCTCGCCCGAGCCGTACGCCTTGGTCAGGCCGCGGGCGCGGGCCGCGGTTCCGTCGGCCGACGCGAGGCCCGGGGCGTGCTCCGCAGCGGGTGTGGACAAGGCCGCCTCCTCGGTGTGGACAACCGGGTCGAGCATGTCGCGCCGACGGTAAGGCCGCCCGGTGCGCCCGGGACATCCCCCGTGAGTGCCGGACCGTCTCCGCCCCAGGTCTGGTCCCGGACTCCGATGTAAGGGACACGTGAGCTCGCGCGCCGGCTCCCTTGCCGCTGCTAGCGTCGCGGCGCTAGCTTCGAGGTATGGCGAAGACTCAGCTGAACGTGCGCGTGGACGAGGGCACCGCCCGCGCGGCCCGGGAGCGTGCCCTGGCGCGAGGCATCAGCGTCAACCGCTACATCGAGGAGCTGGTCCGGCAGGACACCGGCGAGTCCGGACGCGCCTTCGTCGAGGCCGCCGCCGACTTCATGAAGCAGTACGAGAGCGTCTTCGCCGAGGAGTTCGGCAGGGACCGCGAGGGCGTGCGCGAAGGTCACCGCTGACCCTTGGACCACGTACGCATCGACCTCGCCTGGCTGCTCATGCTCGCCGAGCGGCAGACCCCCGGCGACCCCCAGGTCACCGACTGGGGCGCCCTCGTCGCCGCCGTCGCCCGTCATGACGCCGAGATATTCGACGTCCCCGTCTACGACACCCCGCACAGCCGCGCCGCCGCGCTGCTCCAACTGCTGATCCACGTCCCCGCGCTGGAGCGCTCCAACGCGCTCTTCGCCTCCGCCGTCGCGTACGCCTACCTGGTCGCCAGCGGGCTGAAGGTCGTCACCTCGCCCGAACAGGTGCGCGACCTGGCTCGCCTGGTCAAGACGGGAGACGCGGACGTCGACGCCATCGCGGCCGAACTGCGCCGCTGGTGCGCCTGATCACCCGCCCTCGGCCCTCGCGTCGGCGAGGGGCCGCCACGCGGTGCCGACGACGCAGAACGACTGCGGCAGCGCGGGCCCGTTCCCGGGGATCGTCATGCGCCGGTAGGGGCCCAGTTCGAAGCCCGCCTCGCGCAGCGCCCCGACCGGCTCGCGGGACAGATGGCAGCCGCCCGCCAGCGGCGGCCACACCGTGCGGTCCAGCGCCCGCTGGGTCGCGCGCATGACCCGCCCGCCGCCCGCGCCGTGCTCGAAGAACCGCACCTCGCCACCGGGCCGCAGCACGCGCCGCACCTCCGCGAGCGCCCGCCGCACGTCCCGCACGCTGCACAGCACCAGCGACAGCACCGCCGCGTCGAACGCCTCGCTCTTGACGGGCAGCGCCTCCGCCACCCCGGGCGCCACGTCCACCGGCATCCCCGCCCGCAGCGCCGCCTCCACGGCCAGCGCGCGCAGCGCCCGCTCCGGCTCCATGGCGACGACCTCCGAGACGGTGCCCGGGTAATGGGCGAAGTTCAGGCCGTTGCCCGCGCCGACCTCGATCACCCGCCCGGACAGGCCGCGGAGCAGCCCGCGCCGTACGTCCGCCATCCCGCGGCTCTCGGCGGCGGCGCTGCAGCGGGCGTACCAGCGGGCGAAGACCGGGTGGTGCACGGGATCCCGCACCGCCTGCGCGGAGCGGGGGGACCGCACCTGCATCGGGACCTCCCCGGGTCGGGCCTACGGCGATTCTCCCCGTCGGCCCGCCCGGCGAATCACCGTGTGCGGGCCGGCGCCTCGCGCGTGTGGAACGCCTCCGCGTCCCAGGTGCCCTCGAGCCGGGGCGCGAGCCAGTGCGGGGCGGCCGCCCGGAAGGCGGCCGGGTCCAGGCGTCCCGCGCCCTCGGGGACGGCGCCCAGCAGCGGGACGCCGGTGACGTCCGGCAGGTCCAGCAGGTTGCAGCGCTCCGCCAGACCGGGGTCCGCCGGCCAGCTTCCGATCACCACCCCCACCGGCTCCAGCCCGCGCCCGCGCAGTTCCCGCACCGTCAGCTCCGTGACGTTGAGGGTGCCCAGTGCGGCGGACGCCACCACCAGGACCGGCGCGCGCAGCAGGGCCGCCGCGTCCGCCAGCGTCCCGCCGGCCGCGTCGAACCGGACCAGCAGGCCGCCCGCGCCCTCCACCAGCACCAGGTCGTGCTCGGTGGCCAGCTTGGCGGCTCCTTCGGCGATCTCGTGCGGGTGCACGGGCGCCCGGCCCGCCCGGCGGGCCGCCGTGCCGGGCGCCAGCGGCTCGGGATAGCGGGCCAGCTCGGCCGGTGTGACCGGCCCGGCGAGCCGCGCGGCCTCCGCCGCGTCCCCGGGCTCGTCCGGGCCCACGCCCGTCTGCGCGGCCTTGAGCACCGCCACCGAACGGCCGCCCGCCAGCGCCGTCGCGGCGACCGCGGCCGTCACCACGGTCTTGCCCACCTCGGTGTTCGTGCCCGTCACCACCAGTACCGGCATGTCATCCCTCCTTCGCCGCCGCGCACACCGCGCGGGCGATCCGCGCGACGTCCGTGTCACCCGTGACGTACGGCGGCATCGTGTACACCAGATCGCGGAACGGCCGCAGCCAGACGCCCTCCCGCACCGCCGCCCGGGTGGCCGCGGCCAGGTCGACGTCGTGATCGAGCTGGACGACCCCGATCGCTCCCAGCACCCGTACGTCCCGCACCCCGGGCAGCCCGGCGGCCTCCGCCAGCCCTTCGCGCAGCCCCGACTCGATGCGCTCGACCTCCGCGCGCCAGTCCTGCCCGAGCAGCAACTCGACGGAGGCGCAGGCCACGGCCGCCGCCAGGGGGTTGCCCATGAAGGTCGGGCCGTGCGCCAGCACCGGCACCTCGCCCCGCGAGATGCCCTCGGCCACCCGCGAGGCGCACAGGGTCGCCGCCATCGTGAGGTAACCGCCGGTCAGCGCCTTGCCCACACACATCACGTCCGGCGACACGGCCGCGTGCTCCGCAGCGAAGAGCGTGCCCGTGCGGCCGAACCCGGTGGCGATCTCGTCGAAGACCAGCAGCACGTCGTGCTCGTCGCACGCCTCCCGCAGCACCCGCAGATACGCGGGGGAGTGGAACCGCATCCCGCCCGCACCCTGCACCACCGGTTCCACGATCACCGCGGCCAGTTCACGGGCGTGCCGCCCGACCAGCTCCCGCAGGTGGCCGGCGTATCCCTCCTCGTACGGGCCGGGCGGGGCATCGGCGAACACCTGGCGCGGCAGCACCCCGGACCACAGGTCGTGCATCCCGCCGTCCGGGTCGCACACCGACATCGGGTGCCAGGTGTCGCCGTGGTAGCCGCCCCGCCAGGTGAGCAACCGCCGCTTCTCGGGGCGGCCCAGCGAACGCCAGTACTGCAGGCACATCTTGACCGCGACCTCGACCGACACCGACCCCGAGTCGGCCAGGAAGACGTGCTCCAGGCCGTCCGGCGACATGTCGACGAGGAGCTTCGCGAGCCGTACGGCGGGCTCGTGCGTGAGCCCGCCGAACATCACGTGGCTCATCCGGCCGAGCTGGTCACGGGCGGCCTCGTTGAGCACCGGGTGGTTGTAGCCGTGGATCGCCGACCACCAGGACGACATGCCGTCGACCAGCTCGCCCGACCCGTCGGCGAGGGTCAGCCGGACACCGCTCGCCGACGCGACGACGAGCGGCTCCTGACGCCCCGGCATGGGCCCGTACGGATGCCACACGTGCCGCCGGTCGAGCTCCAGCAGCGCGGCGACGGACGTGTCAGGCATTGGGCGCGAGGTCCGTTCCCGCGCCCCGGCGGCGCACGGCCACCAGGTCGGGACGCGGCTCGTCCGCCGAGGCGGCGGGGGCGGACGTGCCGGAGGGGGCCGTTCCGCAGACGCCGCCGCTCTCGTGGGAGCCGCAGCCGCCGCCCGCGTGGGTGCCGCAGCCGGTCCCGTCGTGCGCGCCGCACCCCGCACCCGTCCGGTGTCCGGGCAGGGTGACCTCTCCGGCGCCCTCCACCTCGAACCCGGCGTCCGCGATCATCTCCAGGTCCGCCTTGCCGGCCTGGCCCTCGCTGGTGAGGTAGTCGCCGAGGAAGATCGAGTTGGCCAGGTGCAGCGCGAGCGGCTGCATCGTGCGCAGATGGACCTCGCGGCCGCCGGCGATCCGCACCTCGACGTCCGGACAGACGAACCGCACCATCGCCAGGATGCGCAGGCAGCGCTGCGGGGTGAGGTTCCACTCCTTGGCGAGCGGGGTGCCCTCGAACGGGATCAGGAAGTTGACCGGCACCGAGTCCGGGTCCAGCTCGCGCAGCGAGAACACCACGTCGACCAGGTCCTCGTCGGTCTCGCCCATGCCCGCGATCAGTCCGGAACAGGCGGACAGACCGGCCGCGTGCGCCTTGCGCACCGTGTCGACCCGGTCGGCGTAGGTGTGCGTGGTCGTGATCTCCCCGTACGTCGACTCGGACGTGTTGAGGTTGTGGTTGTAGGCGTCCGCGCCCGCCTCGCGCAGCCGCTCCGCCTGGCCGTCCGAGAGCAGGCCCAGGCAGGCGCACACCTCGACGTCCTGGTTCTGCTCCTTGATCGCCCTGATGGTGTCGGACACCCGGTCCACGTCCCGGTCCGTCGGGCCGCGCCCGCTGGCCACCAGGCACACCCGCTTCGCGCCGCCGGCCAGACCCGCGGCGGCCGCCCGGGACGCCTCGTCCGGCTTCAGCCAGGTGTACTTGAGGATGTCGGCCTTGGAACCGAGCCGCTGGGAGCAGTAGGAACAGTCCTCCGGGCACAGGCCGGACTTGAGGTTGACGAGATAGTTGAGTTTCACCCGGCGGCCGAACCAGTGCCTGCGCACCTTCCCGGCCGCGGCCACCACGTCGAGCAGGTCGTCGTCGGACGTCGCGAGGACGGCCAGCGCCTCGGCCCGTGTCGGCGTCTCGCGTCGAAGCCCTTTGTCCACCAGCGTGTTCAGCAGGTCCATGGGAGCCGATCCTGTCCTACCGGGGCCGTCCTGGCCAAGGAGACCCCGGACAACAGAGCCGTCCGGCGGTGTGGGTATCACCACACCGTGGCGGGAACGCCCTGCCGCTAATGTCTGTGCACTGCCCACGAAATCCCCGGAGGACCCATGGCGTTCGGCTGGATCGACGAGCAGGCGGAACTGCGCCGCAGGGCCGGGCTCGTCCGCACCCTGCGCCCCCGGCCGGCCGGCACGCCGCTCCTCGACCTGGCGAGCAACGACTACCTCGGCCTCGCCCGCCACCCCGAGGTCACCGAGGGGGCCGCGCGGGCGGCACGCACCTGGGGCGGCGGCGCGACCGGCTCCCGACTGGTCACCGGCACCACGGAACTGCACGCCGAACTCGAGCGCGAACTGGCCGGCTTCTGCGGCTTCGAGGCCGCCCTGGTCTTCTCCTCCGGCTACGCGGCCAACCTCGCCGCCGTCACCGCCCTGGCCCCGCACGGCTCGCTGATCGTCTCCGACGCGGGCAACCACGCCTCGCTGATCGACGGCTGCCGGCTGGCCCGGGGCGCGACGCAGGTGGTGGCCCACCGCGACCCGGACGCCGTGCGCAAGGCGCTGGACGGTCACGCGGGCCCGGCCGTGGCGGTGTCGGACACGGTGTTCTCGGTGGACGGCGACGCCGCGCCGCTCGCCGCGCTGGCTCAGGCGTGCCGGGAGCACGGCGCGGGTCTGGTGCTCGACGACGCGCACGGGCTCGGCGTGCTGGGCGACGGCGGCCGGGGCGCCCCGCACGCGGCGGGGATCGCGGGCGACGGGGACGTCGTCGTGACGGTGACGCTGTCCAAGTCGCTCGGCAGCCAGGGCGGGGCGGTGCTGGGTCCGGCCCGGGTGATCGGCCATCTGGTCAACGCGGCGCGGACGTTCATCTTCGACACCGGTCTCGCCCCCGCGGCGGCGGGCGCGGCCCTGGCGGCGCTGCGGCTGCTGCGCCGCGAGCCGGGACGTGCGGCGCGGGCGGCCGAGGTCGCGCGCGAACTGCACACCCGGCTGACGGCCGCGGGTCTGGAAGCGGTGCGTCCGGACGCCGCGGTCGTCTCCGTGCGCGCTCCCTCCCCGGAGCAGGCCGTGCGTTGGGCGGCCGACTGCCGGACGGCCGGTCTGTCCGTGGGCTGCTTCCGTCCTCCTTCCGTTCCCGACGGCATCTCACGGCTCAGACTGACCGCCCGGGCGGACCTGTCCGGGGCGGAGATCGAACGCGCTGTACGGGTGATCGGCGAAACGCGGCCATGAGTCGGCGGGGCACGGCCGTGCGTCGCGCGAGGCACGGATGACCGGCCGGACCGGCTGAACCGGCCGGACGGTTCGGATCAGGGACGAGGACGGATCAGCGGACCGCCGTCAGGAAACGCGCCCAGGCGTCAGGGGGGAAGAGCAGCGCGGGCCCGTCCGGGGCCTTGCTGTCGCGCACGGCGAGCAGTCCGGCCGACGGGCCGGCGGTCGGCCGGGCCGTCTCCACGCAGTTGTTCGCCCCCGTGCTGTAGCTGCTGCGCAGCCACCGCACGCCGCGCAGGGCGAGGCTGGACGGGATGGTCCGAGGCGGTGCGGGCATCGTGCCTCCTTACGCGCCGGCCGCTGTGCCGGCGATGAATTCCGACGATTCCTCGGGTGAGAGGGCGTGGCTCGCCAGGGCCTCGAAGGCCTCCGAGTACGCCTGGAGGTCTTCTTTCCGTTCCAGGTAGTGACTAGTCGTCAGATGGTCGTGGACCACCACATCCAGGTCAGAAGTGCGCGGGAATGAAAAGATGACGAAAGGCCCTGTGACGCCGATGTGCGCGCCCGCGCTGAACGGCAGCACCTGCAACCGGACCTGAGGCAGCCGGGACGCCTCGACCAGCCGGTTCAGCTGGCGTGACATCACCTCGGGGCCGCCCACCTCCCGGCGCAGCACGGCCTCGTCCAGCACCGCCCACAGCTCCAGCGGCGGCTCGGCCCGCAGCACGTCCTGCCGCGCCAGCCGCACCTCCACGAGGGCGTCGAGCCGCTCCTCCGACGCGCCCTCCAGGGCGGCCTCCGTCACCGCCCGCGCGTACTCGGGTGTCTGCAGCAGCCCGGGGACGACGGTGGTCTCCAGGGTGCGCATCGCGCTCGCCTGCGACTCCAGGCTGATGAAGTCCCGGTAGGTCGGGGGCAGTACACCGCGGTACGCGTGCCACCAGTGGTGCCGTCCGTCGCCGTCGCCGGTGCCCGACAGCACCAGCAGCAACTCCCGCAACTGCGGGTCGTGCACGCCGTAGGCGTCGAGAAGCAACCGCACGTCGGCCGGTTTCACCCCGCTCGTGCCCGTCTCGATCCGGCTCACCTTCGACTGGTGCCAGCCCGCCAGCCGGGCCGCGTCGCCGCTCGTGAGTCCGGCCGCGATGCGCAGCGCGCGCAGTTCGGCGCCCAGTTTCCTGCGGCGCACCGCGGGGCCGTGCTGCATGGGCCTCTCCTTACCCCTTCCGGGCCGCCCGGATACGGTCTCCCGTCGCAGAGTTCACCGCTTTGAGCGACAGATATATGCATATGTTGGTGGATCGCCGCGCGGCGCCCTGTGGTGATGGCAGTCTGACGACGAAGCACCAGTGCGGGACCGTACTCGAACCAGCCGCTCCGTGTCGGACTGCGGTTCCGTGGGAAAGGGACGACGTCGCCATGGCAGACCACCTGGAAGCATCCGTCACTCTGCCGAGCGATCCCGCCTCGGTCTCCGCCGCGCGGGCCCATGCGGTCGGCGCGCTGGCGGGATGGGGGCTGCCGCCGGACGCCGAACTCTGCGACACCGTACGGCTCATCGTCTCCGAGCTGGCCACGAACGCGGTACAGCACACCTTCGGGCAGTCGCCCACGTTCACGGTGGACGTCGTCCTGGTCCGGGAGGAGCGGGTGCACATCGGGGTGACGGACAGCCATCCCCGGTTCCCGAAACGCCTCCCGGCGGCGGTGCAGCAGGACAACGGGCGCGGTCTGGTCATCATCCGCTGGCTGACCGCGGAATGCGGCGGCCGCCTGAGGATCCGCCCCACCCGCGAGGGCGGCAAGACGGTCGCCGTCGAACTCCCGTGGCCGGGTGCCGCCCCCGGCCGGCCCGCGGAGACGGTCATCGCCGCGGCTCCGCAGGAACCGTGACGTCGCGTCACGGGCGGCGGGGCGGCCGGGGAGGCTCCGGGAGGCGTCGTGCGGGGCCCGGGGGCGTGTCGTCCTGAGGACGGCGCCGTGCGGGCCCCTGCGGGATGCCACGCGGGCGTCGGGCCCGCGTGGCCGGTCGCGGCTCGGCGGCGGCGCTCCCGCGGGCGCCGGCCGCCTCCGCCCGTCACTTCACGCGGCCGTACCAGACGCTCTTGGTCCAGATCTTCTGCAGCCGCACCACGTCCCCGGTCTTCGGCGCGTGCCAGATCTTGTCATTACCCGCGTAGATCCCGACGTGGTAGACGTAGCTGCCCGAGTGGAAGAACACCAGGTCCCCGACCTTCCGGCTGCTCTTGGAGATGTGGCGCGTCTTGTTGTACTGCTGGGCGGCCGTGCGGGGGAGCTTCTTCCCCACCTTCTTGAACGAGTACAGCGTCAGGCCCGAGCAGTCGAACCGGTTCGGTCCGGTCGCCCCCCACTGGTACGGCGCCCCCTTCTTGGACGCCGCGACCTTCAGGGCCTTGGTGCCCACGGTCGCCGCCGCGGCCTCCCCGGCCGCTCCCGGAACCACGATGGAGCCGCCCACGGCGGCGAGGGTGAGGGCCGAGGCCGTGCCGGCCCGGGCCATGAGAGACGGGACACGATTGAGCGCACTCATGCGCAACCCTTCGTCAGCCGCCTGTGAAGGATGACCTGTCGGATTCGGGCTGGCGAAGTAGCCCGGCCGCTCACGCGGCTTCACCCCAAGGGCCGCTCGGTGCGCGCGTTGCTCGCGTACCGGCGACCCGTCGTGCCTGGGTCCTCCACTCCTGCCGATCCACTCCTGTCGACCGGTCATCCGGGCGGCGGCAGGACTCGGCGTCCGCCCGGATCGCCCCGCCGCGGCGGCGGGGTCTTGTCGTCAGTCAGGGATCTTGGCTCATGAGGTGGTCGATTTCCCAACGGAACGGGGGGTTTGTGTTGTTACTCACCACTCAGCCGTTCGGGTGGACAGCCGTCCGTTCGAGTCACCGTCAAGAGGACGCGGGAGGCCAGGACCAGCGGTGGAATGGTCAGTTCCGCCCATCGGAGGGGTCCGGGCGTGCAAGTTCGACAGCCCGAAAACAGGAGGTTCGTCTACGCCGGATGGGGGTAAGCCGTTCGGTCCGTTTCAACTCGTCGCGGGGCGCGTCGCCGAGCGGGCCCGTCGCTCCGGGCCCGCTTCCGTCAACTCCCCGTCTGCGGCGGCAGCGTGACCCTGGCCGTACGCCGCTCGCCGTCCAGCACCCGCAGGGCGCGCGCCAGGGTCCCGGCGTGCAGTTCGGTCTCACCCCGCCGGTGCATCAGGGTCAGCGCGTCGCGCAGCGCGACCGCCGTGCCGGCCAGCGCCTGGGCCGCGCGCAGGCTCCGGTAGGTGTCGCCGCCCTGGGCCGGGTTGACCCGGCCCAGCAGGTCGACGACCTCCAGGTAACGGTCGATCAGCTCGGCCTCCGCCCGGGTCAGCGCGGGCAGCGGCGGCAGTTCCGGCAGCATCCGCGGCTCACCTCCCGCCGGTCGCGGTGCGGGCGGCCCGGTGGTGCGGCACGATCCGGTCGGCGAGGCCGTAGTCCACGGCGGCCTGCGCGTCGAGCACCAGGTCCCGCTCCAGATCCGCCCGCACCCGGTCCACGGGCCGGCCGGTGTGCCGGGCCAGCATCTCCTCCGTGCGGGCCCTGACGCGGGCCAGCTCGTCGGCCTGGGCCGCCAGGTCGCTCGTCCTGCCCTCCACCGGCTCCGGGAGTGCGGGCTGACGGAGCACCAGGCGGGAGCCGGGCAGCACGTACCGCTTGCCCGGGGCGCCCGCGGCCAGCAGCAGCGCGGCCGTCCCCTCGGCGCGGCCCAGGCAGACCGTCTCGACGTCGCAGGTGACGTACGTCAGGGTGTCGTGCAGCGCGGACATGGCGTGGAAGGGGCCGCCGGGGGAGTTGACGTACAGCGAGATGTCGCGGTCCGGGGCGCGATGCTCCAGGTACACGAGCTGGGCCGCCACGTCGGTGGCCGCGGTCTCGTCGATCCGCGTCCCCAGGACGACGATCCGCTCCTCCAGCAGCCGCGCGTACGGGTCGGACGTCCGGTGCCCGGACGCCGTGCGTGCGGTGAACTCGGGCAGGACCGGGCGGGCGGGCGGTCGCGTCATGGTGCCCTCCTGTCTCGTTGTCTGTAAAAAATGTACAGGACGTACGTGACGTTATGATGGTCCCATGGCTTACGAGATTCCGGTGACCCAGGCCAGGGCCGAGCTCGCCGACCTGATCAACCGCGTGGTGTACGGCGGTGAGCGGGTTGTCGTGACCCGGCACGGGAAGCCGCTCGTCGCCCTCGTCTCCGCCGATGACCTGCGACGACTCGACGAACTGAAGGATGTGCCGGACCCGGCGGAGGAACCGGTGATCAGCACGGTGGCCGGCGTCCGCGAGGTCGCGTCCGCTGCCCGCGAACACCACCGCTTCGGCATCGCGGCGGAACACAGGGGCGCGGCCGGCTCGTGACGCCGGCCGCCACGGCAGTGAGGGGCGGCCGGAACGCTCCGGCCGCCCCTCACCCGGGTCCGGCGCTCACCGCCGCGGCATGCGCGGCGCGCGCCGCTTCTCCTCCGCCTCGCGTCCGGCCTCCGCGGCCTTCACGTCGGCCGCGTACCGGTCGACGTACTCCTGCCCGGAGAGGGAGAGGATGGCGTACATGATCTCGTCCGTGACGGCGCGCAGGATCGCCTTCTCGTTCTCCATGCCCGCGTAGCGCGAGAAGTCCAGCGGCTCGCCGAAGCGGATCACCACCGGGTGGACGCGGGGGATCTTACGGCCGGGCGGCTGCGCCTCGAACGTGCCGATCATCGCGCAGGGGACCACCGGGACGCCCGCCTTGAGCGCCATCGCCGCCACGCCGACCTTGCCCTTGTAGAGGCGGCCGTCGTGCGAGCGGGTGCCCTCCGGGTAGATGCCGAGCAGTTCCCCCTTGCCCAGCACCCCGAGGCCCTCGCGGATCGCCGCCTGACCGGCCTCCTTGCCGGAGCGGTCGACGGGGATCTGCCCCGCGCTGTGGAAGAAGAACGCCGTCAGCCGTCCCTTGAGGCCGGGACCGGTGAAGTACTCGGCCTTGGCGAGGAAGGTGATGCGCCGCTTCAGCACGGCCGGCATCAGGAAGTGGTCCGAGAACGACAGGTGGTTCCCCGCCACGATCGCGGCGCCGGAGGACGGGACGTGCTCGAGGCCCTCGATCCGGGGCCGGAAGGCCAGTCTGAGCAGCGGGCCCAACAGCACATATTTGAGCAGGTTGTAGAACAAAAGCACGCTCCTCGACTCTGGGAAACGACGGGGTCGCCGCGTTCCAGCAGGTCATCCGGCACGTAGTGAACCGCCAGTCTAGAACCGGGTGACGGACCCCGGCACCAGGTTCGACGGGAACCGGAACGCACCGCGGCGGAGCACCGGCCGCACGCCGCACGACCGTCACCCGCGCACCGCCCGGTACGCTCGGCGGTATGCGGATCTCCGTCTCCTCCGACATGGACGAACCCGTCGCCCGCGCCCTGGTCGGCGAACTCCGCGAGCGAGGCCACGAGGTGCGCGCCCACGGCGCCCTGAGCCCCGGGGCCGACCCGCGGTGGGCCGTCTGCTCCGAGGCCGCCGCCCGCGACGTCGCCGACGGGACGGCCGACCAGGCGGTGGTGTGCTGCTGGACCGGCACCGGCGCCTCGATCGCCGCCAACAAGGTGCCCGGCGTGCGGGCCGCCCTGTGCACCGACGCCTGCACCGCCGACGGCGCCCGCCGCTGGAACGACGCCAACGTGCTGGCGCTCAGCCTGCGGCTCACCTCGGAGCCGCTGCTCAAGGAGATCCTGGACGCCTGGTTCGCCGGCCGCCCCAGCGACGACCCCGAGGACCGGGCCAACGTGGACCGCACCACCCGCCTCGACCACGGACGCACCGGCACCTGACGGCGCGGGGGCCCCGTCACCGCCGTACGGCGACCCGCGCCGTGCCGTCCGTGGCTCCGCCCGGCGGCAGCAGCTCCCTCAGCGCCGTGTCCGCCGGCGGCTCCGGGGCCGGCTCACGGCGACGGAACGGGGAGTCCGCCGGCCGCCGCGGCCCGCCCGCGGACGGTGCTGAACGGGCCGGACCTCGTCGACGTCCGCGAGCGCCGGGCCGGGGGCCGGCGGCGCCCGGCCCACCGCCTCGTGGTCGATCGCCGCCCGTGCCACGGCCCGCCTCACTCCGGGGGCGTGGTCAGCGGCTGCTCCGCCCAGATGATCTTCCCGTCGGGCACGAACCGGGTCCCCCAGCGCTCGGCGAGCTGCGACACCAGCAGCAGTCCGCGGCCGCCCTCGTCCATCGCCCGGGGATGCCGCAGATGCGGGGCGCTCGCGCCGCCGTCGAGCACCTCGCACACCAGCGTCCGTTCCAGGATCAGCCGCAGCCGCACCCTCCCGGAGGCGTGCCGGACCGCGTTCGTCACCAGCTCGCTGACCAGCAGCTCCGTGGTGAACACCAGCTCCTCGTCGAGACCCCAGCGGGACAACTGGTCCTGGGCGCTCCTGCGGGCGTCCGCCACCACCGCCGGGTCCGGCGGCAGCTCCCACGCCGCGACCTGCTCCGGCGCGAGCCGCCGGGTGCGCGCCATCAGCAGCGCCGCGTCGTCCTCCGGGCGGGACGGGACCAGCGCGTCGATCACGGCCTGGCAGCCGGGCCGCTGTTCGCGTGCCGTGCCCTCCAGGGCCCGCCGCAGCCGTTCCCGGCCGGCGTCCTCCCCGCCGTCGCCGTCGTGCGCCAGCAGCCCGTCCGTGTACAGCACCAGCGTGCTGCCCTCGTCCAGGGACAGCTCCACCGCCTCGAACGGCGGACCGCCCACTCCGAGCGACGGCCCCTGCGGCAGGTCCACGAAACCGACCGTGCCGTCCGGCGCCACCACCGCCGGCGCGGGATGGCCCGCGGCGGCCATCGTGCACCGCCCGTCCGCCGGGTCGTACACCGCGTACACACAGCCGGAGCCGACCGAGTGGTCCGGCGCGTCCGCGTCCTCCCCGGCGCCGTCGTCCCGTGCCGAGCGGGAGGCCAGGTCGTCCAGGTGCGCCAGCACCTCCTCGGGCGGCAGGTCGATCGCGGCCAGCGTCCGCACCGCCGTGCGCAGGCGGCCCATGGCCGCGGCGGCGTCGATGCCGTGCCCCGGCACCTCGCCGACCACCAGCGCGACCCGGGCGCCGGACAGCGGGATCAGGTCGTACCAGTCGCCGCCCAGGCCGGTCAGCTCGTCCGCGGGCCGGTAGCAGGCGGCCACCTCGACCGCGTCCAGCTCGGGCAGCCGGCGCGGCAGCAGGCTCCGCTGGAGGACCAGCGCGGCGTCCCGCTCGCGGGTGTGGCGGCGGGCGTTCTCCACGCAGACGGCGGCGCGCGAGACCAGGTCCTCGGCCAGGTGCAGGTCGTCCGCGTCGAAGGGGCTCTGCCGGCGGCGGAAGAACGTGGTGAGCCCCAGGGTGGTCCCGCGGGCCCGGATCGGGACGATCATCGCGCTCCGCAGGCCCAGCTCGAGGAACGTGGACTCCCGGCCGCCCGGCGCGCCCACGGCCCACTCGACGCCCAGCGGGTCGAGCTGCTCCTGCCGCCAGGACCGCCCCGTGGTCAGGCACCGCACGGGAGGGGAGCCCGTCAGGTAGGCGACGACCGTGCCGCTGTCCACGGCCGTCCGCGGCAGGTCCTCGTACAGGGACCGGTGGCCCGCGCGGCGCAGCGGGACCCGCTCGGACCCGGCGGGCGGCTCCGGGACCGGCTCGGCGCCCCCCGGCACCGTCTCCAGCAGGTCCACGGTGACGAAGTCGGCCAGCCCGGGCACGGCGACGTCCGCCAGTTCCTGCGCGGTGGTCATGACGTCGAGGGTGCGGCCGATGTGCTTCCCGGCCCGGTCGAGCAGGGCGAGGCGCTGCCGGGTGCGGTGCCGCTCGGTGACGTCCACGACGGTGTAGTACACGCCCATCGGGTCGCCCCGGTCGTCCTCGAGGCGGGTGAACGACAGCATGTACGCCGTCTCGCGCAGCGGCGCCGACCGCGCCCGGCCGACGTGCTCGTAGCCGACCACCTGCTCGCCGGTCTCCAGCACGTGCCGCATCCGCTCCTCGACGGCGTCGCCGCCCAGGCCCGGCTGGACGTCCGCGAACCGCAGGCCCGGACGGCGGTGGGCCGGCCCGCCGCCGAACTGCTCCAGGGCCGCGTTGGACCACACGTAGCGCAGGTCGGTGTCCAGGACGGCGATGCCGATGGGGTTGCCGTCGACGAGCTGCTCCAGCACGCGGCGGCTCATGCCCCAGCCCCGGTCGGCGTCCCCCAGCTCCGACAGCAGCACCAGCACCGCGGCGCGTCCCTGCGGCGCCGTGGTCGGGGCGACCCGCACCGCCACCGGCACCGGGCGCCCGTCCCGGTGGCGGGCGGTCATCGGCCCCGCCCAGTCGCTCCCGGCGCGGCAGCGGCCGAGCAGGTCCGCCAGCCGCTCGGCGTCGCCGGTCTCCAGCAGGTCGGCGAACTTCCGGCCCACCGCCTCCGCCGCGCCGTGGCCCAGCAGCCGTTCCGCGTGCACGGTCCAGCCCGCCACCAGGCCGTGCGGGTCCAGCAGCAGGGGCGCGGCGTCGGCCACGTCGAACCCCTGCCGGGCTCCTCCCTGCTCCTCGTGTCCGCCCACGGACGGCCTCTCTGTCGCGGAGAGTGGTCTGTCACTCATGTCCCCATCTGTTCCCATCTTCACCCCGGGGACCGGCCGAGGGCTTCCCGGAGGCGGACCGCCGGTCCGCCGCGCCCGGTCCCGGACACGCCGCCGCCCCCGCCGGAGAGGTCCGGCGGGGGCGGCGCGGAAGGGGTCAGACCTGGCGGCTGAGCACCTTCTCCAGCGTGCGCAGCGCCTCCCGCAGTTCGTCCGCGGTGACGGTCAGCGGCGGGGCCAGCCGGACGGTCGAGCCGTGCGTGTCCTTGACCAGGATGCCCTCGCGCATCAGGCGCTCGCTGACCTCCCGGCCGGTGCCGAGGGCCGGGTCGACGTCCACGCCCGCCCACAGACCGCGGCTGCGGAACCCGGTGACGCCCTTGCCGACCAGCGCCTCCAGGCCCTCCCGCAGCACCACGCCCAGCTCGGCCGCGCGGCGCTGGAACTCACCCGTCTCCAGCAGCTCCACCACGGCCGTGCCCACGGCGGCCGCCAGCGGGTTCCCGCCGAAGGTCGACCCGTGTTCACCCGGATGGAGCACCTGGAGCACCTCACGCCGGGCCACCACCGCCGACACCGGGACGATGCCGCCGCCCAGCGCCTTGCCGAGCAGCACCACGTCCGGGACGACCGACTCGTGCTCCACGGCGAGGGTGCGGCCGGTGCGGCCCAGACCGGACTGGATCTCGTCGGCGACGAACAGGCACCCGGCACGCCGGGTCAGCTCCCGCACCCCGGTCAGATAACCGTCGTCCGGGATCACCACGCCCGCCTCGCCCTGGACCGGCTCGATCAGCACCGCCGCCGTCGTCTCGTCGACGGCCTCCTCCAGCGCCGCGAGGTCGTTGTACGGCACCACCCGGAACCCCGGGGTGAAGGGCCCGAACCCGGACCGCGCCACCTCGTCCGTGGAGAAGCTCACGATCGTCGTCGTCCGGCCGTGGAAGTTGTCCGCCGCCACCACGATCGTGGCCCGGTCGGCCGGGACGCCCTTCACGTCGTAGGCCCACTTGCGGGCCACCTTGATGCCGCTCTCCACCGCCTCGGCGCCGGTGTTCATCGGCAGCACCATGTCCAGGCCGGTCAGCGCGGCCAGCCGCTCCGCGAACCCCGCGAGCCGGTCGTTGTGGAAGGCGCGCGAGGTCAGCGTGAGCCGGTCCAGCTGGCGGTGCGCCGCCTCGATCAGCGCCGGGTGCCGGTGGCCGAAGTTCAGCGCCGAGTAGCCGGCCAGCATGTCCAGGTACCTGCGGCCCTCGACGTCCTCCACCCAGGAGCCCTCCGCGCGGGCGACGACCACGGGCAGCGGATGGTAGTTGTGCGCGAGGACCGGCTCCTCCGCCGCGATCAGCTGGGCGGACGAACGCGTACGGGCGACAGAGGTCATGAGCGGATCTCCTGAGTGCAGCACTTGATGCCCCCGCCCGCCTTGTGGAACTCGGACAGGTCGACGGGGACGGGGACGTAACCGCGGTCGGCGAGCCGGGCGGCGAGCGAGGCCGCCCCCGGCGAGATGAACACGTGGCGGCCGTCCGAGACGGAGTTCAGGCCGAACGCCATGGCGTCCTCCCGGGTGGCGGTCACCGCGTCCGGGTACAGCCGCTCCAGCACCTCACGGCTGCCCGGCGAGAACGCCTCCGGGCAGTACGCGACGTTCTCCTCGTCCAGCACGAACAGCGCCGTGTCCAGGTGGTAGAAGTACGGGTCCACCAGGGTCAGGCCGATCACCGGCACCCCGAAGAACTCCTGCGCCTCCCGGTGCGCCTCGGGGGTGGTGCGGAAACCGGTCCCGGCGAGGATCCAGCGCCCGGCGGGCACCAGGTCGCCCTCGCCCTCGCACACCGACCCCGGATGCTGGACGTCGAACCCGTGCGCCTTGAACCAGGCCTCGTACGGCGCCGACTCCGGACGCCGCTCCGGCGCGTGGAACCGGGAGCCGAGCACACGGCCGTCCACGACGACCGCCGCGTTCGCGGCGAACACCATGTCGGGCAGGCCGGGCAGCGGTTCCACGGTCTCCACGGTATGGCCGTGGCGGCGATAGGCGTCGACCAGCGACAGCCACTGCCGCCGGGCGAGTGAGAGGTCGACGGGACGGTCGGGACGCATCCAGGGATTGATCGCGTACCGCACGGCGAAGAATCTGGGTTCGCAGACGAGATAACGCCGTGGGCGCGCCACACGTGATTCGGGCACGAAGGGGTTCCTCCGCTTCACACGGTGTCAACAGGGGGTGACTCCACGGTAGGAACCGGGCCGCACGGCCGACAAGCGACGCATCCTGCGCGTGCGCGCACGATCGCTGCGTCTTTCCCGCCCTCAGCGCACGTCCGGTGCGTCGTCGGGGGCGGGCTGCGTCACTCCCGCCTCAGGACTGTCGGGCAGCAGGTGCGACAGCACCATCACGCTGATCGTCTTCCGGATGAACGGCTCCTGGCGGATGCGCTCCAGCACCTCCTCGAAGTGCTCCACGTCCCGCGCCCGCACGTGCAGCAGCGCGTCCGCGCCGCCGGTCACCGTCATCGCCGCCGCGATCTCCGGATGGTTGCGCACCACCTCCGCCAGCCGCCGCGGCGGCGCCGCCCCCTCGCAGTACACCTCCACGTACGCCTCGGTGCGCCAGCCCAGCGCGGACGGCCGCACGGTGGCGGTGAACCCGGTGATCACCCCGGTCTCCCGCAGCCGGTCCACCCGGCGCTTGACCGCCGTCGCCGACAGCCCGACGCAGGCGCCGATCTCCGCGAAGGACGTCCTGGCGTTCGCCATCAGAGCGGTGACGATCTTCCGGTCGAGCTCGTCGAACGGCGCGGGCCTGCTGTCCATGCGGGCACTGTATCCACGACGGCCCCGGGCCACCCCGGGTCCGCCCCGGAGGGGTCCGGACGTCGAACCGGGCGAAACGCCCTTGTCCGGCACGTGGTCCGGACCCGGAGATCCCCCTACACTCCACCTTCATGCTGCGCGCCCTCGCCGTCGACGACGAACGCCCCTCGCTGGAGGAACTGCTGTACCTGCTGAACGCCGACCCGCGCATCGGGAGCGCGGAAGGCGCCGGCGACGCCACCGAGGCCCTGCGCCGCATCAACCGGGCACTGGAGTCGGGACCCGACGGGCCCGACGCCATCGACGTCGTCTTCCTCGACATCCAGATGCCCGGCCTCGACGGACTCGACCTGGCCCGGCTGCTCACCGGCTTCGCCCGGCCGCCGCTCGTCGTGTTCGTGACCGCCCACGAGGACTTCGCCGTCCAGGCCTTCGACCTCAAGGCCGTCGACTACGTGCTGAAACCCGTCCGCAAGGAACGCCTGGCCGAAGCCGTGCGGCGGGCCGCCGCCCAGCGCGGCACCACCCCCCGCGACGCCGCCCCGCGCATCCCCGTGCACGAGCCCGACCCCGACCACATGGCCGTCGAACTGGGCGGCGTCACCCGCTTCGTCGCCGTCGACGACATCACCCACGTCGAGGCGCAGGGCGACTACGCCCGCCTGCACACCGACCGCGGCAGCCACCTCGTGCGCATCCCGCTGTCCACCCTGGAGGAGCGCTGGCGCTCCCGCGGCTTCGTCCGCATCCACCGCCGCCACCTGGTCGCCCTGCGCCACATCGGGGAACTACGGCTGGGCGCGGGCACGGTGAGCGTCCTGATCGGCTCCGAGGAACTCCAGGTCAGCAGGCGCCACGCCCGCGAACTGCGGGACCTGCTGATGCGCCGGACCACCGGCTGACCGGGGGAGAGGCCCGCATGCCCCAGGAACCCGCCGAGCGCCGGGTGGCCGTCACCGGCCCGCCCCGCCGCGCCCTCCCCCACGCCCGGCCCCGCTCGCGCGGGTGGCACCCCCATTCCACGGGCCGCTACCGCCCGCGCACCGAGATCGACGAGCAGACCACCCTCGGCCACACCTACGTCCGCTCCCTGATGCGCATCCAGCTGCGCACCGGACTCACCGTGTTCGCCGTGCTCGCGCTGCTCATCGGCCCGCTGCCGCTGGTCTTCGCCGCCGCCCCGGACGCCCGCCGCCTCGAGTGGGCGGTCCTCGGCTTCGGGCTCTACCCCCCGCTGGTCCTGCTCGCCCGCTGGTACGTCCGCCGCGCCGAACGCAACGAACGCGACTTCGTCCGGCTCGTCGAGGACCGCTGAGACCCCGGGAACCGCACCACCGTGAACACCGCCTACGCCGTCACCGCCGTCGCGCTCGTCGCCGTCGCGACCGTCCTCGTCGGCGCCTTCGGCCTGCGCATATCCCGCACCACCTCCGACTTCTACGTCGCCTCCCGCACCGTCGGCCCCCGCCTCAACGCGGCCGCCATCAGCGGCGAGTACCTCTCCGCCGCCTCCTTCCTGGGCATCGCCGGACTCGTCCTCGTCCAGGGCCCGGACATGCTCTGGTACCCGGTCGGCTACACCGCCGGCCACCTGGTGCTCCTGCTGTTCGTCGCCGCCCCGCTGCGCCGCTCCGGCGCCTACACGCTGCCCGACTTCGCCGAGGCCCGGCTCTCCTCGCACGCGGTACGGCGGCTCGCCGGCGCCCTCGTCGTCGGCGTCGGCTGGCTCTACCTGCTGCCCCAGCTCCAGGGCGCCGGGCTCACCCTCACCGTGCTCACCGGCGCGCCCGACTGGCTCGGCGGGGTGATCGTCGCCGTCGTCGTCACGGTCATCGTGGCCGCCGGCGGCATGCGCAGCATCACCTTCGTCCAGGCCTTCCAGTACTGGCTGAAGCTGACCGCCCTGCTGGTGCCCGCGCTCTTCCTGGTGCTCGCCTGGCAGAGCGACGGCGCGCCCAGCCACGCCTTCGACGAGCCCGCCGGGTTCCGCGAACAGCGCGTGGTGCGCGTCGACGACACCGTCGACCTGCGCCTCACCGCCCCGCTCACCGTCACCGTGGACGGCACCGTCGACGGCCGGGAGCACACCGGGGACGAGGTCCGCCTGCCCGCCGGCACCCACCGCGTCGACGGCGGCACCCGCCTCACCTTCGCCGAAGGCGCCGAGGTGCCCGCCACCGGACACGGCGCCGACGACGCCCTGTCGCCCTCCCGCGCCGAGAGCCGCGCGGAACGCCCGCTGTACGCCACGTACGGGCTGATCTTCGCGACCTTCTTCGGCACCATGGGCCTGCCGCACGTGGTGGTCCGCTTCTACACCAGCCCGCACGGGGTCGCCGCCCGCCGCACCACCGTCGCCGTCCTCGGCCTGATCGGCGCCTTCTACCTGCTGCCGCCCGTCTACGGCGCCCTCGGCCGGCTCTACGCCCCCGAGCTCACCCTCACCGGGGACGCGGACGCCGCCGTCCTGCTGCTGCCCGGCCGGATGATCGGCGGCACCGGCGGCGACCTGCTGGGCGCGCTGGTCGCCGGGGGAGCGTTCGCCGCGTTCCTGTCCACCGCCTCCGGGCTCACCATGGCCGTGGCCGGCGTGCTCACCCAGGACGTGCTGCCCTCCCGCGGCGTGCGCCACTTCCGGCTCGGCACCGTGCTCGCCATGGCCGTCCCGATGGCCGCGAGCGTTCTGGTCGGCGGGCTGCCGGTGGCCGACGCCGTGGGTCTCGCCTTCGCCGTGTCCGCCTCGTCGTTCTGCCCGCTGCTCGTCCTCGGCATCTGGTGGCGGCGGCTGACCCCGCCGGGCGCGGCCGCCGGGATGCTGATCGGCGGGGGCGCCGCGTTCCTCGCCGTCGCCGCCACCATGGCCGGCTACCCGGGCGCCGGGCCCTGGCACGCGCTGCTCGCCTGGCCCGCCCTCTGGTCGGTGCCGCTCGGCTTCCTCACCATGGTGCTGGTCTCCCTGGCCACGCCGGGCCGGGTGCCGCCCGGCACGGCCGCGGTCCTGGCCCGCTTCCACCTGCCGGAAGAGCTGCGTACGGAGGTGTCCGCATGAGCGGTTTCCTCGCCGGTCTGCTGGTCGCCGTGCTGCCCCTGCTGGCCGCCGGCTTCTGGCTGGGCCGGCGCACGGCACGGCCCGCCAGCCTCGCCGGGCTCGGCACACCCGTCGAGCACGCCACCTTCGAGACCCTGCACACCGCCTCGCTGGCCACGCCCCCGCTGCGCGCGGGCCTCACCGAGGAGACCGCCCGCAAGTCGGCCCGCAAGCTGCGCTCCCTGCTCGGCACCGACGCCCTGTGCCTCACCGACCGCGAGCAGGTCCTCGTCTGGGACGGCGTCGGCGCCCACCACCGCACCGAGATCATGGAGCGCCTCACCGGCCCCCTGGACACCGGCCGCGGCGAGGCCTTCCCGCTGACCTGCGACACCCCCGACTGCGCCGTCCGCTGGGCGGTGGTCGCCCCGCTCACCGTCGACGACCGGGTGCACGGCGCGCTCGTCGCCTGCGCGCCCCGCGAGTCGGCGGTGCTGGTCAGGGCCGCCGGGGAGGTCGCCCGCTGGGTCTCCGTCCAGCTGGAGCTGGCCGACCTGGACCAGTCCCGCACCCGGCTGATCGAGGCGGAGATCCGGGCCCTGCGCGCACAGATCTCCCCGCACTTCATCTTCAACTCGCTCGCGGTGATCGCGTCCTTCGTGCGCACCGACCCCGAGCGCGCCCGCGAGCTGCTGCTGGAGTTCGCCGACTTCACCCGCTACTCGTTCCGCCGGCACGGCGACTTCACCACCCTGGCCGACGAACTGCACGCCATCGACCACTACCTGGCGCTGGTGCGGGCGCGCTTCGGCGACCGGCTCTCGGTCACCCTGCAGATCGCGCCCGAGGTGCTGCCGGTCGCGCTGCCCTTCCTGTGCCTCCAGCCGCTGGTGGAGAACGCCGTGAAGCACGGTCTGGAGGGCAAGGCCGACACGTGCCGCATCCAGATCACCGCGCAGGACGCGGGCGCCGAGGCGCTGGTGGTCATCGAGGACGACGGGGCGGGCATGGACCCCGAGCTGCTGCGCCGCATTCTCGCCCGGGAGGTCAGCCCGACGGGCGGCATCGGCCTGTCCAACGTCGACGACCGGCTCCGCCAGGTCTACGGCGACGACCACGGGCTGGTCATCGAGACGGCCGCGGGCGCGGGCATGAAGATCACCGTCCGGCTGCCGAAGTACCAGCCGGGCGTCCATCTGGCGGGGCGGCTCACCCCGCGGTGAGCCGCCCCCCGTGCGTGCGGTCAGCTGCCGTGGGTGGCGACCATCCCGAGGGTGATCAGGCCCAGGACGACCCAGCCGAACCACAGCCAGCCGTTGCTGCCGAGCGCCACCGTGTACGCCGTGACGGCGACCAGGCCGCCGACGGTGAGCACTCCCATGGTCTTCGTCGAGGTGGAACCGTTCGTGGTGACGGGCATCGCGACACCCTCCTCTTGGTCCGGTCCCTCCATGGTGCCCCGGTTTCCGGAAAGGAGGCCGGTGCGGGACGGGCCCCCGGGGAATCCCTAGCTGCCGCGCGCGTTCAGGGAGGCCAGGTAGGCGTTGTACGCCTCCAGCTCCTTGTCGCCGTCCCGGTCGGCGGCGCGGTCCTTGCGCCGGGCCTGCCGCTGGTCCGAGGCGTACCACTGGAACAGCAGCGCGATCAGCACCAGGACGGAGGGGACCTCGCTGAACGCCCAGGCGATGCCGCCGGCCGCGTTCTGGTCGGACAGGGCGTCGATGCCCAGCGACGCGGGCGGGTCCTGGAAGGTGGTGACCATGGGGGTGGAGGCCATCATCAGCGCGATGCCGAAGAACGCGTGGAACGGCATGCCCGCGAACAGCTCCAGCATCCGCATCAGGTGCCCCGGCCGGTGCGGCCCCGGGTCCACGCCCATGATCGGCCAGAAGAACACCAGGCCGACGGCGAGGAAGTGCACCATCATCGCCACGTGCCCGACCGCCGACCCCATCAGGAAGTCGAACAGCGGGGTGAAGTACAGGGCGTACAGGCTCGCGATGAACATCGGGATGGTGAACAGCGGGTGCGTGACGACCCGCATGTAGCGGCTGTGCAGCAGCATCAGCAGCAGCTCGCGCGGCCCCTTGGCGCCGCGCACGGACGCCGGGGGCAGCGCCCGCAGCGCCAGGGTGACCGGGGCGCCGAGCAGGATCAGGATCGGTGACACCATGCTGATCACCATGTGCTGCACCATGTGCACGCTGAACATCACCATGCCGTAGTCGTTCAGCGCGGTGCACATCACCAGCCCGATGCTCAGCACACCGGCGGCGAACGCCACGGTCCGCCCCACGGGCCACTCGTCACCGCGCCGGACCAGCCGGACCACGCCCCAGCCGTACAGCGCGAGCCCCAGCAGGCAGGCGACGAGGAAGAAGGGGTCCGCCGACCAGGCGAGCCCTCGCCCCAGCGTGAACGGCGGCAGATCCATGGTCATGCCGTGCCCGCTGTGATCCATCCGCTGGCTCCATTTTCGTCCAGGTTGTACGCAATCGGTCCGCACCAGACTAGAACCGCCCCCGGCGACGTCGGTCACCGGGGGCGGTCTGTGCGGCCCGTCTCACGCGCCGGGCGGCGGCAGCGGGGTCAGAGCACGCACTCCGCCTCGGCGTACCGGTCCTCGGGCACCGTCTTCAGCGTCTCGACGGCCTCGGCCAGCGACACCGTCACGATGTCGGTGCCGCGCAGCGCCGTCATCCGCCCGAAGTCGCCGCGGTGCACGGCCTCCACCGCGTGCCAGCCGAACCGGGTGGCCAGCACCCTGTCGTACGCGGTGGGCGTGCCGCCGCGCTGGACGTGGCCGAGGATCACCGGCCGGGCCTCCTTGCCGAGGCGCGACTCCAGCTCCAGGGAGAGCTGCCGGGCGATCCCGGCGAACCGCTCGTGGCCGTAGACGTCCTTCTCGCCCTCGTCGAAGTCCATGGTCCCGGGCTTCGGCTTGGCGCCCTCCGCCGCGACGACGATGGCGAACCGCTTCCCGGCCGAGAACCGCTCGCCGACCTTGGCGGTCAGCTCGTCGATGTCGAAGGGCCGCTCGGGGACCACGACGGCGTGCGCGCCGGCCGCCATGCCGGAGTGCAGCGCGATCCAGCCGGTGTGCCGGCCCATGACCTCCACGATCAGCACGCGCTGGTGCGACTCGGCGGTGGTCTTCAGCCGGTCCAGGGCCTCGGTGGCCACCCCGACGGCCGTGTCGAACCCGAAGGTGACGTCGGTGACGGCGATGTCGTTGTCGATGGTCTTCGGCACGCCCACTATCGGCAGACCGTTGTCGGACAGCAGCCGGGCCGCCTTGAGGGTGCCCTCACCGCCGATGGGGATGATCGCGTCGAGACCGAGTTCCCCGACGTGGCCCCGGGCCCGCTCCACACCGTCCCGCAGATGCTCGGGGCGCACCCGGGAGGAGCCGAGGATGGTGCCGCCGCGGGCGAGGATGCCGCCCACCGCGTCGAGGTCGAGCTTGAGGTAGTCGCACTCCAGGAGGCCCTTCCACCCGTCGCGGAAGCCGATGACCTCGTCGCCGTGGTCGACGACGGCGCGGTGCACGACGGACCGGATGACGGCGTTCAGGCCGGGGCAGTCGCCGCCGGACGTGAGGACACCAATGCGCATAGCCCGAAACAACCTTCTCGAAGGGGGCCGGGACCGGACCGCGTCGTCCGGCTCGATCCCCGCCACCCTAGCCGCTCCGGGGGGCGGTGCCGCATCCCGCGTCCGCCTGCTGGACGACCCCGCTCACCTGTGCGGAGGAGGCGTCAGACGGGCCGTTCCGGGCCCCTCCGACGCCTCCTCCGGGTGTTCGTCCAGCGTCTCACGCGGGCTGCTGGGCGGCCGCGATGCGCTCGTCGCGCAGGGCCTCGTACCAGCGGTCGTCGGTCGGCGGCAGGGCGTTGACGTCCAGCGCCAGCTTCAGCAGCAGGTCCGCGATCTGCGGGTTGCGGGCCAGCACCGGACCGTGCATGTACGTGCCGAAGACGGTCTCGTTGTACGCGCCCTCGGTGCCGTCCCCGGTGCCGTTGCCGTTGCCGAAGCGGACCTGGGCCAACGGGCGTGCCGTGGGGCCCAGGTGGGTGACGCCCTGGTGGTTCTCGAACCCGGTCAGCGGGGGCAGGCCCAGCGCCGGGTTGATGTCCGCGAGGACGTCGCCCACGCAGCGGGCGCCCTCGCCGCGCACCGACACCACGTCGAGCAGGCCGAGGCCCGGCTGGCGCTGGCCGAGGTCGTTGATGAACTCGTGGCCGAGGATCTGGTAGCCGGCGCAGACCGAGAAGACGATCGCGCCGTTCCCCACGGCCCGGTGCAGCCCGCCGTCGCGGCGCAGCCGCTCGGCGGCCAGCCGCTGCGGGCGGTCCTCGCCGCCGCCGATCAGGTAGATGTCGCCGGAGGTCGGGATCGGCTGGTCGCTGCGCACGTCGAGCCGTGCCACGTCCAGGCCGCGCTGCCGCGCCCGGCGCTCGACGACGAGGACGTTGCCCTGGTCGCCGTAGGTGCTGAGCAGGTCCGGGTAGATCCAGACGACCCGCAGCTGGTTGTCGCTCACTTCAAGTCCCCTGAGGTGTCGTGGTCAGTTGCCGACGCGGCGGCGCAGGTCCTGGAACGCGGTGTAGTTGGCGATGACCTCGATCCGGCCGGGCGGAGACATCTGGACCGCCTGGTCGAGGTTCTCGCACACCTGGAACTGCTGGTTGGCGACCTCGAGGCGCACCGCCAGGTCCAGCTTCCGCTCGCCGACGACGCAGATCGGGTGGCCGGTCAGCCGGGTGTAGTCGACGTCCCACAGCCAGGAGGTGTCGGTGCCGTCGGCGGAGCGCGCGTTCACCGACAGGATGACCGGGGTCGGCGGCGGGTCGATCAGCGAGAACGTCTCCAGCCAGCCCGCGGGGTTCTTCGCGAGCAGCAGCCGCAGGTCACGGCCCTGGAACTGGACGACGTCGTAGCGGCCGGCCACGGCCTGCACCTGGTACATGCGCTCCAGGGCGACCTGCGGCGGCACCCCGAAGACGGCGGCGACGGCCGCGGAGGACGCGGCGTTGGCCTTGTTGGCCCGGCCCGGCAGCTGGAGGTGGATCGGCCAGGCGGAGCCGTGCGGGTCGAGCACGTGGTCGCCGGAGAGCGCCCAGGTCGGGGTGGGGCGGCGGAAGCCGCACTCGCCGCAGAACCAGTCGTCGCCGGGGCGCTGCATCACACCGCCGCAGGACGGGCAGGACCAGGCGTCGTCCTTCCACATCTGGCCGGCGGCCACCCAGATCACGTTGGGGGAGGACGACGCGGCCCACACCACCAGCGGGTCGTCGGCGTTGGCGACGATCACGGACTTCGAACCCGCCAGGCCCTCGCGCCAGTTCTCGGCGAGCATCCGGGTCTCCGCGGCGCGGTCGAGCTGGTCGCGGGAGAGGTTGAGCAGCGCGATGCACTTCGGCTCGGTGGCCTGGGCGACGCCGACGAGGTACTTCTCGTCGACCTCGATGACGCCGTAGCGGGCGTCCGCGCCGTCCGCGAGGGCCGAGGTGATGCCGGCCGGCATGTTGGCGCCGAGCGCGTTGGAGACGACCGGGCCGGCCGCCTTGAGCGCCTCGGCGATGAGCCGGGTGGTGGTGGTCTTGCCGTTGGTCGCCGAGACGAGGGTCACGTCCAGGTGCTGGGCGAGCCGCGCGAGGAGGTCGGGGTCGAGTTTCAGCGCCACCCGGCCCCCGATCACCGAACCGCTGCCGCGCCCTGCGGCACGGGATGCCGCCGCGACCGCCTTGCCCGCGGTCACGGCCAGCTTGGCCCGCGGCGTGAGCGGGTCCGAGTTGCCTGCCATCAGTTCTCGATCCTCCTTGCGTACGCGCCGCGTCTGTGCCTGACGGCCACGTGGTGTGGGCTCAGCCTATCGAGATCCCTTCACCCACCAGTACCGCGGCTCCATCGTGAGACGGGGCGGGGATGCAAGGACCGTACCCTTACGGCCATGCGACACGGCTCCCTGCCCGGCGTCCACGGACGCGTACGGCCCCTCACCCTGCTCGGCGACCCGGTGCTGCACACGCCCTGCGAGGAGGTCACCGGCTTCGGTCCGGAACTGGCGGAGCTGGTGGAGGACTTGTTCGCGACGATGTACGCGGCGCAGGGCGTGGGGCTGGCCGCGAACCAGATCGGGGTGCCGCTGCGGGTGTTCGTCTTCGACTGCCCGGACGACGAGGACGTACGGCACCTCGGGCACGTGGTGAACCCGCGGCCGGTGGTGACGGACGGGGTGGTGGTGCGCGGGCCCGAGGGCTGCCTGTCGCTGCCCGGCCTGGAGGCGGGGACGGAGCGGTACGACCACGCGGTGGTCGAGGGCGTCACGGTGACCGGGGAGCCGGTCACCGTGCACGGCACGGGTTTCTTCGCCCGCTGCCTCCAGCACGAGAGCGACCATTTGGCGGGCACGGTCTACGCCGACCGGCTCACCGGCCGCCGTCACCGCAAGCTGATGCGCCAGGTCTCCCGCGCCTCCTGGCACCGTCCCGCCTGAGCCGGGCGCCGGCGTCCCGCCGCCCGCACCCGGGCGTCGCGCCGCGGACCGGCGCGCTCCCGCTGCCGCCTCGCCCCCGCCCTCCCGGGCGGCCGCCACGGGGACGGCTGCGCGCCTCGCCCGGCCCTGCGCCCGCGCGTACGGAGGCCGATGTCCGGTGCGGCCGGCGCCCGCGCCTCGCTCCTGCCCGCGTCGGCCCGGCCGCTGCCCCACGCGGCAGCCGTCCGCGCCGTCCCCTGCGCCGAGCGCCCTCGTCCCTCCGGACCGGGGTCAGAAGCCCGGGCCGCCCACCTTGTCGCCGGCCGCCGCCAGGCGGCCCCACAGCAGGTCGGCCAGGCTGTGGACCAGCTCGGCGCGGTCGCAGGGGCGCTCGCCCAGCCACCAGTCGCCGGCGGCGTGCATCATGCCGACGATGCCGTGGCCCCACACCCGGGCGAGCCGGTGGTTGCCGGGTCCGAGGTCGAGGCGCTCCTCGATCACCTGGGCCAGCTCCTCGCCCATCCGGCGCAGCAGCGGCGCCGAGTGCTTGCCCACGTCGAAGCCCTGGTCGCCGGGCGAGCCCTCCGCCGGGTGCATCAGGAAGCGGTACACCTGGGGGCGCGCCTCGATCGCCGCCAGGTAGGTGTCCAGCGTGGCCTCGACCCGCTCCCGGCGCTCCGCGGGCGCGTCCAGCGCGGCCCGCAGGGAGTCCAGCAGGGCGTCGGTGTGGCGTTCGGCGAGGGCGGCGTAGAGTCCTCCCTTGTCGCCGAAGTGCCGGTAGAGGATGGGCTTGGTGATGCCGGCCTCGGCGGCGATGGCGTTCATCGAGGCTCCCGGACCGTCACGCAGCACCACTCGGTCGGCGGCCTCCAGCAGCTCGCGCCGGCGTCGGTCGGCGGACCGCTGCTGCTCGGTCCGCTGTGTGGTGTCCATGAGCTCTCCCCGCCCGTGCCGAATCGGTGACGCCTGCGCAAACTAACACCGATCACGGCCCGGACATCGGACGGGATGCAGGCCTGCCCGGAGAGTTGACTTTTCCTACTTGTCGGTAACAGACTGGGGTTACCGCAAGTAACATGCACGGGCGTCGCCGCTGGAGGAGTCATGGCCGAGTTCACCATGGAGCTCAACGACGAACAGAAGGAGGTGCGGGACTGGCTGCACGGCTTCGCCGCCGACGTCATCCGCCCCGCCGCCGCCGAATGGGACGAGCGTGAGGAGACTCCCTGGCCGGTCATCCAGGAGGCGGCCAAGGTCGGCATCTACTCCCTGGACTTCTACGCCCAGCAGTACTTCGACGCAACCGGTCTCGGCATCCCCATGGCCATGGAGGAGCTGTTCTGGGGCGACGCGGGCATCGCCCTGTCGATCGTCGGCACCGGCCTCGCCGCCGTCGGCGTCCTCGCCAACGGCACCGAGGAGCAGATCGGCACCTGGATCCCCCAGATGTACGGCGACGTGAACGACGTGAAGGTCGCGGCCTTCTGCTCCTCCGAGCCCGACGCCGGCTCCGACGTGGCGTCGATGCGCACCCGCGCGGTCTACGACGAGGCCAAGGACGAGTGGGTGATCAACGGCACCAAGACGTGGGCGACCAACGGCGGCATCGCCAACGTCCACGTCGTGGTCGCGGTCGTCGACCCCGAGCTCGGCTCCAAGGGCCACGCCTCCTTCATCGTCCCGCCGAACACCCCCGGCCTGTCCCAGGGCCAGAAGTTCCAGAAGCACGGCATCCGCGCCTCGCACACCGCCGAGGTCATCCTCGACGACGTGCGCGTCCCCGGCTCCTGCCTGCTCGGCGGCAAGGAGAAGCTGGACGAGCGCCTCGCCCGCGCCCGGGAGAGGGCCAGGAAGGGCGGCGAGCGTGTGAAGAACGCCGCCATGGCCACCTTCGAGGCGTCCCGTCCGGCCGTCGGCGCCATGGCCGTGGGCACCGCCCGCGCCGCCTACGAGGTCGCGCTGGACTACGCCAAGACGCGTGAGCAGTTCGGCCGCCCGATCATCGACAACCAGGGCGTCGCCTTCCAGCTCGCCGACATGCGCACCCAGATCGACGCCGCCCGCCTGCTGGTGTGGCGCGCCTCCTGGATGGCGATCAACGGCAAGCCGTTCACCGCGGCCGAGGGCTCGATGTCGAAGCTGTTCGCCAGCGAGACCGCCAAGAAGGTCACCGCCCAGGCGATCCAGATCCTCGGCGGCAACGGCTACACCCGCGAGTACCCGGTCGAGCGGATGCACAGGGACGCCGCGATCTACACCATCTTCGAGGGGACGAGCGAGATCCAGCGCCTGGTGATCGCCCGCACCCTCTCGGGCATGTCCATCCGCTAGGACGGCCCCCACGGAACGACCCGGCGGTGCGGGCGGCACCGCCGGGTTGCCATCGTCCGGCCGCCGGGCCACCCTCGGGGTGACCGACGCCTCGGAGGACGCGATGACACGCACGGCCCGGGACCTGCTGAGGACGATCACCGCGGAACTCGCCCCTGACCCGCGCTCCAACCCCCTCGTGCCGCTGATCGCGGCGGGTGAGGCGGACCGCGAGGTGCTGGCGGTGCTCGCGCTGGAACAGATGCGGGTGATCCCCGCGGACCGCCGCGCCTTCCTCCAACTGGCCGTGCGGTCCACGGCCGAACCGGAGGCCGACGCCTTCTTCACCGCTCTCGCCGAGGGCGAGGCCGTCGCCCGGCAGCGGCTGCCCGCCTTCGCCGCGGCCTGCGGCGTCGACGAGGACCGCGCCGCCGCGTACACCCCGCTGCCGGGCTGCCAGGCCTACCCGGCCTACGTCGCCTGGCTGGCCCTCAACGCCGCCCCCGCCGACGCCGTCCTGGCCGTCACCGCCAACTTCTCGGCCTGGGGCGGCTACTGCGCCGCGATCGCCGGGGCCCTGCGTACCCACTACGGCTTCGACGACGAGGCCTGCGCCTTCTTCGACTTCTTCGCCGAACCGGCCGAGGAGCTGGACCGCACGGCGGAGCGCGCCGTCCAGGCGGCCCTGGCCACCGGCCGCCTGGACGAGCGTCGTGCCCGGGCCTACGGGCACCTGCTGCAGAGTTACGAAGCGCTGTTCTGGCGCACCCTCGAACGGCCGGCCTAGCGTCCCGTCACGGCGTGGTGCCGCTGCTGTGGGCGATGCACGCGACGTCGATGCGGTCGGCGAGCTTCGCGAGTTCGATCGTCAGCGCGGCGACCGTGTCCTCGTCGAGCCCGCTCTCGCCGGCCTCGACGAGCCGGACCCACCGGCCGCCCACCGTGCGCAGCAGCTTGCTGACGTCGGCGGCCGCCACCTGAAGGGTGCCGCGGTCGTCGACGATCAGAGGCAGTGTCACTTCGCGGTTCACAGTCGGGATCGTATCCGTGCGCGCGTCACGCGCCGTGCCAAACCGTGGTGATGTTGCAGAACTCGCGGATTCCGTGCCCGGACAGCTCACGCCCGTAGCCCGACCGCTTCACGCCGCCGAAGGGGAACGCGGGGTGGGAGGCCGTCATGCCGTTGACGTACACGCCGCCCGCCTCCAGGTCCCGGACGAACCGGTCGATCTCCGCCTCGTCACGCGTCCAGACGTTGGAACTCAGCCCGAACGGCGAGTCGTTGGCGATGAGCACCGCCTCGTCCAGATCGGCCGCGCGGTAGAGCGTGGCGACCGGGCCGAAGGTCTCCTCCCGGTGGATGCGCATCTCCCGGCCGATCCCGGCCAGCACGGTCGGCGGGTAGAACCAGCCCGGCCCGTCGAGGCGTTCGCCACCGCACAGCACCGTGGCGCCGGCCCGTACCGCGTCGTCGACCAGCTCCTCCAGGTCCGTGCGGCCCTGTTCGCTGGAGAGCGGGCCGACGTCGGTGTCCTCGTCCATCGGGTCGCCCACCTTCAGCGCCTTCATGCCCGCCACGAACCGCTCGGCGAAGGCGTCGTAGACGTCCGTGTGCACGATGAACCGCTTGGCGGCGATGCAGGACTGCCCGGCGTTCTGCACCCGGGCGGTCACCGCGACCTCGGCGGCCCGGTCCAGGTCGGCGGAGGGCATGACCACGAAGGGGTCGCTGCCGCCCAGCTCCAGCACCGTCTTCTTGATCATCTCGCCGGCGGTGGAGGCGACGGCCCGGCCCGCGGGCTCGCTCCCGGTGAGGGTCGCCGCCTTGATCCGCTCGTCGCGCAGCAGGTCGTCGACGGCGGCGGAGCCGATCAGCAGGGTCTGGAACGTGCCCTCGGTGAAGCCCGCGCGGTGGAACAGGTCCTCCAGGTACAGGGCGGTCCCCGGCACGTTCGACGCGTGCTTGAGCAGGCCGACGTTGCCCGCCATCAGGGCGGGGGCGGCGAACCGCACCACCTGCCACAGCGGGAAGTTCCACGGCATCACCGCGAGCACCGGGCCCAGCGGCCGGTAGCGCACCAGGACCCGGGAGGCGCCGGAGTCCTTCACGTCGGACGCGTCGGGCTCCTCGTCGGCCAGCAGCTCGGCCGCGTGGTCGGCGTACCAGTGCATCGCCTTGGCGCACTTCGCGGCCTCCGCGCGGGCCTGCGCGATCGGCTTGCCCATCTCCGTGGTGATCACCTTGCCGACGGCGTCCCGGTCCTCGTCGAGGATCTCGGCGGCCCGGTGCAGCAGGCGGGAGCGCTCCTCGAAGGTCGTCGTCCGGTACGTGCGGAAGGTGGCCTCCGCGAGCTGGAGCCGGCGTTCCAGTTCGTCCTCGTCCATGGGGTGGTACGTCTTGACGGTCTCGCCGTTCGCCGGGTTCACCGTGGCGATGTGCATCACTGGCCTCCATGGGACGGGCTGCGCTCTGACGACCTTCCCGCGCGCCGACGGGCCGCGCAACGCGGGGAGGCCTCCCGGAGCGAGTGCTCCGCCAGGCGGTCCAGAAACGCGGTCTGTGCCGGGACGATCACCTCGCGGGCCCGGTCGAGGGGGAACCAGGCGACCCGGTCCAGCTCCGGGAACTCCCGCGTCCGCCCCGACCTGGGCGGCCATTCCATGGTGAACGTGCCGGGGACGGCCGATGCCGGGTCCAGGTCGGCCTCCACCGCCCACGCGGTGACCACCTTGCCGCCCGACTGGCGGACCTCCCCGAGCGGCACCGCCTCCCCGTCCGGCGGCGGCAGCCCCAGCTCCTCCGCGAACTCGCGGCGCGCCGCCTCCCAGGCGGGCTCGGCGGGGCCGTACTCGCCCTTCGGCACGGTCCACGCCCCGGCGTCCCGGCGCGCGAAGAACGGGCCGCCCATGTGGCCGAGCAGCACCTCGACGCCCTCCCCGGCGCGCCGGAACAGCAGCAGGCCCGCGCTCCGGGCCTTCGTCACGGCCGCACCCCCGGGTGCGCGGCGAGCACGGTCTCGACGGTGTCCGCCTCCTCCGGGCGCTTGTCCTCGCGGTAGCGGATCACCCGGGCGAAGCGCAGGGTGACACCGGCCGGGTAGCGGCTGGAGCGCTGCAGGCCGTCGTAGGCGATCTCCACGACGAGTTCGGGGCGCACGGTCACCGTCCCGCCGCTCTCGTCGACCGCGATCTCCCGCAGCCGCTCGGTCTGCCACTGGAGCATCGCGTCGGTCATGCCCTTGAAGGTCTTGCCGAGCATCGCGAAGCCGCCGTCGGCGGTGCGGGCGCCCAGGTGCAGGTTGGACAGCTTCCCGGTGCGCCGGCCGTGGCCCCACTCGGCGGCCAGCACCACCAGGTCCAGCGTGTGCACCGGCTTGACCTTCAGCCAGGACGCCCCGCGCCGCCCCGCGCTGTAGGGGGCCTCCAGCCCCTTGACCACGACACCCTCGTGGCCGCGCTCCAGGGTCTGCGCGAGGAACCGCTCCGCCGCCTCCAGGCCGTCGGGGCCGTCCACCACGGTGCGCCGCACCCGCATCGGCTCCGGCACCAGCCGGGCCAGTTCCGCGTGCCGCTCGGCGAACGGCAGGTCCAGCAGGTCCCGGCCGCCGGCCGACAGCGCGTCGAAGAACACGGGGGAGACCGGCGTCTCCCGGGCGGCCGTCACCACGTCCACCCGGGAGCCGACCCGCCCGGCGGTCTCCTGGAAGGACCGCGGGCGCCCGGTGGCGTCGAAGGAGATCACCTCGCCGTCCAGGATGAACCGCTCCACCGCCAGCTCCCGCGCCGCCGCGGTCACCTCGGGCAGCCGGTCCGTGATGTCGTCGAGGGTGCGGGTGTGCACCCGCACGGTGTCGCCGTCGCGGTGCACCTGGACGCGGATGCCGTCGAGCTTCTCCTCGACCGCGCAGGCGCCCAGTTTCCCGACCGCCTCGGCGACCGAGGAGGCGCTGTGCGCCAGCATCGGCTGCACCGGGCGCCCGACGGCCAGCCGGAACCGCTCCAGCGCCTCCGGCCCGTCCGTCAGCAGCGCCCCCGCGACCGGCTGGAGGGAGCCCGCGAGCATCACCGCCCGCCGTACGTCCGCCGGGTCCGCGCCCGTCGCCCGGGCCAGCCCCTCCGCCGCCAGCGCGTCCAGCGCGCCCTGGCGGACCTCGCCGGTCAGCAGCCCCGTCAGGAACCGCTGCTCGGCCTCGGTGGACGCGCCCAGCAGCTCACCGGCCAGCCGGGCGCGTTCCGCCTGGGAGCCCGGTCCCGACACCTCGGCGAGCCGGGTGAGCAGCGCGTCCACCTCGCGCACCGTCAGGGACGGCTCGGCGGCGGGCGGGACCGGACGGCTCAGCACCTTCCAGCCGACCCCGATCCGCCCCTGCGGCAGCCGCCCCGCCAGATACGGGATGACGACCGGGACGTCGTCCGGCCCGGCCTCCCGGAACAGTTCGGCGAGCAGCGCGGTCTTCCGCGACCGCGCCGGGGTGGCGGCCACCTCCTGGGACACCTGGGCCAGCCGGGACAGCAACATGCAGTCATGGTGCTCCGAAGGCGCGCCCTCCACACCCCGGCGGAGCGGTCATCCGGTGAGCGTCGCGTCCAGGTCCGCCATCCGCAGGTCGCCGACGATCGCGGAGGCCGCCCGGTAGCCGCCGCTCGCCGCGTGCACCACCTGCTCGGCGAAGCCGATCGCGTTGCCCGCCGCCCACACGCCCGGCACGCTGGTCAGCCCGTTCGGGTCGATCACCGGGTACGTCCCGAACGGCGTCTCGTGCATCTCCGCGCCCAGCCGCTCCAGCAGCCCCGTCTGCGGGAGCGGGCGCGGTGCGACGAACAGCACCGACCGGGAGTGCACGGTGCCGTCGGCCATCCGTACGCCGGTGAGCCGGTCGTCCTCGACCTCCAGACCGGCGACCTCGCCCGGCACCACGCCCACCCCGGCCGCGGCCAGCCGGCGCAGGTCCAGGTCGGACAGCTCCTCCTCGGCGACCCGGTGCAGGAAGAAGCTGACGTCCTTCGACCACCGGGAGACCATCAGCGCCTGGTGCACGCCCGCCGGGCTCGACGCGAGCACCCCGAAGGGCTCGTCGCGCACCTCCCAGCCGTGGCAGAACGGGCAGTGCAGCACGTCCCGCCCGAACCGCTCGGCGACCCCGGAGACGTCCGGCAGCTCGTCCTTCAGCCCGGTCGCCACGACCAGCCGCCGGGCGCGCACCCTCCCGCCCCCGTCCAGCGTCACCGTGAAGTCCTCGCCGGGGGCGACGTCCACGACGCGGTCGCGGACGAGTTCCACCCCGTAGGCCGCGATCTCCTCCCGGCCGAGCGCCAGGAACTGTGCCGGCGCCATCCCGTCCCGGCTCAGATAGCCCTGCATGTGCGCCGAGGGCGCGTTGCGCGGTTCGCCCGCGTCGACCACCAGCGTGCGGTGCCGGGCCCGTCCCAGCACCAGCGCGGCCGACAGCCCCGCCGCGCCTCCGCCCACCACGACCACGTCGTAGCGGCTGTCCCTGCGATCCGTCTCGGTCATCGTGACCACCTCCACGGACGACGGTCGCTCCGGACCCCGCGGGTTGACAAACAAGTTTGCCGAAACTGCAATGTCCGCATGGCGACGGACGACGTTCTCGCGGAAGTGGGCCCCCGGCTGCGCCGGATCCGGAAGGAGCGGGAGGTGACGCTCGCGGCGCTGGCGGAGGCGACCGGCATCTCCGTGAGCACCCTGTCCCGGCTGGAGTCCGGGCAGCGCAAACCCGGCCTGGACCTGCTGCTGCCCATCGCGCAGGCCCATCAGGTGCCGCTGGACGAGCTGGTCGGCGCGCCCCCGGTGGGCGATCCGCGGGTGCGCGCCCGGCCGATCGAGCGCGGCGGGCGCACCCACTGGCCGCTCACCCGGCAGCCCGGCGGGCTCCAGGCGTACAAGGTGCTCGAACCGAAGCGGAAGCTGGAGCCCGACCCGCGCACCCATGAGGGCTACGAGTGGCTGTACGTGCTCTCCGGGAAGCTGCGGCTGGTGCTGGGCGACCACGACGTGGTGCTGACGGCGGGGGAGGCGGCCGAGTTCGACACGCGGGTGCCGCACTGGTTCGGGTCGACGGGGGAGGGGCCGGTGGAGTTCCTCAGCCTCTTCGGGCCGCAGGGGGAGCGGATGCACGTGCGGGCGCGGCCGAAGGGCAAGGGGTGAGCCGGCCGGCGGGCGCGGGACGGTTCCCTTGAGGCAAGCGACCGCTTAGTATGCGGGGACCCGGTCAGCGAAGACGACGTTCACCGTCCCGTGGAGGCCCCGCATGCAGGCATGGCAAGTGCACGAACTCGGCGAGCCGGGCGAGGTGATGCGCCTCGCGGACGTCGAACGGCCGGCACCCGGCGAGGGGCAGGTGCTGCTCCGGGTGCGCGCCGCCAACATCAATTTCCCGGACGCCCTGATGTGCCGGGGCCAGTACCAGGTCCGGCCGCCGCTGCCGTTCACCCCCGGCGTGGAGATCTGCGGCGAGACCGAGGACGGCCGCCGGGTGCTCGCCAACCCGGCACTGCCGCACGGCGGTTTCGCCGAGTACACCGTCGCGGACGCCGCCGCGCTGCTGCCCGCCCCGGACGCGCTGGACGACGCCGAGGCCGCGGCCCTGCACATCGGCTACCAGACCGCCTGGTTCGCCCTGCACCGCCGGGCCCGCCTGGAGGCCGGCGAGACCCTGCTCGTGCACGCCGCCGCGGGCGGGGTGGGCAGCGCCGCCGTGCAGCTCGGCAAGGCGGCCGGCGCCACCGTCATCGGTGTGGCGGGCGGCGCCGACAAGGCCGCCGTGGCCCGCGACCTGGGCTGCGACCTGGTGATCGACCGGCGCGAGCAGGACGTCGTCGCCGCGGTCAAGGAGGCCACCGGCGGACGCGGCGCGGACGTGATCTACGACCCCGTCGGCGGCGAGGCCTACGCCCAGTCCGCCAAGGTCGTCGCCTTCGAGGGCAGGATCGTGATCGTCGGCTTCGCCAGCGGCACCATCCCCAGCCCCGGCCTCAACCACGCCCTGATCAAGAACTACGCGATCCTCGGCCTCCACTGGGGCCTGTACAACACCAAGGACCCCAAGCTGGTCCGGGAGTGCCACGAACAGCTCACCGACCTCGCCGCCCGGGGCGCGATCAAGCCGCTGGTGAGCGAGCGCGTGCCGCTCGCCGGGGCCGCCGACGCCGTGCAGCGGGTCGCCGACGGCGTCACCACCGGCCGCGTCACCGTGCTGCCGTCATGGGAGAACGGAGCCACCGCATGACCGACGCCGACGAACTGCGCCGACGCACCCGTGCGTTGCTGGCCGCGCATCCGCCCGCCGAGACGGAGCGCCTGGATTTCCTGCGCGCCCGCTTCGACGCCGGACTCGCCTGGGTCCACTTCCCCGAGGGGCTCGGCGGCCTCGGTCTGCCGCGCTCGCTCCAGGCCGTCGTGGACGCCGAGCTGGAAGCCGCCGGAGCCCCCGACAACGACCCGCGCCGCATCGGCATCGGCCTGGGCATGGCCGCCCCGACGATCCTCCAGTACGGCACCGAGGAGCAGAAGGCGCGCTTCCTGAAGCCGCTGTGGACCGGGGAGGAGGTCTGGTGCCAGCTCTTCAGCGAGCCCGGCGCCGGATCCGACCTGGCCGCGCTCGGCACCCGCGCCGTCCGTGAGGGCGACACGTGGGTGGTCGACGGGCAGAAGGTGTGGACGTCCAGCGCCCACCTCGCCCGCTGGGCCATCCTCATCGCGCGCACCGATCCGGACGTGCCCAAGCACCGGGGCATCACCTACTTCGTGTGCGACATGACCGACCCCGGCGTCGAGGTGCGGCCGCTGCGCCAGATCACCGGCGAGGCCGAGTTCAACGAGGTGTTCCTCACCGGCGTCCGCATCCCCGACGCCCACCGCCTCGGCGAGGCCGGCGACGGCTGGCGGGTCGCCCAGACCACCCTGAACAACGAGCGCGTCGCCATCGGCGGCATGCGGCTGCCCCGCGAGGGCGGCATGATCGGCCCGGTCGCCAGGACCTGGCGCGAACGCCCCGGACTGCGCACCCACGACCTGCACCAGCGGCTGCTGAAGCTGTGGGTCGAGGCGGAGGTCGCCCGGCTCACCGGCGAACGCCTGCGCCAGCAGCTCGTCGCCGGACAGCCCGGCCCCGAGGGCGCCGGCATGAAGCTCGCGTTCGCCCGCCTCAACCAGGAGATCAGCGGACTGGAGGTGGAACTGCGCGGCGAGGAGGGCCTGTTGTACGACGACTGGACCATGCGCCGCCCCGACCACGTCGACTTCACCGGCCGTGACGCCGGCTACCGCTACCTGCGCTCCAAGGGCAACAGCATCGAGGGCGGGACCAGCGAGGTCCTGCTGAACATCGTCGCCGAGCGCGTCCTGGGCCTGCCCGCCGAGCCGCGCACCGACAAGGACGTCGCCTGGAAGGACCTCGCCCGATGAGCAACCGTCCCGACCTGCTGTACTCGGAGGAGGAAGAGGCGCTGCGCGCCGCCGTCCGGGACCTGCTCACCGACCACTGCGACACGACGGCCGTGCTGGCCCGCGCCGAGTCGGACGCGCCGCACGACCCGTCCCTGTGGAAGACGCTCGCCGAGGGCATGGGCCTCGCCGGGCTGCTGGTCCCCGAGGACCGGGGCGGCCAGGGCGCGACCCACCGCGAAGCCGCCGTCGTCCTGGAGGAGCTGGGCCGCGCGGTCGCCCCCGTGCCGTACCTGACGAGCGCCGTGGTGGCCACCGAGGCGCTGCTGGCCTGCGCGGACGGCGGCGACGTGGTCGCCGGCCTGGCGTCCGGACGCCGGATCGGCGCGCTCGCGGTCGGACTGCACACCGCCCCCGGCGCACCGTTCGCCGCCGTCCGCGTGGACGGCGGCACCCTGCACGGCGAACTGACGGGCATCGCGGACGCCGCCGTCGCCGACGTCCTGCTGGTGCCGGCGGACGACGGCGGGCTGTACGCGGTGACGGCCGACGCGGTCACCGTCACCCCGCAGACGTCCCTCGACCTCACCCGGCCCCTCGCCCGCGTCACCCTCGACGCCGCGCCCGGCCGCCGTGTCGGTGACGCGGAGCCCGCGGTACGACGCGCCCTGCGGGCCGGGGCGGGACTGCTCGCCTCGGAGCAACTCGGGGTCGCCGAATGGGCGTTGACCGAAACCGTGCGGTACCTGAAGGAGCGCACGCAGTTCAACCGGCCCGTCGGCGGCTTTCAGGCGCTCAAGCACCGGCTCGCACAGCTGTGGCTGGAGGTCGTCAGCCTCCGCGCCGCCGCACGGGCCGCCGCCGACGCCCTCGCGACCGGCGAGGACACGGAGGTCTCGGTCACCGTGGCGCAGGCCTTCGCCGCGCCCGTCGCCGTCCGCGCCGCCGAGGAAGCCCTGCAACTGCACGGCGGCATCGGCATGACCTGGGAACACCCGGCGCACCTGCGCCTCAAGCGCGCCAAGGCCGACTCGATCGCCTACGGCACGGCGGGCGCGCACCGGGAGGCGCTGGCGGAGCTGGTGGATCTGCGCGCGCCCTGACCGACGCGTCGCCGGCGGCCCGCCTCCCGGGGAGGGAGAGCGGGCCGCCGGCGTCCGCGCGTTCCCAGGTGAACGTGCGACGGCGAACCGGCCAACTCCTCACACACCTCCGCTCCTTGTGTGCGGCGGGACCCCATACTCGCGGGGACCCCGTACGGCACTTCAGGGAGGCAGAGCATGGCCCTCACCACCCGTCGCAGAGCCCTCACCGCCCTCGGCGCCGCCCTCGCGACCCCGGTCGTCCTCCCCGCGGCCCAGGCGCTGGCCGGTCAGCACCCGCACCGCGCCCGCCCGTTGTGGCGCGCCCACGCGCACAACGACTACGAGCACCCCCGCCCGCTGTTCGACGCCCTCGACCACCGCTTCGGCAGCGTCGAGGCGGACATCCACCTCGTGGGCGGACGGCTGCTGGTCGCCCACGACCCCGAGGACCTCGACCCCGCCCGCACCCTGGAGTCGCTGTACCTGGACCCGCTCGCCGCCCGTGTCCGTGCCAACCGCGGCACGGTGTACCGCGGCCACCGCGGATCGTTCCAGCTGCTCATCGACCTCAAGACCGAGGGCGCCTCCACCTACGCGGAACTCGACCGCCGACTGCGGCGCCACAAGGGCCTGTTCACGACGTACGCGCACGGCAGGGTGTTCCCCGGGCCGGTCACCGCCGTCGTCTCCGGCGACCGCGCCGCCCGCGCGCCCATGGAGGCCCAGCGGATCCGCCACGCCTTCTACGACGGCCGGCTCACCGACCTCGGCGGCCCCGCACCTGCCTCGTTCGCGCCGCTGATCAGCGACAACTGGACGCTCCACTTCACCTGGCGGGGCGTCGGCGCGTTCCCCGAGGCGGAGCGCCGGAAGCTGCGCACACTGGTGCGCACGGCTCACGCCCGAGGGCAGCGGGTGCGCTTCTGGGCCACCCCGGACGTGCCGGGTCCCGCCCGTGACGCGCTGTGGGGAGAACTGGTCGCGGCGGACGTCGACCACCTCAACACCGACGACCTCGCCGGACTGGAAGCGTTCCTCGACGCCCACCGGAAGGTGTGACACCACACGTTCGGCGGACAGGTCAGCCGCCCGTACGAACCCTCCGCTACGCCACACTTGCGGCCGAACGCCGCGAAACAGGTGTGGCGGAGGAGGTTGACGATGGCCATTTCCATCTCTGTGGTGCTGCTGCTCTCGGTCCTGGCGGTGATCTTCCTGCGTAACAGCGGGCTGAAGATCTCCCACGCCCTGGTGTGCCTGCTGCTCGGCTTCTACCTGGCCAGCACCAGCATCGCCCCCACGATCCACAGCGGCCTGACGGCCACGGCGGACATCGTCAGCGGCCTGCGGCCGTGAGGGGCCGCGTTGAGCGGGGGCTGCCGGGACGCCGCGGTTCGCGGTCCGGGACGCGTGCGCGCTGTACGCGGTCGCCGGAAGGGCCGCCCGACCAGGGTGTCCGGGAGGCCGGTGTGCGCAGTCGCCGGGACACCCACGCCGTCAGCGTTCGGCGGGCGCCCCGCTCCGCCCGTGGCCACCGGGCCGCCCACGGGCGCCGGGCCGCCCGGCGTCCGCGGGGCTGACGGTCGGGCGGCCCCACGGACGCCGCGTACCAGTGCGGAGTCGAGGCGGTTCGCGCGGCAGGACGGTCCCGTGAGGGCGACCCCGTAGGGATCAGGTCCGTCCGGCCACCGCCGCCGGGTCGTCCAGGACACCCCGGACGACCGAATGGGCGGCGCCCAGCAGCGGGCCCTCGGGGCCCAGGGCGGAGACGGAGACCGGGCAGGGCGGCCCGGCCGTACGGCGGGCCAGTTCGGCGCGCAGGGAGGGCAGCAGCCAGGGGGAGAGTCCCGACAGGGCGCCGCCCAGGACCACGCTCTCCGGGTCCAGCAGATTGACCGCCCCGGTCAGGGCGATGCCCAGCGCCGTGCCGGCGTCGTGCAGGGCGCGCCGTACGGCGGCGTCGCCCTGTTCGGCGCGGCCCGCGAGCAGGCCGACCCGGTCCTCGCCGGGTTCGAGACCGGCCGCGCGCAGCACCGCCTCCTCGCCGGCGTACTGCTCCAGGCAGCCCCGGCCGCCGCAGGCGCACGGCGGGCCGTCGGGCCACACCGGCACATGGCCCAGCTCGCCCGCGAACCCGCGGTTGCCGTGCAGCACCCGCCCGTCCACGACGACCGCCGCGCCGATGCCGATCTCGGCCGACACGTGCAGGAAGTCGCGCGGGGCGTCGTCGCCGAGCCACAGTTCGGCGAGTGCGCCGAAGTTGGCCTCGTTGGCCACGGTCAGCGGCAGCGTCGGGGGGAGCAGCGGGCCGAGATCCGTGTCGAGCCACCCCAGGTTCGGGGCGCGGACGACGGTCCGGGCGTCGCGGGCCACCAGGCCGGGGACGGCCACGGCGAGCCCGGCCGGCCACAGGCCCTCGCCCTCCGCCTCGGCCGCCACCCGGTGGATCAGTCCGGTGAGTTCCCCGAGCACGGGCTCGGGGGAGCGGTCCCGGTTCGGCACGTGCCGCACCGCCCGCGCCCGGACCTGCCCGCGCAGGTCGACCGCGCACACCGCGAGGTGGTCGACGCCGACCTCGGCGCCGATGCCGGCCGGACCCCGCCCGCTGACCGCCAGGGCGGAACCGGGACGGCCCACGCGTCCGGGCCGCTCCGGGCCCAGTTCCTCCAGCAGTCCGGTGCGGATGAGCTCGTCGACCAGCGTGGACACCGCGGCGCGGGTCAGGCCGATCCGGGAGGCGACGGCGGCCCGGGACAGCGGCCCCTCGTCCCGGACGGTGTGCATCACCCGCGACAGGTTGCGGCGGCGCATGCCCTGCTGGGTGTCGGGCAGGCCACGCCCCTGACCTGCCGGGCGGGCCTCGTGCAGCGGTGTGCTCATTCCTCCGTCAATCCTCGGTTCGGTGCCGTCCGCGCCCGGCGGACGTCCACGGCGGCCGGTGCGTGGCGGCCGGTGCGTGGCCGCCGTGGGACGGCGGTCGCCGGGGCGTCAGCCGTGGTCCGGGGCGCGCTCCAGCAGCGGGGCCGCGTCGGAGAGTACCCCGGCCAGCCGGGACAGGGTCTCCTCGTCCCGCTCCACCGCGTCCAGCACCGGCCCCGCCGCCGTGTCCCAGCGCCGGGCGACCGCGGCCGGGTCCTCCCCGGTGAGCAGCCCGGCCGCCTGGGCCGCCGCTCCGAGCGCGACCAGCTCCTTCGCCTCGGGCACCTGCACGGGCCGCCCGGACAGCCGCCGCACGGTCTGCTGCCAGGCGGTGCCGCGGGCGCCGCCGCCGATCAGCAGCAGCGGCGTCGACGGGTCGGCGTCCTCGTCGAGGACCAGGTCGAGCGCGGCCAGCAGGGAGTGGACGGCGCCGTCGTAGGCGGCCTGGAGCAGCTGGCCGCCGGTGGTGTCGTGCCGCAGACCGTGCAACAGGCCCGAGGAGTGGGGGAGGTTGGGGGTGCGCTCGCCGTCCAGGAAGGGCAGCAGCGTGACGCCGCGGCCCGGTTCGACGGCCTCGCGGTCCAGGCCCAGCAGGGCGGCGACCCGGTCCACGGCGAGCGTGCAGTTGAGGGTGCAGGCCAGCGGCAGCCAGTCGCCGCGCGCGTCGGCGAAGCCGGCCACGGTGCCGGTCGGATCGGCCGGCCGCCGCTCCGACACCGCGTACACGGTGCCCGACGTGCCGAGGCTCATCACCGGTGTGCCGGGGCGCACCCCGAGGCCCAGCGCGGCAGCGGCGTTGTCGCCTGTGCCGCACGCCACCAGCGTGCCCTTGGAGAACGGCAGATCGTGCCCGTCGCGCACGGTGCCGGCCACCTCGCCCGGCCGCACCACGCGCGGCAGCAGCGCCGGGTCCAGCCCGACGTGCGCCAGGATCTCCTCGTCGTACGCCTCCGTGGCGGACGCCCACCAGCCGGTGCCCGAGGCGTCGCCGCGGTCGGTGGTGCCCTGCCCGGTGAGCCGCTCGGTCAGGTAGTCGTGGGGCAGCCGCACCGCCTTGGTGGCGCGCACCGCGTCCGGCTCGTGCTCCGCCAGCCAGGCCCACTTGGTGACCGTGAAGGACGCGGTCGGCAGGCTGCCGGTCCGCTCGGTCCACGCCTTCGCGCCGCCCAGCTCCTCCACCAGCCGGCTCGCCTGCGGGGCGGACCGCACGTCGTTCCACAGCAGCGCCGGGCGGACCGGCTCGCCGTGCTCGTCCAGCGTGACCAAGCCGTGCTGCTGCCCGCCGATCGACACCGCCGCGGCCTCGTGCGCCGCCTCGCCGCACTGCCGCAGCGCCTCGGTCAGGGCGTCCCACCACTGACGCGGGTCGCTCTCCCGCCCCTCGCCCGAGGTCACCGTGTGCGGCGCCTGGCCGCTCGCGACGACCCTGCCGGTCGCCGCGTCGACGACCAGGGCCTTGGTGGACTGGGTGGATGTGTCCACGCCGACGACGAGCGGACCCTCGGCTGCTGACATCGGTCTCTCCCTCTTCCGCGCCCCGGCGGGGTGTGTCTCTTCCCAGAAATGTTCCTGCATACTAATTTGTAAACCGCCATGACGAAATAGTCTCAGCGAGCAAGGAGCCGCGGCATGAGCTACCAGCCCACCCCCGAGGACAAGTTCACGTTCGGCCTGTGGACCGTCGGCTGGCAGGGACGGGACCCCTTCGGCGACGCCACCCGCGGCGCCCTCGACCCGGCCGAGTCCGTCCGCCGCCTCGCCGAGCTCGGCGCCCACGGCGTGACCTTCCACGACGACGACCTCATCCCCTTCGGCGCGAGCGACAGCGAGCGCGCCGAGCACATCAAGCGGTTCCGCCAGGCGCTGGACGAGACCGGCATGAAGGTCCCGATGGCGACCACCAACCTGTTCACCCACCCGGTGTTCAAGGACGGCGGCTTCACCGCGAACGACCGTGACGTGCGCCGTTACGCGCTGCGCAAGACCATCCGCAACATCGACCTCGCGGTCGAGCTCGGCGCGCAGACCTACGTCGCCTGGGGCGGCCGCGAGGGCGCCGAGTCCGGCGCCGCGAAGGACGTCCGGGTCGCGCTGGACCGCATGAAGGAGGCTTTCGACCTGCTCGGCGAGTACGTCACCTCCCAGGGCTACGACATCCGCTTCGCCATCGAGCCGAAGCCGAACGAGCCCCGCGGCGACATCCTCCTCCCGACCATCGGCCACGCCCTCGCGTTCATCGAGCGCCTCGAGCGCCCGGAGCTGTACGGCGTCAACCCGGAGGTCGGCCACGAGCAGATGGCCGGGCTCAACTTCCCGCACGGCATCGCCCAGGCCCTGTGGGCGGGCAAGCTGTTCCACATCGACCTCAACGGCCAGTCCGGCATCAAGTACGACCAGGACCTGCGCTTCGGCGCGGGCGACCTGCGCGCCGCGTTCTGGCTGGTCGACCTGCTGGAGTCGGCCGGGTACGAGGGCCCGCGCCACTTCGACTTCAAGCCGCCGCGGACCGAGGACTTCGACGGCGTGTGGGCCTCCGCGGCCGGCTGCATGCGCAACTACCTGATCCTCAAGGAGCGCGCGGCCGCCTTCCGCGCCGACCCGGAGGTCCAGGAGGCGCTGCGCGCCGCCCGCCTGGACCAGCTCGCCCAGCCCACGGCGGCCGACGGCCTCCAGGCGCTGCTCGACGACCGGTCCGCCTTCGAGGACTTCGACCCGGACGCGGCCGCCGCCCGGGGCATGGCCTTCGAGCGCCTCGACCAGCTGGCGATGGACCACCTGCTGGGTGCGCGGGGCTGACGTCCCGCGCACAGGGGCCCGCCCCTGGGGGACGGGCCCCTGGTCACCGCCGGGTGTCGAGACGCGCCTCCGACCGCCGTTCGGGCGCCGTGGCCCCGTGGGGCGGGGGCGCGGCGCTGCTCGGCCGGTGGGGGTGCGCCCGCGCGTGTGCGGGCGTGTCCGGGCGTGTGCGAGGCGTCGGGTGTGCGCGCTGTCCGCGCTGCTCGCGCGGACAGGGGGGGTGTTCCGGGTGCGGGCGCCACGACTGGCGGGCGGTTTCCGCGCCGTCTCCTCGCGCGGGGGCGGGAGCGCGGCGACGATGTGTCCATGGCCACGCCACCGGTACCGCCCCAGCAGCCGCCCGGCCCGCCGGACGACGCGCCGCCGCCGCACGGCGGGGGCTTCGGCCCGCTTTCCCACGGGGACGGATCCGCGTCCGGACCGCCCGACAACGGCGGCGGAACCGGGCCGGGGCGCGGGCCCGGCCGGCGCAGGCTGCTGATCCTGCTGCTCGCCGTGATCGTGGCGGCCCTGGTCGTCACCATCGCCGTGCTGGTGACGTCGGACGAGGACGGCCCGGCCACGGAGCCCACCGAGACCGCCACGGATCCGGGGGGACCCGTCGCTGGACCTTCCCTCGGATTTCCCCAGCGGGCTGCTGCCCTCGGACTTCCCCACGGAACTTCCCTCCGGCTTCCCGACCGCGCTGCCCAGCGACTGGCCGAGCGGCCTGCCCACCGCGCTGCCGAGCGGCCCGGAGTCGCTGCTGCCGGGGCCGGACGGCGCGGACGCGCCCTGACGCTCGGCGCGTCCTGCGGGTACCCCTGAGCTGTGAGGTGGGTCACCATGGTGGGGGACGAGGGCGCGGGCCGCCGGGAGACCCGGGGACCGGGAGCCCGGAGATCTGGGTTCTGGAGGCCTTAGGGGGCGCATCTCCGGGACGTCTCAGGGTGGCGGCCAGGAACCGCCGCCGACGCGGACCCGTTTTCACGCCAGAGAGCGGCACTGGCCGCGAAGGAGGCGACGCACATGTCGAAGAACGCGAAGATCGCCGCGGGGGGTGTGGCAGCCGGGCTCATTCTGCTCATCTGGCTGCCCTGGTGGGCCGCACTCCTGATCATCCTGGGAGTCCCGGCAGCCGCCTACCTCGCCCTCGACCCGTCACAGAGGCAACGCCTGCGGCGGGCCGGGCGCAAGGAGCTGGGCCGCTGAGGCATCCGCCTCGGCGTGCGGGAGGCGGGCGCGTGCGGGGGACGGGCGCCCGCCGGCCCGGTCGTGTGAGCCTCGGCTGGGGCGACGCGTCCCGCCGGGAAGCGACGGACCGGTACGGGCGCCGCACCGTCCGCCAGGCGACCCACCGCGCCCTGCGCGTGGGAGGCGTCAGCGTACGAGGCGCTTCGGCGGTCCGAGTGCGGCCGGACTCGGTGCCGGCGGCTGCCGCTGCCGCCCCGCCCGCCAAGGCGTCCTGCCCAGCGCGCCCGCTCACAGCGGCCGTACGGCCATCTCGTCAAGCGCCTTGAGCAGCCCCGGCAGCTCAGGCCCTCGGCGTACCGGAAGCACCTCTCCCGGTTCGTCGTCGAGCAGGACGAAGGCGATGTCGTCCGTCCGGGCGACCAGCGACCACCCGGGCCCGTCCGCGCGCAGGGTGCGCGCGCCGCCCGGTGCGAAGGAGGACCGCACCCGGCCCAGTGGCGGCGGCGAGCCGATGTAGGCGCGCGCCTCGGCCAGCGCGCGGCGGATTCCGCTGTGCCCGCCCACCGACGTCCCCGCGGCCCCGCCCTCCTCGCCGTGCGCGTCCGTCCCGGAGCCCGCGTCGGCCTCCGGAGCCGCACCGGGCGCCGGGACCGCCGGGTCGTCCACCTGCTCCCGCCACATCGCCCACTGCAGCGCGATCTCGTCGGCCCCCAGACGCCGCTGGGCCGGGCCCCACACCTCCGCGTCGGGCGGCGACAGCGGCGGCATGTCCGCCACGTCGGGGGAGGGATCGTGCGGCGCGGGCACGTTCGGCGCCGCCACGGCCACCGCGAGGGGCCAGCCGGGCAGCGCGGCGACGACCGTGCGCTCGTCCGGTGACAGTTCCTGCTCCATGCCGCAGTCCCAGGACGCGATGGCGACCGCGACCAGCGAGACGTCGTCGACGACCACGGTCCACCGGGCGCCTTCTCCGTCCTGGCCGAGCACCAGCCCGTATCCGTCGGCCACCGGCGGAAGGCCGAGCGCCGCACACGCCTCCGGGTAGTCGTCGCCCAGTACGCTCGGGAACTTCGCGGGCGTCAGCAGCGCCGCGGTCAGCACATAGAGCGCGTCGTCGGCGGCGACGGCTCCCTCGTCCGTCCCGGCCATCCCAGCCTCCCCATCGGTTCGCCCGTCGGCGCGCACGATATGCCGACCCCGAGGCCGTTGTCACGACCCCGCACCCGTGCCCGGAGCTGAAGGTTCCCCGTCGTACGGGGGCGAATCGACCAGCGCGCAGGCCCGCTCAGGCCCGTCCGCGGACCCCGCGCGCAAGCCCCGCGGAACGCCGCGCGCAAGCCCCGCGGAACTCGGAACGCCGCTCAGCCGTCCCGCACCGCCAGCGCCAGGAACCGCGTGTCCTCGTCGACGTACGACGTCACGCGCCAGCCCGCACTCGTCAGCAGCGCCCGCAGATTCGGCTCGGCGCGCAGGTCGTCCGGGGTGAGCTGACGCCCCTGGCGCGCGGCGAGGGCGGCCCGTCCGATCGGATGGAACAGGGCGAGCACCCCGCCGGGCCGCACCACGCGGCGGATCTCCCGCAGGTTCTCGGCCGGGTGCGGCAGATGCGCGATCAGCCCCGCCGCGAACACGGCGTCCAGCGAGGACGAACGCAACGGCAGTGCCGCCACGTCCGTCAGCAGCAGCGTTCCGTCCCCGTCCCGTCCGGCCCGCACCGCCTCCCGCAGCATCGCCGGCGTCAGATCCGCGCCCAGTACCACCCCGGACGGGCCCACCGCCGCGCGCAGCGCGGGCAGCGCCCGCCCGGTGCCGCAGCCCGCGTCCAGCACCCGGTCACCCTCGCGCAGCCCCAGCCCGGCGACCGCGGCGGCGTAGGCCGGGCCGTCGTCGGGGAAGCGGCGGTCCCAGTCGGCGGCGCGGGCGCCGAAGAACTCCTGGACATGTGTGTGGTCGTCACTCATGCCCGCATGATCCCTCGCCGGAACCGGCGACACCGTGTGCGCGTTCGAGCGCGGTACGGTCGGCCCGCGCCACCGGTGCGTCCCCTCTGCGCTGCTGCCCGAACGCACCCCCTCAGTGCGCCTGCGCCCCCTGGCGTCTCCGGGGCACCACCAGTCTCAGCGTCGCCCCGGACGGACTGAGCGGCCTTTCCCGCCTCGATCGCCTCGCCGTCCGGAGAGCTTCGTCCTCCTCTCCGGCGCCACCCCCGGTCGCGGTCGGCGCAAGCCCGTGCCGCTGACCGACGTGGTGCGCGCGGCCGTCTCCGAGGTGGAGGACCACGCGCGCGTGGAGACGCCCGGCGCCGACGCGGCCGTCACCGGGACCTCACCCGCCTCCTCGCCGGGATCATCGAGGGCGCGGCGCAGTTCTCACCACCCCGCACCCGGGTGCGCGTCACCGGCGAATCCGTCGGCAGCGGCTACGCCGTCGAGGTCGAGGACCGTGGCCTCGGCAAGGAGGCGCCCCGGTGGGGCGACCGACGACCGGGGGCCTGCCCACCCGACGTCAGTCCGCCAGGCCCTTTTCGGCCAGCACCTTGTCGATCCGCACCCGGACGAGCAGTTCGCCCGGCACGCCGTTGCGCGCGCCGAACTCCTCGGCGCGCTCCTCGCCCATGTACCGCGCGCCGATCCGGGCGGCCCAGTGCCGCAGCTCCCCGGGGTCCTCCGAGAGACGCGCCCGGCCCTCCAGGATCACGTACGCGAACGGCGGCCGGTCGTCGTCCACGCAGAGCGCGATCCGCCCGTCACGGGCCAGGTTGCGCCCTTTCACGGTCGCCGTGCCGGTGTTGAACACCACCTCGTCCCCGTCGAGGACGAACCAGATCGGCGCCAGGTGCGGACGGCCGTCGGCCCGGACGGTGGCCAGTTTCCCGGTGCGGGTCCCGTACGAGACGAACTCCCGCCACTCTTCCTCGGTCATCTTCTGTCCCATGGCTCTCATCTTCCTTGCCCGCCGCCCGGTCGTGGGGAAGGCTGGCGCAGGGACCCTCCCGACCGGAGGGGACGGCACACGGGGCACACGGGGACAACAGGGGGAGACACACGACATGGAGCAGAACCGGCGACTCGACTGGCTGCTGGACGACCTGACCCAGCGCGTCGATCATGTGCGGCACGCGCTGATCCTCTCGAACGACGGCCTGGTGACGGGGGCGAGCACCGGCCTGCGCCGCGAGGACGCCGAGCATCTGGCCGCCGTCTCGTCCGGGCTGCACAGTCTCGCCAAGGGGTCGGGGCGGCACTTCGGCGCGGGCGGGGTGCGCCAGACGATGGTCGAGTTCGACGAGGCGGTGCTGTTCGTCACCGCCGCCGGCTCCGGAAGCTGCCTGTGCGTCCTCAGCGGCGCCGAGGCCGACATCGGACACATCGCCTACGAGATGACGCTGCTCGTCAACCGGGTCGGCGAGCACCTGGGCGTCGACAGCCGCCGACCGGAGCCGGGACCGGGATCCTGACCTGCGCGTTCGTCGTCGCGGTGAAGGTTGTCCACAGGCTGGCCACGCAGCGTGACGGAACGGATACCGTCTTTCCCGGAGCGGGCGCAACCGGCGCCGGCCCTCCACGAACACGGGGGAGACGAGCATGTCCCGACAGTCGACGACCGGCACGCAGCGATCCGTCACGGCTTACGACACGGGTGCCGGTCCGGACGTGGCGAAGGCCGACGCCTGGGTCACGACGGGCCGCGCGGCCCACGAACTCGGTCTGCGGCGCACGGAGTTCGACCTGGCCGTGCGACTCGGCCGGATCCGCACGGGGCCCGGCGGGGCAGCGGGGGAGGGGCGGGTCGCGCGGACGGAGATCGAGCGGCTGCGCGCCGGGCCGGGGTTCCCGGAGACGCTGCGCCGCAGCGTGCATGCCGTGGGGACCGCGGAGGGCGCCGCGATGCTGGGGGTGCCGAAGCCCCGGTTCACGCGGCTGGCGAGGCTCGGCCTGCTGGTTCCCGTGGCGTTCTACCTGAACCGCTACCGCGCCGTGGTCTGGCTCTATCTCGCCGACGAGGTGCGGCTGTTCGGCGACGACGAAAAGAACGCGCCACTGCTGACCGGGCGTACGCCCGAAGGGCTGCGCGGCCTGCTGGACGCCGGGACCGACCTGCGGCCCCGCAACTGGCGCAGCAGGCACCTGGGTTTCCTGCTCCGCGAGGCCGAGGACCCCTGGGCACGTGCCGGGGCCGTCGCGTCCTTCCTCGACCCGCTGCATGTGGCGCAGGTGGTGCGGGACCCCTACGACCGGTCCCGTCTCAACGGGCTCCGCCGCCGGCCGCCCGGCAGCGGCGGCGGCCCGGACTCGCCGGGGGCGCGGATCGCGGCCGACCTCATGACGGCCCGCGACCCCGACGAGATCGCCTGGCTGCGGGCCGACCTGGCCCGGCTCGTGGACGAGGCCCGCGCCCACCGCCCGGCTCCCCGGCCGCCCGCGTCCTGCCGGACTGTACCGGCGGCCGAGCGGTCCGCGTCCCGTCCGCCCGTGTCCCCCCGAACCGTACCCGCGCCCCGGGCGCCCGCGCCCCCGCCCGCACGGTCCGCAAGATCCGCAACCTCGGCCCCGGCCGGTCGGGACACCCTCGCTCCCGCTGACCGAGCCAGACGCCGAGGCCTGCTCGCACGGTGGCGTCACCGCCCCGGCCGAGCCGCGACGCGCCCGTGAGCGGGCGGCGCCCGGTGGCTTGAAGCACCCCCGGGCGGCGGTGCCGGCGACGCGAGACGCCCGTGTGCCGCGACGCGCGGTGCGTGGACCGTCCGGTGTGCCCGGCGCATCCGGTGACCGAGCCGGCCCCGGACCTACAGCGCCCGGAAGAGCCCTTCCTGGACGACCGAGACCAGCATGCGGCCCTCCCGGTCGTAGATCCGGCCGCGGGCCAGCCCGCGGCCGCCCGTGGCGATGGGTGACTCCTGGTCGTACAGGAACCACTCGTCCGCCCGGAACGGCCGGTGGAACCACATCGCGTGGTCCAGCGACGCCATGTCGAAACCGCGCGGGCCCCACAGCGGCTCCACCGGGATCCGCACCGCGTCCAGCAGCGTCATGTCGCTGGCGTAGGTCAGCGCGCAGGTGTGCACCAGCGGGTCGTCACCGAGCGGCCCGACCGCGCGCATCCACACCGCGCTGCGCGGCTCGGCGCCCTCGATCTCGTCCGGCTTCCAGCGCAGCCGGTCGACGTAGCGGATGTCGAAGGGCTGGCGGCGAGCCATCCGCTCCAACTGCTCCGGCAGCGCGCCCAGATGCTCGCGGATCTCGTCCGCGACCGTCGGCAGCGACTCGGGGTCCGGCATCTCACGGGCCGGCGGCAACTGGTGCTCGAAACTCCCCTTCTCAGGCTTGTGGAAGGAGGCGGTCAGATTGAAGATCGTGCGGCCCTGCTGCACGGCGGTGACCCGGCGGGTGGTGAACGACCTGCCGTCCCGCACGCGTTCCACCTGGTACACGATCGGCACCCCGGGACGCCCCGGACGCAGGAAGTACGCGTGCAGCGAGTGCACCGGACGGTCGCCCTCCGTGGTGCGGCCGGCGGCGACCAGTGCCTGGCCCGCGACCTGTCCGCCGAAGACCCGCTGCAAGGACTCCTGCGGGCTGCGGCCGCGGAAGATGTCGACCTCGATCTGCTCCAGGTCGAGCAGGGCGACGAGGCTCTCGGCCGGGTTCGTCATGGGTGCGTCTCTCCTGTGTTCACAGCTGGCCGACGTCGGTGACCCGCACGACGGCACGGCCCTCCGCGTCGGAGGCGGTCAGGTCGACCTCGGCGCTGATGCCCCAGTCGTGGTCGCCGTTCGGGTCGTCGAAGATCTGGCGGACCCGCCACAGCCCGTTCTCCGGCTGCTCGTCGATGATCAGCAGCTTCGGGCCGCGGGCGTCGGGACCGGTGCCGAGTTCCTCGTACTCGTCCCAGTACTTGTCCATCGCCTCGCCCCACGCGTCCGCGTCCCAGCCGGACTCGGCGTCCAACTCGCCCAGCTCGTCCACCTGGTCGAGGGCGGCGAGCTCCACCCGGCGGAACATGGCGTTGCGGACCAGGACCCGGAAGGCGCGGGCGTTGGCCGTGACCGGCTTGACCTGGTCGGCCTTCTCCTGGGCCTCCTCGGCGGTCATCTCCTCCGGGTTGGCCAGCTGCTCCCACTCGTCCAGCAGGCTGGAGTCGACCTGGCGCACCGTCTCGCCCAGCCAGGCGATCAGGTCCTCCAGGTCCTCCGACTTCAGGTCGTCGGGGATGGTGTGCTCCAGCGCCTTGTAGGCGCTCGCGAGGTAGCGCAGCACGATGCCCTCGGTGCGCGCCAGCTCGTAGTGGGACACCAGCTCCGTGAAGGACAGCGCCCGCTCGTACATGTCCCGGACCACGGACTTCGGCGACAGCGGATGGTCGCCGACCCAGGGGTGGGACTTGCGGTACGTGTTGTACGCGTGGAAGAGCAACTCCTCCAGCGGCTTGGGGTAGGTGATGTCCTGGAGGCGCTCCATGCGCTCCTCGTACTCCACCCCGTCGGCCTTCATCGCGGCGACCGCCTCGCCGCGCGCCTTGTTCTGCTGGGCGGCGAGGATCTGCCGCGGGTCGTCCAGCGTGGACTCCACCACGGACACCATGTCCAGCGCGTACGACGGCGACTCGGGATCCAGCAGTTCGAACGCGGCCAGCGCGAACGTGGACAGCGGCTGGTTGAGCGCGAAGTCCTGCTGCAGGTCGACGGTGAGACGCACGATGCGTCCCTCCGCGTCCGGCCGGTCCAGCGTCTCGACGATGCCGCCGTCCAGCAGCGAGCGGTAGATGGCGATCGCCCGCCGGATGTGACGCAACTGCTGCTTGCGCGGCTCGTGGTTGTCCTCCAGCAGGCGGCGCATCGCCTCGAAGGCGTTGCCGGGCCGGGCGATCACCGACAGCAGCATGGTGTGGGTGACGCGGAAGCGGGAGGTCAGCGGCTCCGGATCGGACGCGATGAGCTTCTCGAAGGTCTGCTCGCTCCACGCGACGAAACCTTCGGGCGCCTTCTTGCGCACCACCTTGCGGCGCTTCTTCGGGTCGTCGCCCGCCTTCGCCAGCGCCTTCTCGTTCTCGATGACGTGCTCCGGCGCCTGGGCCACCACGAAGCCCTCGGTGTCGAAGCCGGCCCGCCCGGCGCGCCCCGCGATCTGGTGGAACTCCCGCGCCCGCAGTGTGCGCACCCGGTTGCCGTCGTACTTGGTGAGCGCGGTGAACAGCACCGTGCGGATGGGCACGTTGACGCCCACGCCGAGGGTGTCGGTGCCGCAGATGACCTTCAGCAGGCCCGCCTGCGCCAGCTTCTCCACCAGCCGCCGGTACTTGGGCAGCATGCCGGCGTGGTGCACCCCGATGCCGTGCCGCACGTAACGGGAGAGGTTGCGGCCGAACTTGGTGGTGAAACGGAAGTTGCCGATCAGGTCGGCGATCCGGTCCTTCTCCTCCCGCGTGCACATGTTGATGCTCATCAGCGCCTGCGCCCGCTCCACGGCCTGCGCCTGCGTGAAGTGCACGATGTACACCGGCGCCTGCCGGGCCTCGAGCAGCTCGGTCAGCGTCTCGGTGAGCGGGGTGTACCGGTACTCGTACGACAGCGGCACGGGCCGGGTCGCCGAGCGGACCACGGCGGTGGGCCGGCCGGTGCGCCGGGTGAGGTCCTTCTCGAAGAAGGAGACGTCGCCGAGCGTCGCCGACATCAGCACGAACTGCGCCTGCGGCAGCTCCAGCAGCGGGATCTGCCAGGCCCAGCCGCGGTCGGCTTCGGCGTAGAAGTGGAACTCGTCCATCACGACCTGGCCGACGTCGGCGTCCTTGCCGTCGCGCAGCGCGATCGACGCGAGCACCTCGGCGGTGCAGCAGATCACCGGGGCGTCGGCGTTGACGGACGCGTCACCGGTGAGCATGCCGACGTTCTCGGTGCCGAAGATCTTGCACAGCTCGAAGAACTTCTCCGACACCAGGGCCTTGATGGGGGCCGTGTAGAAGGTGACCTCGTCCCGGGCCAGCGCCGCGAAGTGGGCGCCCGCGGCGATCATGCTCTTGCCGGAGCCGGTGGGCGTCGAGACGATGACGTTCGCCCCCGACACCACCTCGATCAGCGCCTCCTCCTGGTGCGGATAGAGAGTGAGACCGCGTTCCTGCGCCCACGACTCGAAGGCTTCGTAAAGGGCGTCGGGGTCGGCGGTCGGCGGCAGCTGATCGATAAGGGTCACCACCCTATTTTGCCTGCCCACCCGTTCGATGCGGGAATCGGCTGTCGGCTCGAAGATCACTACCGCTACGCTGTGTCGCCGGCGCAGCGTCTCCGTCCCCGGTCAACAGGGCGGCGGCACAAGAGGAATGGGCGGGCACAGGCGATGATGGGACCAGCACACTCACTGTCGGGCGCCGCGGCCTGGCTCGGGGTCGGGGCGGCGACGGCCGCGGCCGGACGCCCGATGCCCTGGCCGGTGCTGCTGGCCGGTGCGCTGATCTGCGCCGGGGCCGCCCTCGCCCCGGACCTGGACCACAAGGCCGCCACCATCTCGCGCTCCTTCGGCCCCGTGTCACGCCGACTGTGCGAGATCGTCGACAAGCTGTCCTACGCGGTCTACAAAGCGACGAAGAAGCCGGGCGACCCCCGCCGCTCGGGCGGTCACCGGACCCTCACCCACACCTGGCTGTGGGCGGTCCTCATCGGCGGCGGCACCTCGGCCCTGGCGATCACCGGCGGCCGCTGGGCGGTCCTGTTCATCCTCTTCGTGCACATGGTGCTGGCCATCGAGGGCCTGCTGTGGCGGGCGACGCGCGGCTCCAGCAGCGACGTGCTGGTGTGGCTGCTGGCAGCGACCAGTGCCTGGATCATCGCGGGCATCCTCGACGAGCCCGGCAACGGAGCCGGCTGGCTGTTCACCGAGCCGGGCCAGGAGTACCTGTGGCTCGGCCTGCCGATCGTCCTCGGTGCGCTGGTGCACGACATCGGGGACGCGCTGACCGTCTCCGGCTGCCCGATCCTGTGGCCCATACCCGTCGGCCGCAAGCGCTGGTACCCCATCGGCCCGCCGAAGGCGCTGCGGTTCCGCGCGGGCAGCTGGGTGGAGCTGAAGGTGCTGATGCCGGCGTTCATGCTGCTGGGCGGGGTGGGCTGCGCGGCGGCGCTCAACGTCATATAGACGCCGATGCCCCTGGGCGCTGTACGGCGCGCACGGCCGACCGTCGGTCAGCCGCCGCCGTACCGGCGTTCGAAGCGGGCGACGCGGCCTTCGGTGTCCACGGTCCTGGCCTTGCCCGTGTAGAACGGGTGGCTCTCCGAGGAGATCTCCACGTCCACCACCGGGTAGGTCTCGCCGTCGTCCCACTCGATGGTCTGCTCGCTGGACGCGGTGGACCGGGTGAGGAAGGCGTATCCGGCGGCCCGGTCCCGGAAGACGACCGGGTGGTAGTCGGGGTGCTTGTCCTGCTGCATGGGTGCTCCTCGGGCGGGTTGGGTTCCGCGACGCGGCCGGGCAGGGGCGGGTTCAGCCGGGCAGACCGTCCTCGTCGACGATGTGCACGGCGGCCTCCTCGGCGGAGGCGGCGGCGCCGTCGATGCCGACGTCGCTGGCGACCAGCGCCTCCTCCTCGTCCTCGTGCGCCCCTTCGTCGGGGGCGACGAGCCGGCCGGAGCGCACGGCACCGACCTCGTTGTCCAGGAGTTCCCCGTCGGTGCCGGAGGAATCACCGAGGCCGTCGCCGTCCGGCACGACCAGGTCCGGCAGCTCCTCGGCCAGCCGCTGGTCCAGCGTCTCGCCCCGGTGCCGCTCGGCGGCGGTCACGCCGTAGTGCTCCACGGCCCAGGGCCGCTCGGGAGGCGACCAGCCCCGGTCGAGGGGGTCGTCGACATCGTCGGTCTCCAGCGTGTCCTCGGCGTCCAGCAGACCGGCGTCGTCCTGGATCTCGGACGCGTCGGGCTGGTAGACGTCGTCTCCCCAACCGTCAACGCTGTTCACGGACACCTCCAGCGACGGGGCGGGCGGCGTCGCCCACCGTGGCCCGCACCGGGCCGGCTCCACGGGCACCGAATCCGCCCGGACCCGCTCCACCGGACCCCGGGCGCCCCCGAGCCGATGCCTGCTTCCAGCCTTCCACCGCATCTCCCGACCCCGCAACGCCACCCGTCGCAACCGGCGGACGCCGGTCCGCCGTCCCGGGCGGCAGCCGGTGCCTGCCGGCGAGGCGTGACCCACGGCAGGACGCCACACCGGCGGGGGCAGGACGGTGCCTGCCCCAGGGGAGGGGGCGCCCGAGGACGCGCCCGCCTCGGGGACACACCCGCCTCAGGGACGCCCCGTGACCGACGGCCCCGGGGGGCGTGCCCCGCTCGCTCACCCGTGCCAGGAACGCCACAGGGCCGCATAGGCCCCGTCCGCCGTGACCAGTTCCTCGTGGCTGCCCAGTTCGCTGATGCGGCCGTCCTCGACGACGGCGATCACGTCCGCGTCGTGAGCCGTGTGCAACCGGTGGGCGATGGCCACGACGGTCCTTCCGCCGAGCACCCGGGCCAGGCTGCGTTCCAGGTGGCGCGCCGCGCGCGGGTCGAGCAGCGAGGTCGCCTCGTCGAGGACCAGCGTGTGCGGGTCGGCCAGCACCAGCCGGGCCAGCGCGATCTGCTGTGCCTGCGCCGGGGTGAGCGCGAACCCGCCCGAGCCGACCTCCGTGTCGAGACCGTCCTCCAGCGCCCGCGCCCAGCCGTCCGCGTCGACCGCGCCGAGCGCCGCCCACAGCTCGGCGTCCTCCGCGTCGGTGCGGGCGAGCCGCAGGTTGTCGCGGAGGGAGCCCACGAAGACGTGGTGTTCCTGGTTGACCAGGGCGACGTGGGAGCGGACCCCTTCCGCGGTCATGCGGGACAGCTCCGCGTCGCCGAGGGTGACGCGTCCCTCCCGGGGCGCGTAGATCCCCGCGAGCAGCCGGCCCAGCGTGGACTTGCCGGCGCCCGAGGGGCCCACCAGGGCCATCCGCGTCCCCGGCGGCACCTCGAGGGACACCTTGCGCAGGATGTCCACGCCCTCCAGGTAGCCGAAGTGCACGGCGTCCGCCCGCACCCGGCGCCCCTCGGGCGTCACGGCGGGGTCCCCCGCGTCCGGCTCGATGTCCCGCACGCCGACCAGCCGCGCCAGCGACACCTGCGCGACCTGCAGCTCGTCGTACCAGCGCAGGATGAGCCCGACCGGGTCCACCAGCATCTGCGCGATCAACGCGGCCGTCGTGAGCTGGCCGACGCCGATCCAGCCCTGGAGCACGAACACCCCGCCGGTCATCAGGACCGATCCGAGCACCGTGACGTGGGTGATGTTGACGACGGGGAACAGCACCGAGCGCAGCCACAGCGTGTAGCGCTCCCAGGCCGTCCACTCCCGCACCCGCTGGTCCGTCAGCGCCACGCGGCGCGGGCCGAGGCGGTGCGCCTCCACCGTCCGCCCGGCGTCCACGGTCTCGGCGAGGGCGGCGGCCACCGCCGCGTACCCGGCGGCCTCCGAGCGGTAGGCGCCCGGCGCCCGGCGGAAGTACCAGCGGCACCCCACCACCAGCAGCGGTACCGCGACCAGCACCGCCGGCGCCAGTTCCGGCGCGGTGACGACCAGGCCGCCGAGGAGCAGGGCCGCCCACACCACGCCGATCGCCAGCTGGGGCACGGCCTCGCGCATGGCGTTGCCGAGCCGGTCGACGTCGGTCGTGATGCGCGACAGCAGGTCACCGGTGCCGGCCCGTTCCAGCACGCCCGGCGGCAGCCCCACCGACCGCACCAGGAAGTCCTCGCGCAGGTCCGCCAGCATCCGCTCGCCGAGCATCGCCCCACGCAGCCGCACCTGCCGGACGAATCCCGCGTGGACCACGAGGGCGGCCACGAACAGCGTCGCGGTGAGCTCCAGGTGCAGCTCCCGCTCGTCGGACGAGACCCGCTCCACGAGCCCGCCCAGCAGGTACGGCCCGACCATCGAGGCGATCACCGCCACCGTGTTCACGGTGACCAGCAGCAGGAAGGCCCGCCGGTGCCGGCGCAGCAGCTCGGCCACGTACGCGCGCACGGTCGCGGGCGCCCCCACCGGCAGCGTGCCGGCCGCGGACGGGGCCGCCGGGTCGTACGCCGGTGGCGCCACGCCGATCATGCCGTCTCCTCGATCTCTGCGAGCTCTTCCAGTTCCTCGAAGCCGTGCGGGACCTCGTCCGCGCGCAGCCCGGCCGGCGCCGGCTCCTCCTCCGTCTCGCGGGTCACCACGGCCCGGTACCGGGGCTCGGTGCGCACCAGCTCGCGGTGGCCGCCGGCCGCGACGACCGTGCCGTCGTGCAGGAACACCACCCGGTCGGCGCGGTCCAGCAGCAGCGGGGACGAGGTGAACACCACGGTGGTGCGCCCGGCCCGCAGGTCGCGCACGCCCCGCGCGATGCGTGCCTCGGTGTGCGAGTCGACGGCGGAGGTGGGTTCGTCCAGGACCAGCACCTCCGGGTCCGTGACCAGCGACCGCGCGAGCGCGAGCCGCTGGCGCTGCCCGCCGGACAGCGACCGCCCGCGCTCGGTGATGCGGGCGTCCATCGGATCCTCGGCGCCCAGCGACCCCTGAACCAGCGCCGCCAGCACGTCCCCGCACTGCGCGGCCTCCAGCGCCGCCCGCGGGTCGACCGCGCCGGACGCGGGCACGTCGAGCAGCTCCCGCAGCGTGCCGGAGAGCAGCACCGGGTCCTTGTCCTGGACCAGCACGGCCGTGCGGGCGCTGTCCAGCGGCAGTTCGTCGAGGGGCACCCCGCCGAGCAGGACCGAGGCGCCCTCGTGCGCGGCGTGCCCGCCGCACCGTTCGGCCAGCCGCCCCGCCGCGTCCGGGTCGCCGCACACCACGGCGGTGAGCAGCCCGGACGGGGCGAGCAGCCCCGTCTCCGGGTCGTAGAGGTCGCCCGCGGGGGTCTCGGCGGCGCGCGTTCCGGCGGTGTCCGTGGCCCGCTCCAGCGACAGCACCCGCGCGGCCCGGCGGGCCGAGGGGCGCGAGAAGGAGTAGGCCATCGCGATCTCCTCGAAATGCCGCAGAGGGTAGGTGAGGAGCATCACCGAGCTGTAGACGGTGACCAGCTCACCGACGGCGATCCGGCCGTCGCGGGCCAGGTGGACGCCGTACCAGACCACCGTGATCAGCAGCAGACCCGGCAGCAGCACCTGCACGGCGGCGATCAGCGACCACATCCGCGCGCTGCACACGGCGGCGCGGCGGACCTCCTGCGACGCGCGCCGGTAGCGGTCGAGGAACAGGTCCTCGCCGCCGATGCCGCGCAGCACCCGCAGCCCGGCGACGGTGTCGGAGGCCAGCTCGGTGGCCCGTCCGGCCTTCTCGCGCTGGACGTCCGCCCGCCGGGTGGCCTTGGGCAGCAGCGGCAGCACCGCGAGCGCCAGCACGGGCAGTCCGGCGGCGACGACGACACCGAGGGCGGGCTGGTGGAGGAGGAGGCCGACGGTGACCGCGACCACGGTGACCGCGGCGGCGGTGAACCGCGACAGGGCCTCCACGAACCAGCCGATCTTCTCCACGTCACCGGTGGAGACGGCGACGACCTCGCCCGCGGCCACCCGCCGGGTCAGCACCGAGCCCAGCACGGCTGCCTTGCGGCCCAGCAACTGCTGCACGCGCGCGGCGGCGGTGATCCAGTTGGTGACGGCGGAGCGGTGCAGGAAGGTGTCGCCGACCGCGTTGCCCGCACAGGCCAGGGCCATCAGCCCGCCGGCCAGCGCGAGCCGCCCGCCGGAGCGGTCGACCGCGGCCTGGACGGCGACGCCGACGCAGAACGGCAGCGAGGCCACGGACGCGAAGTGCAGCAGGCCCCAGGCCAGCGACTTCAGCTGTCCGGTCAGCTGGTTGCGGAAGAGCCACCACAGGAATCGAGGGCCCGAGCGGGCGTCGGGCACGCCCGGATCGGGGTACGGAAGGTCGTGAATCTGCATGGCGTCCCAGTGGCTCGGAGCAGGAGCCGCGGTCGTCCTCGGACGGCGGCAGCAAACCGTGACAGGTTGTCTTTGCCGCCCGGCCGCGGGCAACCGGTTTTTCCCGGCCACCGCCCCGCGCGCGGAGCTCCTGCTCAGCCCGGGAGCCCCGGGCAGGGGCGTCAGTCCTGGGGCCCGCCCGGCCGCTCGGTCGGCCCCTCCTCGCAGGGCGGGGCCGAAGGTCCGTCGACCAGCGTGTCCAGCAGCTCCCCGAGCTGCTCCCGCTCCCGTTCCCCCAGCGGGGCGAGGATCTCCGCCGCGGCCGCCCGCCGCGCCGCGCGCAGTTCGCGGAGCGCCTCGCGCCCCTCGTCGGTCAGCTCGATGCGGATCACCCGTCGGTTGGCCGGATCCGGGACCCTGCGTACCTTGCCGTGCGTCTCCAGCCCGTCGACCAGTGTGGTCACCGCGCGGGGCACCACCTCCAGCCGCTCCGCGAGGTCGGCCATGCGGGGCGGCGAGCTGTAGTGCGCGAGGGTGCGCAGCAGCCGGGACTGGGCAGGAGTGATGCCGAGCTCGCGCCGCTCCAGGTGGCGCTTCTGGATGCGGTGCACCCGGCGGGTGAGCCGGAGCAGCTGCTCGGCCAGCAGGCCGTCGGGGTCGGGGGCGGTCATGCGGGAACATTATCAGGATGCCGTTCATTGTGAGTACAGGTAACAATGAATGCTGTTCGCTGAACCGGTCCGGACGCCCGGCCGACTCCCCGCGCACCCCGAAGGAGACCATGCACCCCGACCACGCACCCGCATGGACGCCGCCCGCCGGAGCCGAGCAGGAGCCCCGGCAGGTGCGGCGCATCCTGCGCCTCTTCCGTCCCTACCGGGGCCGCCTCGCGATCGTCGGACTGCTCGTCGGGGCGTCGTCGCTCGTCTCGGTCGCCTCGCCGTTCCTGCTGAAGGCGATCCTCGACGTCGCCCTGCCCGAGGGCCGCACCGGCCTGCTCAGCCTGCTGGCGCTGGGCATGATCCTCAGCGCCGTGCTGACCAGCGTCTTCGGCGTGCTGCAGACCCTGATCTCCACGACCGTGGGCCAGCGTGTCATGCACGACCTGCGCACCGCCGTCTACGGGCGCCTGCAGCGCATGTCGCTCGCCTTCTTCACCCGCACCCGCACCGGCGAGGTGCAGTCCCGCATCGCCAACGACATCGGCGGCATGCAGGCCACCGTGACCTCCACGGCGACCTCGCTGGTCTCCAACCTCACCAGCGTGGTCGCGACGATCGTGGCGATGCTCGCGCTCGACTGGCGGCTGACGGCCGTGTCGCTGGCGCTGCTGCCGGTCTTCGTCTGGATCAGCCGCCGCGTCGGCAACGAACGCAAGAAGATCACCACCCGGCGCCAGAAGCAGATGGCCGCGATGGCGGCCACGGTCACCGAGTCGCTGTCGGTCAGCGGCATCCTGCTCGGCCGCACCATGGGCCGGTCCGACTCGCTGACCGCCGCCTTCGCCGACGAGTCCGAGCGGCTGGTCGACCTGGAGGTGCGGTCGAACATGGCCGGCCGCTGGCGGATGGCGGTCATCACGATCGTCATGGCCGCCATGCCGGCGGTCATCTACTGGACGGCCGGCCTCGCCCTGCACTCGGGCGGACCCGGCGTGTCCATCGGCACCATCGTCGCGTTCGTCTCGCTCCAGCAGGGCCTGTTCCGCCCGGCGGTGAGCCTGCTCTCCACCGGCGTGCAGATCCAGACCTCGCTCGCCCTCTTCCAGCGCATCTTCGAGTACCTCGACCTGCCCGTCGACATCACCGAGCGCGAGGACCCGGTGCGCCTGGAGCGGGTCAAGGGCGAGGTCCGCTTCGAGAACGTCTCCTTCGGCTACGACGGCAAGGGCGGCCCGGTCCTCGACGGCATCGACCTCACCGTCCCGCCGGGCGGCAGCCTCGCCGTCGTCGGCCCGACCGGCGCCGGCAAGTCCACGCTCGGCCACCTGGTGCCCCGGCTGTACGACGTCACGGGCGGGCGGGTCACCCTCGACGGGGTGGACGTGCGCGACCTCGACTTCGACACCCTGGCCCGTGCGGTGGGCGTCGTCTCCCAGGAGACGTACCTCTTCCACGCGTCGGTCGCGGACAACCTGCGCTTCGCCAAGCCCGACGCCACCGACGGGGAACTGCACGCGGCGGCGAAGGCCGCGCAGATCCACGACCACATCGCGGCTCTGCCGGACGGCTACGACACCGTCGTCGGTGAGCGCGGCCACCGTTTCTCCGGCGGGGAGAAGCAGCGCCTCGCGATCGCCCGGACCATCCTGCGCGACCCTCCGGTGCTCGTCCTCGACGAGGCCACGAGCGCGCTGGACACCCGTACCGAGGCGGCGGTGCAGGCGGCCATCGACGCGCTGTCGGCCGACCGCACCACCATCACCATCGCCCACCGGCTCTCCACGGTCCGCGGCGCCGACCAGATCGTGGTCCTCGACTCCGGGCGCGTGGTCGAACGCGGAACCCACGAGGAACTGCTGGAGCGCGGCGGGCGTTACGCGGCCCTCGTACGACGGGACGCCCGACTGGAGCCGACAAAATGAAAATATGCCGGGTTTGTGGCGATATGAGGGTTACCGTGCCCGCATGCAGACGAACACTCCGTCACGGAACCCGATCCGACTGACGCGCCGCGGCCGTTTCGCCCTGGCGACGCTCGGGGCCGTCGTGGCCGGCACCGCCGTGGCGGTGCCGCTGCTGATCATGGGCGACGAGGAGGAGCCCCGCCCCGACGCCCTGGTGGTCCCCGCGGGATGGCGGGCCGGCCAGGTCTACGCCGCCATCGACAAGATCCTCGAGCTCCCCGCCGGGACGACCGAGAAGTCCCTCGCCAAGGCGGACCTGAAGCTGCCGGACGAGGCGGAGGGCAACCCCGAGGGCTATCTCTTCCCGGACACGTATCCGCTCCCGGAGAACGCCACCCCGCAGAAGCTGCTGGCCCGGATGGTCGACAAGGCCAACAAGACGTTCAACGGCGCTCCCGTAGCCGCCGGGGCGCAGCGCAACGCGATGAACGTCTACCAGACGGTCACCGTCGCCAGCATCGTCCAGGCAGAGGCTGCCACGAAGGCCGACATGGGCAAAGTGGCCCGGGTCGTCTTCAACCGGCTGGAGCGCGGCATGCCGCTGCAGATGAACTCCACCGTCGACTACGCCCTCAACCGGACCAAGGCGCGCGCCACCCCCGCCGACACCGGCATTGACAGCCCCTACAACTCCTACCAGCGCATGGGGCTGCCGCCGACCCCCATCGACAACCCCGGGGAGGACGCCGTGCGCGCCGCGATCAACCCCACCCCGGGCGACTGGCTGTACTTCGTCACGGTCCGGCCGGGGGACACCCGCTTCACCGCGGACCTCGCGGAGCACCAGCGCAACGTGGCCGAGGCGGAGGCCGAACGGAAGAGGGCCGCCGGGACGTCCGCCCAGCCCTCCCCCGAGTGACCGCCGTTCAGGCCGCGGCGGCCGGTTCCCCGGCCAGCAGCCGCCTGATGTCCCGGACCGCCGCGCGCCCCGCGCGGTTGGCGCCGACGGTGCTGGCGGAGGGTCCGTGGCCGACCAGGTGGATCCGCGGGTCGGCGACCGCCCGGGTGCCCTCCACGCGGATCCCGCCGCCCGGCTCCCGCAGCCGCAGCGGCGCGAGGTGGTCCAGGGCGGGCCGGAACCCGGTCGCCCACAGGATCACGTCCGCCGCCGCCCGGCGTCCCCCCGCCCACACCACGCCGTCGGGCTCGATCCGGTCGAACACGGGCTGCCGGTCGAGGACCCCGTCCGCGAGTCCTCGCCGGATCGCGTCGTTCAGCGGCAGTCCCGTCACGGAGACCACGCTGCGCGGCGGCAGCCCCTGCCGGACGCGCTCCTCGACGAGGGCCACGGCCTCACGGCCCGCGTCCTCGTCGAAGGGCTCCTCCCGCCAGACGGGCGGCCGCCGCGTCACCCAGGTGGTGGCCGCCGCGTACGGCGCGATCTCCAGCAGATGCTGGGTGCCGGACGCGCCGCCGCCCACCACGACCACCCGCAGCCCGGCGAACGCCTCCGGACCCGGATACCGCGCGGTGTGCAACTGCCGTCCGCGGAAGGTTTCCTGGCCGGGGTAGCGGGGCCAGAACGGCCGGTCCCAGGTGCCGGTCGCGTTGATCAGCGCCCGGGTCGCCCAGGCGCCCCGCGAGGTCTCCACCAGCAACCGTCCGCCGGACCCCTCCCGCACCGCGCGCACGTCCACCGGACGGCGCACCCGCAGGCCGAACGTCCGCTCGTAGCGGTCGAAGTACTCGCTGATCACCTCGGAGGAGGGCCGCCGCGGATCGGCGTCCGTCAGCTCCATCCCGGGCAGCGCGTGCATCCCGTGCACCTTGCCGTACGTCAGCGACGGCCAGCGGAACTGCCAGGCGCCGCCGGGGCCGGGGGAGTGGTCCAGCACCACGACGTCGCGGTCCGGCTCGAAGCCGGTCCGCCGCAGGTGATAGGCGCTCGACAGGCCGGCCTGCCCGGCGCCGATGACGACCACCTCGACCTCGCGCACACCGTTCACGCTTCTGCCAACACCCCGGTCGCGGCGGATCTTCCCGGACGCGCTCCGCCGGGAACCGCGCCGAGTGCGTCAGGATGGACGCATGTCCGACGCCTTCACCACCCGAGTCCTGAACCTCACCACCGGCTCCGCCGAGCGGGTCGTCGACATCACCGGCGACTGCGAGGCCTTCCTGCGGGAGACCGCGGCCGGCCGGGACGGCCTGCTCAACGTGTTCGTCCCGCACGCCACCGCCGGCATCGCCGTCATCGAGACCGGCGCGGGCAGCGACGACGACCTGCTCTCCGCGCTGCACACCCTGCTGCCCGCCGACGACCGCTGGCAGCACCGGCACGGCAGCCCCGGCCACGGCCGCGACCACGTCCTGCCCGCCTTCGTCCCGCCCCACGCGACGCTCCCGGTGATCAACGGCCGCCTGGAACTGGGCACCTGGCAGTCCGTGTGCCTGGTCGACACCAACCGGGACAACCCCGACCGCAAGGTCCGCCTCAGCTTCCTCGGCTGAGCCGCCTCCGGCCGGGGCGGTCTCAGCTCAGCGCCCGCACCACGGTGACCGGGCAGTCCGCGTGGTGCAGCAGTGCCTGGCTGACCGAGCCGAGCAGCATCCCGGCGACCCCGCCGTGACCACGCGCCCCGGCCACCACCAGCTGCGCCTCGCGCGTCGCCGCCAGCAGCGTCTGCCGGACCCGGCCACGCTCGAGGCGCGGCTGGACCGTGACCCCCGGATGCGCGGCCGCCCAGGGCCTCATCGCCTCCTCCAGCAGCCGCCGGTGCCGCAGTTCGAGCTGATCGAGGTCCACCACCACGCTCAGCGGATCACCCGGATCCTCGTACGGCGTGGGCTCGCTCCAGGTGTTCCACACGTGCAGGGCCACCAGCGGGGCCCCGCGCAGTTCGGCCTCCGTGAACGCGAAGGACGCGGCGGCGTTCCCGGCGGGCGAGCCGTCCGCGGCCAGCAGCACGGGGCCCCGCGGGTCGGGCCGCCCGCGCACCACCATCACCGGGCCGTGCCCGTGCGCCGCCAACTGCATGGTCGTCGAGCCCAGCAGCAGGTCACCGAAGAGGCTCCGGCCGCGCCGCCCCAGCACGGTCAGCACCGCGTGCCGCGACTCGGTCCGCAGCACGGTCAGCGCGTCGCCGGACGCCACGGTGCGGGTGATCTCCAGGCCCGGGACGCGCTCGTGGAGCCGCTGCTCGGTCTCGGCCAGCACCCCGTGGATCATCGGATCGAGATCGGCGGGGCGGGCGAACGCGTGCACGATCCGCAGCCGTGCACCGCGCAGCCGCGCCTCCTCGGCCGCCATGTCGGCGGCGGCGAGGCTGGAGGCAGAGCCGTCCACTCCGACCATCACCGTGTCGTCCACCACACACCCCCGTCCCCGGAAGGGGTCACCGAGTACCCACGCCGGACGGCCGCTACGCGCCCGATTCCCGCGCTTTGTCCGGTGCGCCCCGCTGACCTGCGGCGACACGAAGTCCTCGGTGATCTTTGCCGCGCCCCCGGAACCTGTCCATCCGTGACAACACCCATGTTCCGGCCGAATGGCGGGATGGCACCATTACGCCGGTGGGGGGCGCCACCCGGTGCCGTGGGACGGCCCGTCCGGCCCCGCCCATCGGACGACTTCAGAAGAACGGGAAGGGGACGGGCTGTGCCTGCTCCACGGATGAGCGCGACACCGCTGCCGGGCATCGGTGTGAAATACGACCTCACCACGCGTGAGCACGAGCACCTGTCCGTCATCGCGCACCGCGACGGTGCCCGGACGGTCAACGTCTACAGCTCCGACGACCCGGACGCCTGTGCCCGTTCGATGCGGCTGAGCGTCGCCGAGTCGGCCGCGCTCATCGACGCGCTGATGCCGGCCCACCACAGCCCGAACCTGCTGCACACCACCGACCTGGGGCTGGTGGCCGAGCGCATCGAACTGTCCTCGGTGTCCCACTGGAACGGACGGCTGCTGGGCGAGACCCGGATGCGTACCGACACGGGAGCGTCGATCGTGGCCGTGCTGCGCCGCGCGGAGGCGATCCCGTCGCCCGCGCCGGACTTCCGGCTCGCCGGCGGGGACACACTGATCGTCATCGGCACCCGCGAGGGCATCGACGCCGCCGCCGAGCTCCTCGGGCGGGAGTGAGCGCGTGCACTCTTCCGCGGTCTTCCTCATCGAGTTCGGCGCGATCATCCTCGGTCTCGGCCTGCTCGGTCGCCTCGCCGGACGCCTCCAGTTCTCGCCCATCCCCCTCTACCTGCTGGCCGGCCTCGCGTTCGGAGAGGGCGGCCTGCTGCCGCTCGGCGCCAGCGAGGAGTTCGTCGCGATCGGCGCCGAGATCGGCGTGATCCTCCTGCTGCTGATGCTCGGCCTCGAGTACACGGCCAGCGACCTCGTCTCCAACCTCAAGACGCAGTACCCCGCCGGTCTCGTCGACATGACGCTCAACGCCCTGCCCGGCGCCGCCCTCGCCCTGCTCATGGGCTGGGGCCCGGTCGCCGCCGTGGTGCTCGCGGGCGTCACCTGGATCTCCTCCTCCGGTGTCATCGCCAAGGTCCTCGGCGACCTCGGCCGGCTCGGCAACAGAGAGACCCCGGTCATCCTCAGCATCCTCGTGCTCGAGGACCTGGCGATGGCCGTCTACCTGCCGATCATCACCGCCCTGCTGGCCGGCGTCAGCCTCGCCGCGGGCAGCGTCACCCTCGCCATCGCGCTGGGTGTCGCCGGGCTCGTGCTCTTCGTCGCCGTCCGCTACGGACGCGTGATCTCCCGCTTCGTCTCCAGCGACGACCCGGAGAAGCTGCTGCTCGTCGTGCTCGGCCTGACCCTGCTGGTCGCCGGCATCGCCCAGGAGCTCCAGGTGTCGGCCGCCGTGGGCGCCTTCCTCGTCGGCATCGCCCTGTCCGGCGAGGTCGCGGAGGGCGCGCACAACCTGCTGGCGCCGCTGCGCGACCTGTTCGCCGCGGTGTTCTTCGTCTTCTTCGGCCTGCACACCGACCCGCAGTCCATCCCGCCGGTCATCCTGCCGGCGTTCGGCCTGGCCGTCGTCACCGCGCTGACGAAGATCGCCACCGGCTGGTGGGCGGCCCGCCGGGCCGGCATCTCGCCCAAGGGCCGCTGGCGCGCGGGCGGCGCCCTGGTGGCGCGCGGCGAGTTCTCCATCGTCATCGCGGGACTCGCGGTCACCGCCGGCATCGAGCCCCAGCTCGGCCCGCTGGCCACCGCGTACGTCCTGGTCCTGGTGGTGCTCGGCCCGCTCACCGCCCGCTACACCGAGCCGATCGCGATGCGCCTGGCCGGGCGTCGCACGCCCGCGCCCGACACCCTGCCGGCCCAGCACGGCACGCCCGCCGCGGAGACGCTGGAGCCGATGGAGGACAGCGGCCGCGACCGCTGAGCCCGTCTGCGCGTTCGGCCCGGACAGCCCGCGAGGGAGCTGTCCGGGCCGTCGTGCGTCGGGGGGCGGTGCCTCAGTCGGCCGGCCGCACCGGCATCAGCAGCGAGAACGTGTGCTCGTCCTCGGGGCGGCGGATCGCGAGCGGGGCCGTGGGGGCGCCGAACTCCAGGACGAGCCGGTCACCGGCCGCCGCGGCGAGCGCGTCCAGCAGGAACGCCCGGTTCACCGCCACGAGGTCCGGCGCGTCGGCGCCCTCCGGGGCCGGGGCGACCTCGCCGTCGCCCGAGACCGCCAGCACCGTCAGCTCGCACCGCGCGTCCCCGCCGTCCTCGTACGGCCGGACCGGACCCGAACGCACGGCCTCCGTGAACGCCGGCACGTCCACCTCGGCACGCCGCCCGGCGGGCAGCCGCACCAGGCGCCGGTAGTCGGGGAAGTCCTGTTCCAGACACCGGCCGCCGGTCTGCCGGTCACCGGCCTCCAGGGTCACGCGGCCGCCGTCCACGGCGAGGCGCACCTCGTCCTCGCCGTCCAGCAGCGCCCGCATCGCGTCGGCGAGGGGCAGCGGCACGGTCGCCTGCACCCGGCCGCCGTCGTGCCCGCCGACGGCGGTGCGTGCCACGGCCATCCGGTAGCGGTCGGTCGCCACCACGTGCAGCGCGTCGCCCTCGACGTCGAGGTGGACGCCGGCGAGCACCGGCAGCTCCGGGTCGGTGCCGGCCGCGAAACGGACCGCGTCCAGTGCGGCGGCCAGACCGGGGCCGGACACGGACAGCCGGGCGGCGGTGCGGGGTGAGGTCATGGGGTTCTCCCTGTCGTCGAGTAGGGCGCGGAGCGCGGAGAACTCGGCGCGGGCGGCCGACAGCCCCTCCTCCAGCCGGCGCAGATGCGCCTCGAGGAGCCGGCGCACGAGATCGGTGTCGGCGGCCGCCCAGCCGGCCAGGACCAGCCGGACGTCCGCCAGCGGCATCCCGGCGTGGCGGAGCCGGGCCAGCACCCGGGCCTCGTCCAGCTGCTCCGGCGCGTACCAGCGGTAGCCGGTGACCGGGTCGACCTGGTCGGGAACCAGGACCCCGGCACGGTCGTAGAACCGCAGGGCGCTGACGCCCAGCCCGCTCTCGCGGGCCGTCTCACCAATGCTGCGCATCTCGCTCTCCACACCTCGGACCCTGCCGCCTCGACAAGGTCGAGGGTCAAACCCCGCCCCCGCGACGCGTACGGCCGAGCGGGTGACGGCTTCACCCGCGGGGGCGGAGGCGAAGCCCACGGCGTACCACCGGCGCACGGCGGCGCGTTGCTCCGGCATGGACAGCACTGAGACGGCGCGGCGCCTTCTCGGGCACGACGCCGTGAGCCGGCCGTACGCGCGACTGACCGGGGGCCACCCGGCGAACACACCGATCTACGCGGAACTCGTCGCGGAGTGGCGGGCGAAGGGGCACACGGTCCCGGCGCACCGGGACGGACTGTGGGCGTCCTTCGCCGCCGCGACCGCGAGCGACCGCGGCCCGGCGCCCGCCGTGCCGTTCCGCGTCCCGGCCCTCCTGCCGGCTCCCGGGACGTCCGACGAGGAGAAGACGTCCGAGGAGGCGCCGGAGCCGGACGTCACCAGCAGTCCGGACGCGACGGATCCGCGCTGACCGGTGCGAGCACCGCGAGCGTACCGGCCGCCCGGCGCAGCGCCCGCTCGAGCGGCTCCGCCGCGTGCAGCGCCCCGGTGCCGTCCGGCGGGACCAGCCACTCCAGCCGCCCGGAGGGCCGGTACGGCGGCGGCACGGCCACCCAGGAGCCGCGCCCCACGTGCCGCACCCCGAATCCCACCCACTCGCTGTCCGGGTCGGGCGGCAGGAAGAAGCCCACGCGGCGTGCCGTGACGTCCACCAGCGTGGGTCCCGGCATCTCGAGCGGATCGCTCCAGAGCAGGTCCAGGGCCAGCAGCCCCAGACGGTCGGGAACGCTCAGCACGTCCCAGTACCGGCCCGCCGCGAGCAGGGCCGTCCCCGGGGCGCGGTCCCACCGGCGCTTGCACTCCTGCGGATCCGTGGCCGCCGCGGCCAGCCATTCGACGGCCTGTCTCCATCTGGTGTCGTGCATGTCCCACCCCGGGCACGGTCGGCGCGCCGCCAGGGGCGCGTGCGATAGCGCCACATGGTGGTGCATATATCTGTTCTCCGGAAGGGGTGGGACGGTGCCGGTTCCCGGCGAACGGGGAACGGAACCCGGACACCCCCGGGAACCGGGGACCCGGCCGGGGGTGTCCTGTGCCTGGGGAGCGGGTCTCAGTCGCCGCTCTCGGCGCTCTCGCCCTCACGCTTCTTCAGCCGGGCCGCCTCCTTGCGGACCTCGGCCTGGGTGGCGCGCTCCCGCTCCAGCCACTCGGGGCGCTCCTGCTTCAGCGCCTCGATCTGCTCGGTGGTGAGCGGCTCGGTCACCCCGGCGCGGGCCAGGCCGGAGATCGAGACGCCCAGCTTGGCCGCGACCACCGGGCGGGGGTGCGGGCCGTCGCGCCGCAGGTCCCGCAGCCACTGCGGGGGATCGGCCTGGAGCGCGTTCAGTTCCGCGCGCGAGACCACGCCCTCCCGGAACTCGGCGGGAGTGGCCTCGAGGTACACACCCAGCTTCTTCGCCGCGGTCGCGGGCTTCATCGTCTGGGTGCTCTGGTGCTGCGTCATGGCGTCCAGGGTATCGAGCGTGTGCACGGCCGCCGACCACGGCCGGTAACCTGGCCAGGTGACCGGCCCGGAAGTGTCCCCCTCGTTCCGCCTCGTGTACGTCCCCGGCGTGATGCCCGACAAATGGGTGCGGGTCTGGAACGAGCGGCAGCCCGACGTCCCGCTGACCCTCACCCAGGTGCCCGCGGGACCGGCGCACGGGATGCTGAGGGACGGCGAGGCCGACGCGGGGCTCGTCCGGCTCCCCGTCGACCGGACGGTGCTCAGCGCCATCCCCCTCTACACCGAGCGGACGGTCGTCGTGGTCCCCAAGGACCACCTGGTCACCGCCGCCGACTCGGTCACCGTCGAGGACCTCGCGGACGACATCGTGCTGCACCCCCTCGACGACGTGCTCGGCTGGGAGACCCTGCCGGGCCGCCCCGCCCTGGAACGCCCGGCCACCACCGCCGACGCGATCGAGCTGGTCGCCGCCGGGATCGGCGTGCTCGTGGCGCCCCTGTCGCTGGCCCGGCTGCACCACCGCAAGGACCTCACCCACCGCCCGCTGGAGGACGCGCCCGCCTCGAGCGTGGCGCTGGCCTGGCCCGAGGCGGCGACCACGGACCTGGTCGAGGACTTCATCGGCATCGTGCGCGGCCGGACCGTCAACAGCACCCGCGGCCGCCGGCCGCAGCCCGCGCAGGAGAAGAAGCCGGACAGGAAACAGGAGAGGAAGAAGGACGGGCCCGCCGCGCGCAACGCCGCCCGCGGCCGGCGGGGAACCGGCGGCGGAACGGCGAAGAACCCGCGGCGGGGCAAGCCCCGCCGCAGGTCCTGAACCGCGGGCCGCGAAGGCGTCAGCGCACCGTCCCCGAGGGCGACGGTGCCGGGGAGGCCGTGTTGAGGTCCTCCAGCTCCTTCGGGATCGGCAGGGCGAGCACCGGCGCGCCCGCCTGCGGCGCCGGCGGCGTCACCTGCTCGCGCGGCAGCTTCGGCGGGCTGGTCTGCTGGAAGTTGACCTGCTCGTGATTGACCAGGCCGGTCCTCTCCAGCACCGTGATGTGGTCCAGCACGGTGTCGTTGGCCTGGTCGGCGAGCTGCCGGACCAGCGTGTTGCGGGTGTTCGCCCGGATCTTGGCGATCACGGGGAAGATCTGCCCGTGCGTCACCCGCATGATGTTCACGGCCGTGGAGTCGAACTCCTTGCCGTTGGTGGCCTTCACCGTCTCCACGAACCCCTGCTGCTGCGGCGACGCCTGGTTCGGCAGCGTGATGCCGAGCTCCAGCGCGATCCTGCGGCAGCTGGCGTCCAGCCGGCCGTGCCCGACCACCAGGTGCTCGCCCGCCTCCTTCATCTCCGGCGTCGTACCGCGCTCCATCGCCAGCAGTCCCAGGGGGTGCTCCCACAGTCCGGCCGCGCGCACCTTCACCACGAAGTCGCGGTCCTCCTCCGTCAGGGGGCCGTAGTTCGTGTTGGCCACCACCCGGTCCTGCTTGGTGGATGTGGTCTGTACGCCCAGCATGGTGGGATAGGCGAGCGCGGTGAGGGTCAGGATCATGGCTCCGCCCACGAACGCGGTTCCTGCCGTGCTGCGCGAGAAGCGCATCGTGCCTCCTGGGTTGAGAACGGCCCAACACCAGGAAGTACGGACGGGGAGCGCGTAACAATCACCCTCCGGGAAAGAATTTCCGGCCGCTTCGGACAGCGGGGCCTCGGTACGGCTCTCCACGGCTCCGGGCCGGCACCGGTCAGGTCCTCCGGCGGGCGGCGGCCAGCCAGTCCCAGGCCGCCCGCGCCGTGAACTCCGCCTGGCCGCCGCGCAGCAGCAGGTCCGCCGTGGCGAACTCCGGTGCGCCGGCCTGCGCGGCCACGTAGGGGACGGCGACGCAGCGCATCCCGGCCGCGTGCGCGGCGGCAGCGCCCGGTGCCGCGTCCTCGACCACCACGCAGTCCGCCGGGTCCGCGCCGAGCCGCCGCGCCGCCTCCAGGAACACGTCGGGGGCCGGCTTGCCACGGGCGACCTCGTCGGCCGACACGACGGTCCGCAGATACGCGTCCAGCCCGGTGCCGGCGAGGATCGTGCCGATCGCCTCGGCCGAGGAACCCGACGCCACGGCCATCGGGACGCCCTCGCCCGCCAGCCGCTCCACGAACGCGCGCATCTCGGGGAACACCGTCGTCTTCGTCCGGGCCAGCTCCAGGTAGTGGCGGTTCTTGACCGCGGCCAGCTCGTCCACCGACGCGGACAGGACGTAGCGGCGACGCCAGTCGGCGATCGTCTCGCGGGTGCTGATGCCGACGTAGCGCTCGTGCTCCTCCCACGTGAAGTCCGGGACGCCGTACTCCTCGAGCGTGCGGCGTCCCGCCTCGTAATAGTTCGGCTCGCTGTCCACGAGTGTTCCGTCGAGATCGAAGACGACCGAGAGGGTGCCGAGTGAGCTCATGCGTCCAGCATGGCAGGGCCTAGGCGCGCGCCGACCGGCCGATCGACTCCACCAGCGGCAGCAGACGGTGCGGCACCCGCTCCCGCAGTGCCACCTCGGTACGGGTGCGGACCACGCCGGGCAGTCCGATCAGCTTCTGGATGACGTCCTCCAGATGGGCGTTGTCACGGGCCACCACCCGGGTCAGCAGGTCGCCGCCGCCCGTGATGGAGAACGCCTCCACGATCTCCGGCACCGCGGCCAGCGCGTCCCCCACCTCGTCGAGGTGCCCCTGGGTGACCTCGATGTGCACGAACGCCAGCACGGGGTGGCCCAGCGCGGCGGGGGAGAGGGCGGGGGCGGTGCCGGTGATCACGCCGTCGCGCTCCATGCGGTCGAGCCGCGCCTGGAGCGTGCCGCGCGCCACGCCGAGGATCCGCGCGTACTCACGCACGCTCGTGCGCGGCTGCTCCAGCAGCAGCCGCAGGATGTGGGTGTCGAGTTCGTCCACGGCCACGGGGTCGTCGCTCCGGAGTCGGCCATTGGCATGGAGATGGCCGAAGGAATGCCGAAAACACTGTACCAATGGCCCATTCAACCGGATGCCAGTTGAGCCACTGGCGGGGGAGGTGCTGATATGGGTGCGTCGATGGCGCTGCGGACCCGCGGCGCCTTTTTCATGCCACGACACATGTCGTACGAGATGCCAGGGGGCGGTAGGTGCTGAAGAAGGTGTTCATGGCTCCGGATCCGGGACGGATCCGGCTGCGGTTCGCGACGCGGGCCGTGCTCGGCATCGGGCTGGCCGTCGTCGCCTGCGGGCTCGCCGGGCACTCGCTCACCGGCACGATCACCGGCGGGCTCGCCGCGCTCCTCGCCCTGTTCACCGTCACCGACGCCACCGTCCGCGGGCAGGCCGTCACCACGGCCCTCCTGCCCGCCGCCGGCCTGCCCGTGCTGGCCGTCGCCGCGGCGCTCCAGGACCATGCGGTGGCCCGGGACATCGTCTTCCTCGCCGTGGTCGGGCTCGGCGTGTACGCCAGGCGCTGGGGGCCACGCGGGCACAGCCTCGGCATCTTCGCCTTCATGACCTTCTTCGCGGCGCAGTTCCTGCACGCGAGGGTCGGTCAGCTCGCCGAGCTGTCCGCCTCCGTGCTGCTGTCCGTGGCGACCGCGGGCGCGGTGCGCTTCGGGCTGTGGTGCTACGAGCGGCGGCTGCCCCCGGCGGTCGTGCCCGCCCCGCCCGGCGGCACCGGGCTGGCCCGCATCACCACCCGCCAGGCGGTCCAGGCGACGGCCGGCGCGGGCTTCGCCCTGCTCGTGGGCCAGCTGGTGTCCGCAGAGCGGTGGTACTGGGCCGTCGGCGCCACCTGGTGGGCGTTCGTCAACACCACCTCGCGCGGCGAGACCCTGGTGCGCGGCTTCCGCCGCGTGCTCGGCACGGTCATCGGCGCCGGGCTCGCCCTGTCGGTCGCCGTCCCCGCGCACGGCGACGGCGCGGTCACCGCCCTCGTCGTCGCCGTCTCCGTCTTCGGCATCTTCTACACGGCGGCCCTCTCGTACACCTGGATGATGCTCTGGGTGACGGTCCTCGCCGCCATGCTCTACGGCCTGCTGGGCGTGCTCACCCCGTCCCTGCTGGCCCTGCGCATGGCGGAGACCGGCGTGGGCGCGCTCGGCGCGGCGCTGGCGGTGGTCTTCGTCCTGCCCGTGTCCACGCACAGCGTCACCGACGCGTGGATCCAGCGGGCGCTGCGCTGCGTGCACGCCTGCACGGCGCAGACGGCCGCGCGGCTGGCCGGCGACCCGGACGCGGACCCGGCGCCCTCGGTGGCGGAACTGGAACAGCTCCTCGCCCGGGTACGCCTGTCGGTGGCGCCCCTCGTGCACCCGCTGAACCCGATGCTCGGCCGCAAGCGGCGGGCCCGCCGGGTGCTGGCGCTGCTCGACGACTGCGCACGCGAGATCCGCGGCCTGGTCGCCGTGGCCGCCGACCCGGAGGCCTCGCACGACGCCCGCCTGGCGGCGGCCTGCTGGCGCGTCGAGGCAGCGGTGGAGGCCCTCACGGCGGGCCGCGACATAGAGCTGCGCACCGTGCCCTCCGCGACGGAACCGGCCCTGGTCCACCTCCACACCCTGGAACGCACCCTCGCGGAACTCTCGACGCCCCTCCGGACGCCGTCGGGCTCACCACTGGTGGGCGCGTGAGCACGGGAAGGGCTGCCGGCTGACCTGACGCACGGGCGCGGCAAGGCCTGCGGGCGGGCCACCCGCCCGGGCAGGCGCAGGGGGCATCCGCTGGTCAGCGCATCCGGGGAGGCGCGCTGGCCGCGCCGCCGGGTGGACTGGTCACGGCGTGCCGTCCGGTCCCGGCGGCCCCGGGTGAGCCGCCAACCCGCTCTCTCCGCCCGGTCACAGCCCGGCCGCCGCTCCCCGTACGCCAAAGGGCCCGCTCCGGATGACCGGAGCGGGCCCTTCAGGCGTCCTGCGAGAGGGTCGCCCGCGTCAGCGGGCCGGGGCGCTCTGGGGCTGCTGCGGGGCGATGCCCAGGGCGGTCGTGTACCTGGCCAGGGCCAGTTTGCCGATGGCCGGGTAGGGGCCGAGCGGCTCGGACGCGGGGCACTCCGCTTCCTTCGCGGCCTCTTCGACGAGCGAGGCGTCGATCTCCGGGCCGATCAGGTACGGCGCCAGCGCCAGCTGCTGCGAACCGGCGTTGCGCAGCTGCTCGGCCACGGAGGCGATGGAGCCCTCCTGGTCGAGGGCGGCGGCCATCACCGGCACGGCGAGGCGCGCGGCGAGCAGCATGCCGGTGATACCGGCCGCCTGCACCGCCTCGTCGCCGCCCACGGAGGCCAGGATGATGCCGTCCGCGGCGGTGGCCACGGTGAACAGGCGGGCGCGGTCGGCGCGGGCCAGACCCGCCTCGGAGAGCCGCACGTGCAGCGCCTCGGCGAGCAGCGGGTGCGGGCCGAGGACGTCGGTCAGCTCGGTGGCGACGCGGCTGTCCATGACGGCCTGGCGGATCTGGCGCAGCAGCGCGCTGTCCGGGCCGGCGAGCAGCGGCACGACGACGGCGACCGGGCCGTCGGGCTCCTTGACGTCGGAACCGGTGGCACGCGCCTGCTGGTAGCGGGCCGTGCGCTCCTCGGCCGCGTGCGCGAGGACGGAGGCCAGCGAGGGGGAATCCTCGTCGCTCCCGTCGAGGTAACCGATCCGGGCGTCGAGACCGGGCAGCTCGGAGCGTGCGATGCTCACGACCTCGTCGGCGAGCGAGCGGGCGGCACTACTGGGCGTACCCGGCACGGCGAGGACGAGCGCGGGCGCGCCCTCGGGAGCCACCAGGGGTTCGGGACGGCGGTGCCGTCCGGGCTGGCGGGGGCGCGGCATTCGTACGGGCAGGCCGGACGCGGGCCCAGTGGGGGTGCTCATGCTGCGGCATGTTAGTGGCTTCCGGTGGTCTCCTGTTCGGGGAGGGGGCGGGTGAGCGGTATCCGTCCGGTTTTGTCGGATGAGTTACGTACGGGTGTCGGTCGTGAGGGTGACGTCCGTTCCCCTCGTGCTCGTCACGCACAGCATCCTCTCGTCACCCGGAAGAGCGAGAGGACCAGCGGAAAGGTCCTCGGCGATCCGCACCGCCCCGTGCAGCGGATCGCCCTCGGCGGGGACCCGCCGCGCGCGGGGCAGCAGCTCCGCCAGCCGCTCGTCCAGCGGCGCCAGCACCACCTCGCCCAGCCCGAACAGACCGCCGGTGCAGCCCACCACGGGCGCGCCGTCCGCCGGGCACACCGCTGCCGCCGAGTCGGCCATGTGCCGGGCCGCCGTCCGCACGATGTCCACGGCCACCGGGTCCCCGCCCGCCGCGCACGCGCCCACGCGCGGGGCGAACGAGGCGAGCACCGCCGCCCGGTCGGCGCGCGGGTACACCTGCCCCGGCAGTCCGGTCACCGGGCCGAACATCTCCTCCGCGTCCGCCAGCAGCCGCGCCGAACCACCGTGCCGCCCGTCGTGCGCGCGCAGTGCCGCCTCCAGGCCCGCCCGGCCGATCCACGCCCCGCCGCCGCAGTCGCCGAGCAGGTGGCCCCAGCCGTCCGCCCGCCGCCAGCCGGCCAGATCGGTGCCGATCGCGATCAGCCCCGTGCCCGCCGCGATCACCGCTCCGGGCCGCGGCCCGAGCGCGCCCACGTACGCCGTGACCGCGTCGGCCGCCAGCGCCGCCCGTGTGACGCCCAGTTCGCGGGCGAGCCCGCCCGGCAGCTCCGCGCGCAGCGCGTCCCCCAGACTGGCCATCCCCGCCGCGCCGATCGCGGCCGTGTCCAGCCGCTCCAGCCCCGCCTCGGCGCACAACGCCCGCGCCATCGGCACCAGTTGCTCCATGAGGTGACCCGGGTCGAGTCCCCGCTCGCCGGTGCGCACCGGCACGTCCGAGGAGGCCCGGGCCAGCGGGCCGCGCCCGGACGCCCCGACGACGGCCCGCAGCCCGGAGCCTCCGGAGTCCACGGCGAGGTAGCCGGCTCCGGTCACGGCAGGCGCCAGTCCACCGGCTGCCCGCCCTGACGGATCAACAGGTCGTTGGCCCGGCTGAACGGGCGGGAGCCGAAGAACCCGCGGTCGGCGGACATCGGCGACGGGTGTGCCGATTCCACGGCCGGCAGATCACCCAGCATCGGGCGGCAGTTGCGGGCGTCGCGTCCCCACAGGATGGAGACCAGCGGCTTGCCGCGTGCGGCCAGCGCGCGTATCGCCTGCTCGGTGACCTCCTCCCAGCCCTTGCCCCGGTGGGCGGCCGGCTTGCGCGGGGCCGTCGTCAGCGCCCTGTTGAGCAGCAGCACGCCCTGCTCGGTCCACGGGGTGAGGTCGCCGTTCGACGGCTGGGGCAGGCCGAGGTCGCTGTTCAGCTCGCGGAAGATGTTGATCAGGCTGCCGGGGAGGGGACGTACGTCCGGGGCGACGGAGAAGCTCAGGCCCACCGCGTGCCCCGGGGTGGGGTAGGGGTCCTGCCCGACGATCAGGACGCGTACCTCGTCGAAGGGCTGCTGGAAGGCCCGCAGGACGTTCGCCCCCGCCGGGAGGTAGGTGCGTCCCGCGGCGATCTCCGCGCGGAGGAAGTCCCCCATCGCGGCGATCCGCCCCGCCACCGGTTCGAGGGCCTTCGCCCAGCCCGCTTCGACGATTTCGTTCAAGGGTCGTGGTGCCACGGGCGTCACCCTACTGCCGTGTCGACAGCGGCTATCAACCCGTGGCCCGGACCCGGCGGGATCCGCCCGGACCTCATCCGACGACCGCCGCCCGCACGCACAGCACGTCCGGCAGGTGGGCGGCCAGCTGCTCCCAGCTGTCGCCGTCGTCCGCGGACGCGTACACCTCGCCGTTGCGGTTGCCGAAGTAGACGCCCGCAGGGTCGGCGTCGTCGCTGCACATCGCGTCGCGCAGCACCGTGCCGTAGTGGTCCTCCCGCGGCAGCCCCGCCGACAGCGGCTCCCAGCTCCGTCCCGCGTCCCCGGTCCGGTAGACACGACAGCGCCGGCCGGCCGGGACCCGGTCGGAGTCGGCGTTGATCGGGAACACGTAGGCCGTGTCGCCGCGGTGGGGGTGCGTCACCATGGTGAACCCGAACGTCGAGGGGAGTCCCTCGCCGATGTCCGTCCAGTGGGCGCCGGTGTCGTCACTGCGGTAGACCCCCCAGTGGTTCTGCAGGAACAGCCGGTCCGGGTCCGCCGCGTCTCGGGCGATCTTGTGCACGCACTGCCCGAACTCCGGGTCGGGATCCGGCAGGAACACCGCGGACACCCCGGAGTTGGACGGCGCCCAGCTCGCGCCGCCGTCCAGGGTGCGGAACACGCCCGCCGTGGAGACGGCCACCGTGACCGCCCGCGGGTCGCGCGCGTCGGTCAGCACGGTGTGCAGGCCCTCACCGCCGCCGCCCGGCATCCACTTCGAGCGCGTGGGATGCTCCCACAGCGGCCTGACCAGCTCGAAGGACTCGCCGCGGTCCTCCGAGCGGTACAGCGCGGCCGGCTCCGTGCCCGCGTACACCACGTCCGGTTCGGCGGCGGCCGGGTGCAGCTGCCACACCCGCTCCAGCGACGCTCCGGTGTCCGGTGGGAACTTGACGGCCGGGCGGGCCGGTTCGGTCCAGGTGCGGCCCAGGTCGTCGGAGTGGAACACCGACGGGCCCCAGTGCGCGCTGTCCCCGCCGGCCAGCAGCCGGGGGCTCGGCCCCCGGGTGTCGATCGCGACCGAGTACACGGCCTGCGCCTTGAAGCAGGGCTCTTCGTCGAACTCCCAGGAGCCGCCTCGCCGGCGCCCGATGAACAGGCCCTTGCGGGTGCCCACGGCGAGCAGTACCTCGGTCATGCCGATCACCTCCGTGACATCGTCTTCGACGTCCTCGATCAGGACACCGGCCAGTGTGCACCCCACCACTGACAGTCACCGTCGGGCGCGGCATGACCGCAGGTCACGGCGGTGCGGCGGACCTCACGGAGCCCCACGGCGGGAGACCTGGCGTCCTCCGCCCGCTCGACAGGGCGCGCGGAGGACGCCCCCGCCTCACTCCCGCCCCGGCAGCGCCCGCTCCAGGATCGCGTCCAGACCGGCCCCCGCCGGCAGCGTGCCGAAGGCGTGCCCCCAGTCGCCGCCGAGCCGCGTCGCGCAGAAGGCGTCGGCGACCGCGGCCGGGGCGTGTCGCACGAGCAGCGACGCCTGCAGCGTCAGCGCCATCCGCTCCACCGGGCGGCGGGCCGTCACCGGCGACCCCTCGGCCAGCTGGTCCTTCAGCCCGGCCACGGCCGCGTCCAGCCGGGCGTCCGCGCCACGGGTCAGGGACAGTTCGTCGAACAGCGCCTGCGCGGTCGCCGGGTCCCGGCCGAGGGCCCGCAGCACGTCAAGGGCGTTGACGTTGCCCGAGCCCTCCCAGATCGACAGCAGCGGCGCCTCCCGGTAGTGCCGGGGCATGCCCGAGTCCTCGACGTACCCGTTGCCGCCCAGGCACTCCAGCGCCTCGGCGGTGAAGGCCGGGCCCCGCTTGGTGACCCAGTACTTGCCGGCCGCCGTCGCGATGCGCCGGAACGCGGCCTCCCCGGCGTCCCCGCGCACCGCGCGGTCCGCCGCACCGGCCAGCCGCAGGGTGAGCGTCGTGGCGGCCTCGGACTCCAGCGCGAGGTCGGCCAGTACGTTGCGCATGAGCGGCTGGTCCACCAGACGCGCCCCGAAGGCGCTGCGGTGCCGCGCGTGGTGGCCCGCCTCGACGAGCGTCTTGCGCATCAGGGCCGCCGACATCATCACGCAGTCCAGACGCGTGCAGTTGACCATCTCGATGATGGTCTTCACGCCCTGCCCCTCGGGCCCGACCAGCCAGGCCACCGTCCCGTCGAACTCCGGCTCGGAGGAGGCGTTGGAGCGGTTGCCCAGCTTGTCCTTGAGGCGCTGGATGCGGAAAGTGTTGCGGGTGCCGTCGGGCAGCACCCGCGGCACGAGGAAGCAGGACAGCCCGCCCGGCGCCCGGGCCAGCACCAGGAAGACGTCGCACATCGGCGCCGAGGTGAACCACTTGTGGCCGCGCAGGGTGTACACACCCGGCTCGGCGGTCGGCGTGGCGGACGTGGTGTTCGTGCGGACGTCGGAGCCGCCCTGTTTCTCCGTCATCCCCATGCCGGCCAGCAGTCCGCGCTTCTCGGCCGGCACGCGCAGCCCGGGGTCGTACTCGCGGCTGGTCAGCAGCGGCTCGTAGATCCTCGCCAGCTCGGGCTGCTTGCGCAGGACGGGAATCGCCGCGTACGTCATGGACGTCGGGCAGCCGTGCCCGGCGTCGGTGTGGCCCCACACCAGTCCGCCGGCCGTGCGCGCCACGTGCGCGCCGGGCCGGTCGTCGGCCCAGGGCGCGCCGGCCAGCCCCTCGGCGACGGCCGTGCGCATCAGGTGGTGCCAGCTCGGGTGGAAGTCGACCTCGTCGACGCGGTGCCCGTACCGGTCGTGGGTACGCAGCTCGGGCTCGTGGCGGTTGGCCTGCTCGGCCCACTCCTGCGCCTCCTCGCTGCCCGCCGCCCGTCCCAGTCGGCGCAAATCCTCCTCCGCCCAGCCGGCGCCCTCCCGCCGCGCCCCTTCGAGCAGGGCGACGTCGTCGGAGGCGTCGTACGGGGCCGGGGGAGGGGGCTGGTTGGTGACGTCGTGCGTGGCGCCGCCGGCGACGCCGAGTCCGTACGGGGTCCGCCGCGACTCGTCCGTGCGCGTGAGGGTCATGACTGAGTGTTGCACTATTCCTGCGGTCGCATCAATAGTGCAACGCGCAGGGGCGTCGCTCTCGGGCGGGCCTCAGGAGCGAGGGCCTAAAGTACGACCCCATGAGCGGCGACGACCCGGCGGAGCCGGCACCGGAAGAACCGCGGCTGCGCCCCCTCTCCGCGAGGTCGGTCGTCCTCAGCCTGCTGCTGGGCACGCACCCGCCGGAGCTGCCGGCGCGGGAGCTCGGGCGGCTGCTGGAGGGCTTCGACGTCGGCGGATCGACGCTGCGGGCGGCGCTCAGCCGGATGGTCGCCGCCGGGGACCTGCGCCGTACGGGCACCGGCTACCGCCTCAGCGACCGGCTGCTGGACCGCCAGTGCCGCCAGGACGAGTCCGTGCGGCCGCGCACCCGCGCGTGGGACGGGGACTGGGAGCTGGTGGTCGTCACCGCGAGCGGGCGCGGCCCGGCCGACCGGGCGGAGCTGCGCACACGGCTGGCCGGCCTGCGCCTCGCCGAGCTGCGCGAGGGGGTGTGGCTGCGCCCGGCCAACCTGGACCGCCCGCTGCCCGCCGCGCTCGACGAGGCGGCCGAACGCGGTACGACCCGCCCCGCGCGGCCCGCCGCCGAACTCGCCGCACGGCTCTGGCCGTTGGACGCCTGGTCGGACGAGGCCCGCGCGCTGCTCGGGCACGTCGGGCACACTGGGCGTCCGGCCGAGCGGCTGACCCTGTTCGCGGCCGTGGTGCGCCACCTGCTGGCCGACCCCGTGCTGCCCGCGCCTCTGCTGCCACCGGACTGGCCGGGCGACGCACTGCGGGCCGCGTACGCGGACTACCGGCGAGAGCTGGAAGGCGAGGTGCGCACGCTGGTGGACGGGTCCTGACCGCGCGCGGGCGGAGGCGCGGAGGCCGGCGGCCGTAGGGGGCGCCACGCGGGACGCCCCCTACGGCCGCTGCCCGTGGGGGGCTACCGGTAGGTGATGTCGGACGAGCTGTACTTGCAGTGCGTGCCGTCGGGGCCGGAGCCGTTGCCGCTCGGCTCCTTGCCGGTGTTGTTGCCGATGTACTTCTGGCACGGCACGATCTTCTTGCCGCTGTCGCCGACGATCGTGATGTTCCGCAGGGTCGCGCTGTCGCCGTAGTTGGTGTTGATGCCGGCGATGCGGCCGCCCTTCCAGGTCACCTCGATGGAGTTGAGGTTGATCGTCCGCTTGTACTGCGTGGAGCAGTTGCCGCAGGAGCGGACGAAGGTGCCGAAGTTCTGGACGGCGAAGCCGGACACGTTCAGCGTGCCCGCGCCGTTGAACTGGAAGACCTTGTCGCCGGCCTCCTTGGCGCCGCCGCCGCTGACGGTGTAGACCGCGCCGGACGACTTGCCCTTGAAGGTGGCCGCGTCCTCGCCGACGTCCTCCCACCAGACGTTCTGCAGCGTGCAGGAGCCCTCGCAGTGGATGCCGTCGGCGGCGGGGGCGCCGAGGATCACGTTCTTGAGGACCGCGCCGTCGGCCAGCTTCAGGATCGGACCCTGGTCCTCGTCCTGGCCGCCGGAGCCCAGGTCGCCGGTGCCGTACAGGCGTTTCATCCCGTAGTCCTTGGTGCCGGACACGGAGATGGTGGAGGAGACGCCCTGGCTGCCGTTGGGGGCCGGCCAGGACGCGGCCTGCGCGGACGGAGCCGCGGTGGTCAGGATCATGCCAACCGAAAGGCCGAGGGCGGCGAGCGTGCCGGTCAGTGCGCGCCCGCGGGCGCGCGGTCGTGTCGCGGATGTCATGCCGTTCCTTCTGTCGTGGTGTGGGGGTGCAGGGCCAGGTGGCGCCCTGTGGGTGAACGACGTTCACGGAGGTGCACGACGCGCGGGCCGCTTCCGCCCAGCGGTCGCGGCACGGTCACGCCGATGAACGGAACGTAGAGGGAAAGCGCTTTCTGGTCAACGCCTCGCGTGGTTCCTGTTCGGCCAGGGACGACAGACGCCGACGGCCCGGAAGCCCGCGAGGGGTTTCCGGGCCGCCGGCGCGGCACGGCGGGTGGGGAACAGGTCAGACGGAGAGGTGGTACTGGTCCGGCACGCGGACCTCGGCGCCCAGCTCGCGGGCGGCCCGGCGGGCCCAGGAGGGGTCGCGCAGCAGCTCACGGCCCAGCAGTACGGCGTCCGCCTCGCCTCCCGCGAGGATCTTCTCCGCCTGCCCGGCGTCCGTGATCAGACCCACGGCGGCGACCGGCATCGGCGTCTCCCGGCGCACCCGCGCGGCGAACGGCACCTGGTAGCCGGGGCCCGTGGGGATGCGGACGCCGGGGGAGTTGCCGCCGGTGGAGACGTCGAGCAGGTCGACGCCCCGCTGGTGCAGGCCGGCGGCGAGGCGCACGGTGTCGTCCGGGGTCCAGCCGGCCGCGTCCAGCCAGTCCGTGGCGGAGACGCGGAAGAACAGCGGCTTGTCGTCCGGCCACTCCTCACGCACGGCGTCCACCACCTCGAACGCGAACCGCGTCCGGTTCTCGTACGAACCGCCGTAGGCGTCGGTGCGGTGGTTGGAGTGCGGGGAGAGGAACTCGTTGATCAGGTAGCCGTGCGCGCCGTGGATCTCGGCGATCTCGAAACCGGCGGCGAGGGCCCGGCGGGCGGCCGCACGGAACTGGTCCACGATCTCTCGTATCCGCTCCGTGCTCAGTTCGTCCGGCACCTGGTGGCGCTCGCTGAAGGCCACCGCGCTGGGCGCGACCGGCCGCCAGGCACGGTCCGCCGGTCCGAGCGGCGCCCCGCCCTTCCAGGGCCGGTCGGTCGCCGCCTTGCGTCCGGCGTGCGCGAGCTGGACGGCCGGCACGGTGCCCTGCTGGGTGAGGAAGCGGGTGATCCGGCGGAACGCCTCGACCTGCGTGTCGTTCCAGAGCCCGAGGTCGTACGGGGAGATGCGGCCCTCCGGCGACACCGCCGTGGCCTCGACGACGATCAGCCCGGTGCCGCCGGTGGCGCGGGCGGCGTAGTGCGCGAAGTGCCAGTCGTTCGGCGCACCGGCCTCCGGGCCGTCCGGCGCGGCCGAGTACTGGCACATCGGCGCCATCCACACGCGGTTGGGGATCGTCAGGGCGCGCAGGGTGTACGGCTCGAAGAGCGTGCTCACGATGGGCTCCATTCGGCGGAGACGGCGGGTGTGCGGCTCGTACGATAGCCGTCGTAGTACGGCGAATGTCAAACTACGAAGGTTCTCGTACAATGAGGGCTCCCGGAGCACCATGGAGCCGCCGTGACGACCGTCCTTCCCAGCCGCCGCGTCCTGCCCCACCCCGCGCGGGACGAGATCCGGCTGGACTCGGTGCTGCACGCGCTGTCCGATCCCGTCCGGATGCGCATCGTCAGCGAACTCGCGGACGCCGAGGCCGCGTTGTCCTGCTCCCACTTCGACCTCCCGGTCACCAAGTCGACCACCACGCACCACTTCCGCGTGCTGCGCGAGAGCGGTGTGATCCAGCAGGTCTACGAGGGCACCGCCAAGATGAACGGCCTGCGCCGCGAGGACCTGGACGCCCTGTTCCCGGGCCTCCTCGACGCCCTCCTCACCGCGGCGAGCCACCAGGCGACGCGCGACGCGCGGTCCTGACGCGCCGGCCGCGCGCGGTCGGCCGGTCTTCCCGGAGGCGGCGGCGCCCAGGCGCTCCCAAGACCCTGACAGGTGTGCGCAGCAGGTTCTCGGCCTCCCTCGCCGTCAGGTGGCCGATGAGGACGTGACGGGGGAGGCCGTCGGTGCGTGCGAGCAGCGTACGGGTCTCGCGCGCCGCGCCGGCCGGGGAGGCGTCCCCGCCGTCCGGGCCGCTCGCGGCCGCCTCCGTGACGAGGCGGACAGGCCTGCGGAGCCGCGCAGCCTGCTCCTCGTCAGGGCGGCCGGCGGCGCGCTGACGACGGTCCGGCGGCGCCTGCTCCCGTGGTCCGTCCGCTCGCGCATGGCCGGCCGCCCGGCAGGCGGGGCTACGGCTGCCGGGCGGCCGCGCCGTCCTCGCCCCGCGCCGCCGTCAGCAGCGACTCCCAGTCGGGGAGCTTGACGACGCCCCGGCCGAGGGAGGCGCCCAGGCGGGACTCGGCGCGTTCGATGGCCTGCCAGCCCTGCCAGGCGACCGGGTCGACGCCCTCCGCGCGCAGGGCCGGCAGCGGGTCGCCGGGAAGGGCGCGGCCGCTGAGGGACGGGGCGTCCTCCAGCAGGGACGTCACCGTCTCCTTCGCGCAGGAGCGGTTGGTGCCGATGACACCCGTCGGGCCCCGCTTGATCCAGCCCGCCACGTACTCGCCCGGGGCGACGGCGCCCCCGCGCAGCACCCGCCCGGCGCGATGCGGCACCGTGCCCGTCGCCGCGTCGAACGGCAGCCCTTCCAGCGGCACGCCCCGGTAGCCGACCGACCGCAGCACCAGCTGCCCCTCGACGTCCTCGAAGCGGCCCGTCCCCGTGATCCCGCCCCGGCCGTCCGGCGCCGTCCGCTCGAAGCGCACGGCGCTCACCCGGCCGTCGCGGGCGAGCAGTTCGACCGGGCGGAGGAAGAAGCGCAGCCGGATCAGACGCCGGGCGTCCGGTCGCGCCGGCGCGGTCCAGCCGCGCAGCACCTCGACGTTGCGGCGCCGGGTCGGCGGCAGGCCGGCCGGGTCGGCGAACGCCGGGTCGAGCGCCGCCTCGGCCGCGTCGACCTGGACGGCGGTGTCCGGCAGCGTGCCCAGTTCGCGCAGTTCCTTGGTGGTGAAGCGGGCCTGCGAGGGTCCGCGCCGGCCGACCATGTGGATCTCCGTGACCTCGCTCGCCGCGAGGGCGGTCAGCGCCGCGTGCGGCATGTCGGTCGGGCGCAGCTCGCCCGCACCGCGCGCCAGCATGCGGGTGACGTCCACGGCGACGTTCCCCACGCCGACGACCACCGCCGACCGCACCCCGTGCAGGAACCCGGCGTCGGCGGCGTCCGGGTGCGCGCTGTACCAGGACACGAACTCGGTCGCCGACCAGCTGCCCGGAAGGGCTTCGCCCGGCACGCCCAGGTGCCGGTCCGCGGCGGCGCCCACGCAGTACACCACCGCGTGGTACAGCTCCCGCAGCCGGGCCGCCGGCACCCCGTCCGGGCCGACCGGCACCGCGCCGAGGAAGCGCACCCGCTCGTGCTCCAGCACCGTGCGCAGGCTGTTCTGCAGGGACTTGATCTTCTCGTGGTCCGGGGCCACGCCGTAGCGGACCAGGCCGTACGGGCAGGGCAGGCGGTCCAGGACGTCCACCCGCACCTCGGGATCGAGCTGGACGAGGCCCTGGGCCGTGTAGCACCCGCTGGGCCCGCTTCCGACGACGGCGACACGCAGCACGGGGAACTCCTCACCCCGGGGGGACCGGCGGGAGTCCCCCGGTGCCTCCAGCATGGCATCCCCCTCACTCCGCTGACAGGGTGCCGTCCACCGTCCGGGGTGCGTGTTCCTACGGAGGGAAACTGATCACACCGTTACGTTGCCTGTGTGCTCGAGGCATCTTTTCTTCAACTTTCCGATCGCTCTCCGGCGGAGGGTGCGGTGTCCGTGTGGCCCGCGTGGGAGGTGCGGGAGGGCGAGCGTTCCACCCGGTGGCTCCACGTGCGGCTGGCCTTTCCCGACGGGGCCGTGATCGAGGCGCTGGCGTCCGTGGGCGAGGGCTGGGTCTGCGTGGAGGACGTCCAGGCCCGCCCCGCGCTCGCGCTGGAGGACCTGGCCGTGTTCGCCGACTGGATCGAGGGACCGCTGGCGCGGGCCTGCGGCGCCGAGCCCGAACCGGAGGCGGAGCCCGGGGAGGACGTCGGCGGCGCGCACCGGGAGGACCCGGCGGGCGGGCGGGCCGAGTGGCCGCTCGTGGCCCGGGCGTACCGGGCGGCGCAGGAGCGGGGCGCCGACCCGGTGCTCGCCGTGATGGAGCAGACCGGCTACAGCCGGCGCGGCGCGCTCCGCCTCATCGGCCGGACGCGCGACGCGGGGCTGCTCTCCCCGCGCCGCGCCCGCCGCTGACCGGCCCGCCGCCCCGGCGGACCGTCACAGCAGGTCGCGCATCCGGTTGATCTCGCTGGTCTGCTGCGCGACCACGTCGTCCGCCATCTCCTCGATCCGGATGTTGTTCCCCTCGCCCTTCACTTCCGTGGCCATGGTGATCGCGCCCTGGTGGTGCGTGATCATCAGTGTGAGGAACAGCTGGTCGAACGCCGCGCCCTCGGCCGCCCGCAACTGCCTGAGCTGCGTCTCGGTGGCCATGCCGGGCATCGTCGCGTGGTCGTGCCCGTGACCGGCGTCCTCCTCCGTCCTGCCGTGGGTGCGCAGCCACCCCCTCATCGCGTCGATCTCCGGCTTCTGCGCGGCGGCGATGCGCTCGGCCAGCCCGACCACCTTCGGCGACTCGGCGCGCCCCGGCACCAGTTCGGTCATCTCCAGCGCCTGTGCGTGGTGCTGGATCATCATCCGCGCGTACGACACGTCCGCGGAGTTGGGGGAGTCGTCCTCCTTGCGCTGCCGCTCGGCCTCCTCGGCCGACAGGGTGCGGTTCTCCTCACCGGGCGCGCCGGGCGCGATCACCGAAGGCCCGCCCGCGGGGGCCGACTCGGCGGCGTCGTCGCCGGAGTCGCAGCCCACGAGCCCGAGGACGGCCAGCGCGGTCAGCCCGGCGGCGACGGCGGACAGGCGTGGCACGCTGCGGTAGTGCACATGGACCTCCTGTGACTGGCGGTATTCCCGCTCTGCAGTGGTGCGGGACACCTCGTGAGTGTCGATGACCGTCCTAGCACGCTTCCGCGCGACTCCGATCAGAAAACTTTGGTGCGATGACGCTGGTCCTCTGTTGGTATGTGCATGCCGAAGACGATACTGCCGATGCCACACCGTTCCGATGTGAACGGAACCAGGGAGGAAAACAGTGATCCTGTTGAGCGTTTCCCGAACCCGGCGGAGACGGCTGGGAGTTGCCGCGGCGGCAGGCGGCCTGCTGGCCGCGCTGCTCACCGCCGCGCCCGCCGCCGCGATCCCGGACCCGGGGGACTCGCCCGCCGCCCCGAAGGACGTGTCCCGCAGCGACCAGTCCGAGGCCCGGGCGGCCATCAAGAGCGGTGAGATACCCGGCCAGGACGAGATCGTCCACTCCGCCAACATCAAGCACGTGGCCAACATCCCCAAGGACGTGCTGTCCGGCACCAACTCGGACCTCGCCTTCCAGGGGAAGTACGCCTTCGCCGGCAACTACGACGGTTTCCGCATCTTCGACATCAGCAACCCCAAGAAGCCCAAGACGGTGGCTCAGGTGCTGTGTCCCGGATCGCAGAACGACATCTCCGTCTCCGGCGACCTGCTGTTCCTGTCCACGGACTCCTCGCGCAGCGACAGCAGCTGCAACAGCACCACGCAGCCGGCCACCGAGAAGTCCTCCTGGGAGGGCATGAAGGTCTTCGACATCAGCGACAAGCGCAACCCGCGCTACGTCGCCGCCGTCGAGACCGCCTGCGGCTCGCACACCCACACGCTGGTGCCCGAGCGCAAGGACGTCTACGTCTACGTCTCCTCCTACTCGCCGAACGCGGCCTACCCGGACTGCCAGCCGCCGCACGACGGCATCTCCGTGATCAAGGTCCCGCGCAAGGCCCCGCACAAGGCCGCCGTGGTCGGATTCCCCGTGCTGTTCCCGGGTGAGGGCCCGGACGGCGGCGGCAACCCGGGCGCGCCCACCAACCCGGGCGTCTCCAAGACCACCGGCTGCCACGACATCACCGTGCTGCCCTCGAAGGACCTGGCCGCCGGCGCGTGCATGGGCGACGGCATCCTGTTCTCCATCAAGAACCCCGAGCGTCCGAGGGTGATCGACCGGGTCCAGGACAACGTGAACTTCGCGTTCTGGCACTCGGCGACCTTCAACCAGAGAGCCGACAAGGTCGTCTTCACCGACGAGCTGGGCGGCGGCGGCGCGGCCACCTGCAACGCGGAGATCGGCCCCGACCGCGGCGCGGACGGCATCTACGACATCGTCGGCAAGGGCGACCGCAGCAAGCTGGTCTTCCGCAGCTACTTCAAGATCCCCCGCCACCAGGCGGACACCGAGAACTGCGTGGCCCACAACGGCTCGCTGATCCCGGTCCGCGGCCGTGACCTGATGGTCCAGGCCTGGTACCAGGGCGGCGTCTCGGTGTGGGACTTCACCGACTCGTCCAAGCCGAGGGAGATCGCCTACTTCGAGCGCGGGCCGCTCTCCACCGACCAGCTCGTCACCGGCGGTTCGTGGTCGGCGTACTACTACAACGGCTACATCTACTCCAACGACATGGCCAAGGGCTTCGACGTCCTGAAGATCGACGACAGGCGCACGGACGCGGCCCGCTGGGTCCGCATGCAGGAGCTCAACGTGCAGACGCAGCCGGACTACTTCGACTGAGTCTCCGGGTCCGTCGCGAAGAACCGGGCCATGTCCGTCCGGTCCCTCTCCTCCGTCCCGCCGGCCCCCTCGGGGTCCGGCGGGACACCCATCTCCCAGTCCAGCCGGTAGCGCTTGAACAGTTCGGCGCGCAGCACCGGCAGCGCCATCGGCGCCCCCGGCATCACCGCCGCGTACACGGCGCCCATCAGCAGCGCCCGCAGCATCGGGTAGTCGGCCCCGACGTCCTGCGAGCCGTGCCGGGCGACGGTGTCGCTCAGCAGCTCGGCCAGCCGCCGCTGCTCGGGACAGGGCAGGAAGCCTTCCGCCTGCAGCAGCCCCGCCATGTGCTGGCGCATCAGCACCGGCCGGTCCCGGGCCAGGCCCAGGATCGCGTCGATGGCCCGGGCCATCCGCTCCCCGCCGTCCTCGGCGCGCGGCTCGCGCTCCAGCGCTTCCTCCAGGGTGCGGTGCATCAGCCGGTGCACCGCGGACTGCACGAGCTGGCGTTTCCCCGGGAAGTAGTACGACACCAGACCCCGCGCGGAGCCCGCCCGGTCGGCGATGTCGCTCAGCGTGGTCGCCTCGTACCCGCGCTCGTCGACCAGCTCGACGGCCGCGTGCAGCAGCCGCTCCTTGGAACGCCGACGCAACTCTTCATTGACCAGGGCGCTGCGCGGGGACATGCTGGACTCCTGCGTTGACTGGCTGCCAGCCAACTATACTCAACGCACCTGGAAGGGCCCTGGCGGGCCCTCTTCGGGCTGCCGTTCACCTCGGGCGACACGGGGGATCGTCCGAGGTGGACGGTTCGGGGGTGGACGACGGGCGCGCACCGGCCGAGGGGCCCGGCGCCGCGTCAGGGGCGGCGGGACGCAGCCGCCGGTGCACCGCGACCGCCCCGACCACCATCAGGGCGCCGAGCAGCCAGCCGCCGAGGACGTCCGTCGGCCAGTGCACGCCGAGCCAGATCCGGGTGAGACCGACGCCGGCCACCGAGACGACCGCCACCACGAGCGCCGTGCGCCACAGCGCGGGTCCCGGCCTCCGACGGCGCAGCACCCACAGCAGCAGTCCCAGGACGACCGTCGCGGTCATGGCGTGCCCCGACGGGAAGGCGGCGTACTGCGCCGTGTCCACCGGGTCGGACCACACCGGGCGTTCCCGGCCGAGCGCGGCCTTCAGCCCCTGCTGCACGGCCGTGCCGAGGGCCACCACCACGACCAGCCACCCCGCGGTCCACCGGGTGGCCGGCCGCCGGAGCAGCAGGACCACCACCACCGCGCACAGCAGACGCATCGTCCACGGGTCCCACACCCAGTCCGTCAGGACGCGGGCCGCCCGGGTCAGTCCGTCCTCCGCCACCGCCCAGCGGTGCGTGGTGCGGGAGATGCCGCCGTCCAGGTCGAGCAGGGGCCGCCACTCGGCGGCGACCAGCGCCAGCAGCAGCGCGGAGGCGGCCGCGAGCACGGCGGCCGGCGCCGCCGCCGACCGGGCCGGTGCACGGGATCCGGGGGGCGTGGGCGGTGCGGGGGCGTGGGGGATGCGCATGGGATGATCCTCGCCGACCGGAGGCGCCCGGGCCAGGAACCCGGCACGCCCGGTCCTCAGGGGGCGCGGACCGGCCCGGGGCCGGGACGGTCCGGCCGCGTCGGGGCCGTCGTCTACCCCAGTGCCCGCAATCCCGGCAGGAACGCCACGAGGACGGGGACCGCCGGCACCAGCGACGCGACCGCCGTCAGCCGCAGCCGCCGTCCCGCGGTCAGCCGGTCGCCCGGGCCCAGCAGCCGGTGCACCCGCGCCGGGACGTGCGCCTGCGTGGTGGGGCAGGGGCCGAACACGCCGCGGTCCTCGTTGAGTTCCACCAGGGCCAGGGCGGTGGTCAGCCGGCCGAACCGGCGGGACGCCGTGTCGTCCGCGGCGAGTTCGACCAGCCGGTGCATCTCGTCCCGGAACGCGGAGAACACCGGCACCTGGGGAAAGCCCTCCGCCAGCGCCGACGAGCAGTGCAGCAGCCAGTCGTGGCGGGCCCGCGCGTGACCGCGCTCGTGCGCCAGCACGGCGTCCAGCTGCCGCCCCTTCAGACGCTGCAACGCGGCCGTGGTGACGACCAGTTGGGGCGGGGAACCGGGCAGGCACCAGGCGTCGGGACGGTCGCCCTCCAGCACCACGAGCCGGTCGGAACCCGGCTCCTCGCCGGGCAGCAGGGGCGCCCGCCGCCGCAGTTCCGCGCGGCGCGCCCGGCGCCGGGCGCGGGCCCGCGCGATCTCCCGGAGCAGCATGGCCCCGCTCCACAGCCCGCCGCACGCCAGCACCACGGCGGTGACATGCGCCCAGAGACCCGCCGTGCCCAGGGTGTACGCCTCCGTCACCGCGCCCGGCGCACCCGTGAACACATGGCCGCCCACCGCCCGCCAGGCCGCCGCCGCGCTGAACGTCATCGACAGGGCGCAGCACAGCAGCACCGCCGCGATCACGCACTGCCAGGCCCACAGGGCCACCACCGGCTCCCGGTCCGGCCAGTCGGCCCGCGCGAGCAGCCGGGGACCCACGACGGCGGTCAGCACACCGAGCAGCAGCAGGACCGCGGGGAGGATCATGGGAGCAGCCTAGAAGCGCGGACGCCTCCCTGGAAACGGGCCCGCGGTCCGAAGTGACGCAGACAACGGTCCCGCACCGACGGCCGGACGGCCCCTTGCGCGCCCTTCACATCAGCAGCATCGCCGCCCTCACATCAGCAGCAGCATCGCCACCATCGCGATGCCCATCGACAGCCGGCAGGCCCGCGCCAGCTCCGGCCGGTCGCCCCACCCGGTGCCCGGCCCGCCCGCCACGGCGGCCACCGGCACCAGCCGCACGCCCGTCACCAGCACGTACGCCGTGAAGTACAGCAGCAGGGCGGCGGTCAGCGCGGGTATGCCCGCGCCGCCGTGGTGCGCCCCCTGCGGGGCGGCGGCCATGGCCACCGCCATGTAGACCATCGCGCCGGCGCCCACCACATGGTGAAGATGGCGCGCGGACGCGCGGGCCGCCCACAGGGCGTGCAGCCCCGCCGCCCCGAACACCGCCGCCCACAACGGCCAGGCCCACGCGGGCGGGGTGAACGCCGCCGCCGGCACCGCCATCGCCGCCATGCCGAACCCCATCAGCGCCTCGCCGCCGGCCGCCCGGCGCTGCTTCTCGACGCGGCTGCGCATCCGCAGCAGGCAGTAGGCGCCGGTCGCCACGCAGAGCGCCACCAGCAGCCAGCCGGACGATCCCGGTCCGTGCACGCGAACCCCCCTCGAACCGCTTCACCGGACGGTCAGGGGATGCCCGGGCCCGACGGCGTGTACGCGAGCGTGAGGGGGTGCGCGGGGGGCTTCCGGGGGCGCGGGCGGACTCCCCGGTGAAATCTTTACAGGTAAAACACCTGTTAACCTTGCTGGTCATGAGCAGTTCCGCCCCCACCCCCTCGCGCGTCCGGCGTCTCCCGGTCGCCGGCCCGCTGCGCCTCGGGCGCCCCTCCGACATCTGGTTCAAGCCCGCTCTCAGCGTGGTCGCCGCCGTCGCCCCGCCCAGCCTGCTCCTGGTGGCGCTCGGCCGGCTCGACCTCGCCGCGTACACCATGGCCGGGTCCCTGTGCGCCCTGTACGCGCACAACCGCCCGTACGCCGCCCGCGCGAAGGTGCTGGCGTGGGTGGTCCTCGGCATGCTCGGCGGCCTCGCCGTGGCCCTGGTCGCCGCCTCCCTCACCCGGAACGCCGTCGTGCTGGTCACCGTCGGGGCCTTGCTGGCCGCCGTCCAGAAGGCGGTGTGCGACGCCACCCGCGTCGGACCGCCCGCGCACGTCGTCCTCACCTTCGTCAGCTCCGCCTCGCTGTTCGTGCCGCAGACCCTCGGACAGGTCCCCGGCCACCTCGCGCTCGCGGCGGCGGCCGGCGCGTGGGCCTGGCTGGTGGGCATGGCCCCCGCCCCGCTCCGGCCGCACGGCCCCGAGCGGCGGGCCACCGCCCGGGTCCTCGACGCGGCCGCCGCGTACGCCGAGACCGCGCACGGTGGTGACGGGAGCCCGGGCGCCCGTTCCGCCGCCTACGCCGCCGTGCACGCGGCCTGGCAGACCCTGCTCGCGGCCGGGAACCGCCCCTCCGCCACCCGCCGCGCCCTCGAACGGCTCGTCGTCCGCGCCGAGGTCGCCCTCGCCGCACCGGCCGACGCCGACCCCGCCCGCCTCCGCGCCTGGGCCCGCGCGGTGCGCGGCACGGGCCGCGTCCCGCGCGCCGGCGACCTGCGCCGGGAGGACGACGGCCCGCTCGGCGAGCGGGACGAGCTCCTGGGCGTGGCCGCCGGGCGCGCCACCGCGCCCGGCCCGCTGCGGACCCGGCTCGGCCCCCTGGCCCCGGTCGCCGTCCGCACCGCGCTCGGCTGCGCCCTCGCCGGCTGTGCCTCCCTCGCCCTCGGCGCCGACCGCCCCTACTGGGCCCTGGTCACCGCGGCCTCCCTCTACCAGGCCAACATCACGCTCACCTGGAGCAGAACCGTGCAGCGCGTGGTCGGCAGCCTCGTCGGCGTGCTGCTCTTCGCGGCCGTCGCCCCGGTCGCCCAGCTCGGCCCGCTCGCCCTCGTCCTGTCCATCCTGGCCTGCAACTTCGGCGCCGAGGCGCTCATCGGCCGCAACTACTGGCTCGGCAGCGTCTGCGTGACGCCCCTGGCGCTGCTCGTCACCGAGCTGCCCGGTTACCAGCCGACCGGCGAGCTGGTCGCCGACCGGGTGGTGGACACGCTGGTCGGCGCCCTGGCCGGCTTCGCCGCCGCCGTCGCCGTCACCGACCGGCGGGCAGGCCGGCGTGTCGAGCGGGCGCTCGCCGCCGTCGGCCGGGCCCGCGAGCACGCCGCTCGCCTGGCGGCCGGCCCGGAGTCCGCGCCCGCGGCCCTGGAAGCCGCCCGTCGCGGGCTCGCCGCCGCCGTGGTCGACCTGCGCGCCGCCGCCGACGCCGCGGCCGGAGAATGGTGGCAGCGCGCACTGCCCCAGGAGCGGGTGGTGCTCGCCGAGCAGGCGGCACACCGTACGCTCGCGGCGACGGTACGACGCCAGGGACTCCTCCCGGACCCCGGCACCAGCACGCACACGCACACGGAGGACGCATCGCCATGACGGCGCCCCACGGGCCAACGGCCGGCGACGGTGCCACCGGCACGCCGGACACCTCGAGCACCGCGGACCCGTCCGCCCCCGGGCGCGACACCGTCGCCGAGGTCGTCCGGCAGTGGCGGGCGGTCCACCCCGGCCTCGACACCGGCCCGATGGAGGTCATCGGCCGCATCAACCGCTGCGCGGCGCTCCTCCAGCAGGCCGAGGACGCCCCGCTGCGGCGGGCCGGACTCACCCGCCCGGAGTTCGACCTGCTCGGCGCGCTGCGCCGCACGGGCCATGAGCTGACCCCCGGCGAGCTGGCCCGCGAGACGTTCTCCTCCGGCGCCGCCGTCACCAAGCGGCTGAAGCAGCTCACCGAGCGGGGCCTGGTGGAACGCCGTGGTGACACCCGGGACCGCAGGGTCGCGCACGTACGTCTCACCGACGCGGGCCGCGAGCTGGTGGACGGCATCCTGCCGGCGCAGCTGTCCTACGAGACCGCGGTGCTGTCCGGTCTCGACCACGCGGAGCTGGGTGATCTCGCCTCCCTGCTGGGGGGACTGCTGTCCCAGCTGGAGGGGCGGTTGGGTGCGTTGCGCGCGTAGGGGGCGACCGTACCCGGGGGCCGCGCCCCGGACCCCCGCTCCGGCCCTGACGGGCCTCGTCCGCGAGCGCCGGACGGGCCGGGACGCAAGCCGGCGTGTCCCGGTCCCGCAGGGCGGGCAGCACGAGGTCTAGATCCCCGGCCGGTACCGCAGCGGGTGTTCGGCCGGGACCTCGACGAGGACGATCGGCGTGCCGTCCGGGTCCTCGATCCACATCTCGATCAGACCCCACGGCTCCTCGACCGGAGGGCGGACGATCTCCACGCCCCGCGCGGTCAGCTCCTCCCGCGCCGCCTCCACGTCCTCCACCTGCAGCCACAGCCGCACATCGGGGGAGCCCGCCGGAGCCGCGTCCGCGCGGCCCGAGAGCTCCAGGAAGCCGCCGCCGAGGAAGTAGACGGTGCCGCGCTCCGGGCCGGTGCCGAACTCGCGGTGGACGGCGAGTCCGAGCCGGCGGCCGTAGAAGTCGCGGGAGCGCTCGGGGTCGGAGGGACGGAGCAGGACACGGCTGCTGAGTACATGCACCATGCGGCCGAGCCTAGGGCGAGGGCCCGCGCGCCGTCACCGACCCGCCGTCCGGAGGGTGGACGGCCCCTCCGGCGCCCGGCGGCGGCGCGTTAATCTCGGCCCGTCCCGGCCACGTCGAAAGAGACGCACACGAATCGAGGAACCGCGCCATGGGAACCGCCGCCGACGCCGCACCGACCTTCCGCCGTGCCACCGACGCCGACGTGGACGCCCTCGTCGAGCTGATCGAGTCGGCCTACCGGGGGGAGTCCAGCCGCGCGGGGTGGACCACCGAGGCGGACATCCTGCACGGGCAGCGGACCGACCCCGAGGGCGTCCTGGAGGTCGTGAGGGCACCGGACAGCCGGCTGCTCACCGTGGAGCGCGACGGCCGGATCGTGGCCTGCTGCCAGCTCGAGCACCGCGGGGACCACGCCTACTTCGGGATGTTCGCGGTCAGCCCCGCCCTCCAGGGCGCCGGCCTCGGCCGGGCCGTCATCGCGGAGGCGGAGCGCCAGGCCCGCGAGGACTGGGGCGTGACCGGGATGCACATGACGGTGATCTCCGTGCGCGAGGACCTGATCGCCTGGTACGAGCGACGCGGCTACCGCCGTACGGGAAGGACCACGCCGTTCCCGTACGGCGACGAGCGCTTCGGCATCCCGCTCCGTGACGACCTGGAGTTCGAGCTGCTGGTCAAGGAGCTGGCCTGACCGTCGTCCGGCGGCCGGCCGCTCACGCGGTGAAGCGGCCGGTGCGCTTGATCTCCGGGTAGTCGGTGGTCGCCCCGTCCAGCCCCAGCGCCCGCACCAGCCGCAGATGGTCCTGCGTGTTGACCACCCAGCCGACCACCGACAGGTCCGCCTTGCGGGCGTGCTCCACGATCTCCAGGGTGATCCGGCGGATGTTCAGGCACAGTCTCGAGGCGCCGACGGCCACCGCCCGGTCCACCACGTCGGTGCCGGCGGGGGTCCCCCCGCTCGAGGCCGTCCGGGAGTGGGGGAGGCCGGACACCAGGGCCGTGCGCACCCCGGGCACCAGCCGTGCGATCTCGGCGATCGCCTCGTCGTGGAACGACGCGACCTCGACCCGGCCGGCGAGCCCCCGGTCGTTCATCACCTCGGCCAGCGCCCGGGCCGCCCGGACGTCCTTGATCTCCGCCTGCAGCGGCGTCCGGACCGCGTCCAGGACCTCCTCGAAGAGGGGGACGCGCTCGCCGCGCCCGGCGTCCAGCGCGCGCAGTTCGCCGAGGGTCTTGTCGGCGATGGCGCCGGTGCCGTCCGTGGTGCGGTCCACGCGCGCGTCGTGCATCACCACGAGCGCGCCGTCCCTGCTGAGATGCAGATCCAGTTCGATGACGTCGAGCCCGGCCTCCTGGGCGGCGACGAAGGACCGGAGGGTGTTCTCGGGTTCGACGCCCATGACTCCGCGGTGACCGATGGTGAGGAAGTTCAAGATCCGACTCGCTTCCGTCGACGGCGGCGGGGGACCGCGTCCCTACGGCCCTCTGGGACCGTATCGCCTCTGCCCACGGCGTCCAGAGGCCGAACCCAGAACGCATGGAGCGCCGCCGGACCGGGTAGCCGACAGGAAAAAATGCGGTGGCTCCCCGGGTAAGGCAGGATAATTTCCTGAGGCACCCCTTGATGGGAGAAACGCCCTGTGTGTACGGTCAGGCGTACGCAAGGTTCTCCTGTGGAGGATGGGACATGACGGAAATTCTTGTGCAGCAGGGTTCGGGGGAGCGGATTCCTTCGATGACCAGGGTGGTGGAGCACCCGGCATGGCCCGTGCTCAAGGATGCCGTGGAGCGGATCCGGCCCTGGCAGTCCAAGGACGGCTCGATCGACTTCGCGGCCGAGGGCGCTCCGTCGCGTGCCGACGCGGAGCACGCCGTGCGCACCGTGATCGGCGCGGTCGGCGAACTGTCCCCGCTGCTCCCGCACGACCGTGCGTACCACGAGGCCGTGGGCGAGGACCTGGCCTGCTGGGCCGAGGGCGGCTTCGAGGCGCCCGACTTCCTCGACTCGCTGACGGCCTTCCAGCCGGCCGCGCGCCGCGAGGACGGCCTGCAGCACCTGGTCGTCTTCCCGATGTACACGCAGAACGGCAACCCGGACCGCAACCTCGAGGCGGTCGTGTTCCGCATGGTCTGGCCCGACTGGCTGGCCGAGCTGGAGCGCACCCGCTACGACAACCCGCTGTTCTGCGGCATCACCTTCGAGGACTTCACGTCCGGGTACGACACCAACTCCGCGGTGCTCTTCCCCGAGACCATCGCCGTGCGCGAGGCCCCCGAGCGCTTCACCTGGGGTGCCATCTTCTGCGACCGCGAGGCCGCCCGCTTCCGCCGGGTCACCGAGGCCGCCGTGGACATCCTGGGCCTGGAGCTGCCCGAGGACGTCGCCGCCATGGTCCACGACCAGAAGCGCTGCGAGGAGGCCTTCGTGCTGTGGGACATGATCCACGACCGCACCCACAGCCACGGCGACCTGCCGTTCGACCCGTTCATGATCAAGCAGCGCCAGCCGTTCTGGATGTACGGCCTGGAGGAGCTGCGCTGCGACCTCACCGCCTTCAAGGAGGCCGTGAAGCTCGCCGGCGAGGGCGTGCCGCAGGCCCGTGACGTGCAGGTCGCGGTCATCTTCGACCGCATGTTCCGCTTCCCGGTGACCGGCGAGCGGGTGCGCAACTACGACGGTCTCGGCGGCCAGCTGCTCTTCGCCTACCTGCACAAGCACGACGTCGTCCGCTGGACCGACAACAAGCTCTCCATCGACTGGGAGCGCGCCCCGCGGGTCACCAACGAGCTGTGCGCGGAGATCGAGAAGCTGTACCGCGACGGCATCGACCGCCCCAAGCTCGTCCACTGGTTCGCCGGCTACGAGCTGGTCTCCCGCTACCTCTCCCCGCACCCGGGCTCCACGTGGGCCAAGGGTCCCGAGGCCCTCGACCTGTCGCTGCCGCCGCGGAAACTCGTCGATGACGTGCTTCCGGACGAGTTTCCGCTGAGCATGTTCTATGAGGCGCTGTCCAAGAAGCTGAAGAACGTGATCGCCTCGACCAAGGGCATCACGGCGGACGGCGCCGAGCGGGTCGCCGCGTGAGCGATCTCGTCCACAACACTGCTCAGGAGGCGAGAACCATGGGGAACGGGGCGCTCGAGGGTGCGGTGATCGCGGTGGCCGGCGCGGGCGGGCCCGCGGGACGCGCGGCGCTGCTCAGGCTCGCCGAGGCGGGGGCCACCGTCGTCGGTTCGGACAACGACCCGGAGCGGCTGGCGGCGGCCGTCGACGCCGCGCGGTACGCGCACGGCGGCGCCACCGTCACCGGCGAGACGGTCGACCTGCTCGACCTGGAGTCCACCCGGGACTGGGCCACCCGCACCGAGAAGGAGTTCGGCCGCGTCGACGGCCTGGTCCACCTCGTCGGCGGCTGGCGCGGCAGCGAGACGTTCACCAAGACCAGCCTCGACGACTGGGACTTCCTGGAAATGCTGCTGGTGCGCACCGTGCAGCACACCAGCCTCGCCTTCCACGAGGCGCTCCAGCGCAGCGACCGCGGACGGTACGTCCTGATCAGCGCGGCCGGCGCGACGAAGCCGACGGCCGGCAACGCCGCGTACGCGGCCGGCAAGGCCGCCGCCGAGGCGTGGACGCTGGCCATGGCCGACTACTTCCGCAAGGCCGGGGGCGAGCAGGGGCCGACGTCGGCTGCTGCCATCCTGGTGGTGAAGGCGTTGGTGCACGACGCGATGCGCGCCGAGCGCCCCAACGCGAAGTTCGCGGGCTTCACGGACGTCAAGGACCTGGCCGAGGCCGTCGTCGGCGTCTGGGACCAGCCCGCCGCGGAAGTGAACGGAAAACGTCTGTGGCTGACCGAGAAGCCGTGAACCCGCCGCGGACCGACGCGCGTCGTCATCACGACCCGGAGGTCCGCGGTTTCGCCAGCGACAACTACGCCGGCGCCCACCCGGAGGTGCTCGCCGCCCTGGCCCTGGCCAACGGCGGGCACCAGGTCGCCTACGGCGAGGACGCGTACACCGAGAACCTCCAGCAGGTGATCCGCAGCCACTTCGGGCCCACCGCCGAGGCCTTCCCGGTCTTCAACGGAACCGGGGCCAACGTCGTGGCGCTCCAGGCGGTCACCGACCGCTGGGGCGCGGTGATCTGCGCGGAGAGCGCCCACATCAACGTGGACGAGGGCGGCGCGCCGGAGCGGGTCGGCGGCATCAAGCTGCTCACCGTGCCCACCCCGGACGGCAAGCTCACCCCGGAGCTCATCGACCGGCAGGCGTACGGCTGGGACGACGAGCACCGGGCCATGCCGCAGGTCGTCTCCCTGGCCCAGGCCACCGAGCTGGGCACGGTGTACACCCCGGACGAGATCCGTGCCATCTGCGAGCACGCCCACGCGCACGGCATGAAGGTGCACGTCGACGGCTCGCGACTGGCCAACGCCGCCGCCGCGCTGGACGTGCCGCTGCGCACCTTCACCAACGCGGTGGGCGTCGACCTGCTCTCGCTGGGCGGCACCAAGAACGGCGCGCTCTTCGGCGAGGCGGTCGTGGTGCTGGACCCGGACGGGGTCAAGCACATGAAGCACCTGCGCAAGCTGTCCATGCAGCTCGCCTCCAAGATGCGCTTCGTGTCGGTCCAGTTGGAGGCGCTGCTCGCCAAGGACCTGTGGCTGCGCAACGCCCGGCACGCCAATGAGATGGCCCAGCGCCTCGCGGAGGGCGTGCGCGCGGTGCACGGCGTGGAGATCCTCTACCCGGTGCAGGCCAACGCGGTGTTCGCGCGGCTGCCGCACGACGTGAGCGAGCGCCTGCAGAAGCGGTTCCGCTTCTACTTCTGGGACGAGGCCGCGGGCGACGTCCGCTGGATGTGCGCCTTCGACACCACCGAGGACGACGTGGACCGGTTCGTGGCCGCCCTGAAGGAGGAGATGGCCCGCTGACACGGCATGCATAGGTATGCGCTCGGCTGAAAATGCATTGACTCTCGGCCGGGCGTATACCTATGCTCCGAGGTCATGCAGCTGATCCAGGAAAACCCGGACCTCTCCGTCTACTTGGCCGCCGACGAGGTCATCGACCATCACCATCCGCTGGTCCGGGAGGTGTCCGCCCGCTTGGCCGCCGACGTCCGTGACTCGTATGAGTATGCGCAGGCGGCCTTCGAGTACGTGCGCGACCGCATCACGCACTCGCAGGACGCCGGGGACCCCCGCGTGACCTGGCGCGCCTCCGACGTGCTGGAGCAGGGCACCGGCATCTGTCACGCCAAGGCCCACGCCCTGGCCGCGCTGCTGCGCGCCGAGGACATCCCGGCCGCGCTCTGCTACCAGTACCTCGGCGTGGTGCACGGCCTGGTCGCGGTGCGGTTCCACGGCGCCTGGCACCGGCAGGACCCGCGCGGCAACAAGCCCGGAGTGGACGCCCGGTTCTCCCTCGACGGCGAGCGGCTGGCCTTCACGCCCGACCCCTCGTCCAACGAGATGGACCACCCGGTCCTGTATGCTGCACCGCACCCCGTCGTCCTGCGCGCCCTTCGGAACGCCACCGACCGGCCGCACCTGTGGCGGACGCTCCCCACCGCACTCTGAGCAGCAAGGCGCACCCATGACCTTCGCCCCGATCGTGTCCGACGAGGTACGGGCCCTCGTGCCCGGCTTCACCCACGTCGCCGTCGAAGCGCACGACCTGGTCAACGGGCCCAGCACCGAGGAGAGTTCCGCCCTGCTCGACGAGGCCGCACGCCGGCTCGCCGCCCGCCTGGACGGGCGCGCCCCGCACGAGGACCCGCACATGGCGGCCTGGCGCGCGGCCTACAGCGCCTTCGGCTCCAAGCCCTCCCGCACCCGCAACTCCGCGGAGGCCCTCGCGAAGCGGGCCCTGTCGGGCGCCGGCCTGCCCCGGATCAACCTCCTCGTCGACGTCTACAACGCCGTGAGCGTCGCCCGGCTCGTCCCGGTGGGCGGCGAGGACGCCGACCGGGTCCGGGGCGCCATGCGCCTGGTGCGGGCCAGGGGCGACGAGGACTTCGTGACCGTCGCCGGCGGCGAGGAGACCGTCGAGCGCCCCGACCCCGGCGAGGTGGTGTGGCGCGACGACCTCGGCGTCACCTGCCGCCGCTGGAACTGGCGTCAGGGCCCCCGCACCCGGCTCACGGAGGGGACCACCTCGGGCTTCTTCCTGCTGGAGAGCCTCCCCCCGATGCCCGTGTCCGAGGTCGAGGAGGCCGCCGCCGAACTCGCGGCGCTGCTGGAGAAGTTCAGCCCCGGAGCGAGGATCACCGTCCACCCGGCCGCATGAGGGCGAGATCCTCGCCCCACGCGTCCGGCACCGCGCCGAGCCCGGCCTCCCGTGCCGCCGCCTCGACCCGCGCGGAACGCGCCGAGCGTGAGGACGACGAGGTCCGGGCCGGCGCCGCGGTGGCCCGCGAAGCGGGTGAGGCCGGTGGCGGCGCCGTCGGCGAGGACCGCGTACAGGTCGTGGTCGGAGTGGAGGGTGGTCATGCCGTCATGGGCCCGGAGCCCTTGAGGACGAGCCCGACGACCGCCGGATCGGCGGTGGCGAGCGCGACGAACGCGTCGTAGGACAGCTGCTGGTGCGGGGTCACGTGCGGGCCTTCACGAGTGAGGACGGGCATGCCGGCCAGGGCGCCCCGCTGTGTCCACGGCGGCACACGAGGCCGCCGCCGGGAAGGCCGACGCACGGTCAGGACCCCACGTGTCGCGCCGTGCGAACGCAGCAGGTCCCGGACCCGTGCAAGCACGGGTCCGGGACCTGGGAGGGGACCTCAGTGGGCCTCGGCCTCGCGGACCTGCTCCGGGGTGGGAGCCGTGCCGCCGAGGTGGGCCGGCATCCACCAGGTGTCGTCCGGGTCCTTCGGCCGTACCGGGTACGCTCGCTGAGCCGCCTCCAGCAGCTCCTGCACCCGCTCGCGCAGCTGCCGGGTGATCGCGCCCGCGTACTTGTCCCTGGACGCCTCGATCGCCTCGCCCACGCGGATGGTGATGGGGATGTGGCTGCGCTTGAAGTTGCGCGGGTGGCCCTTGGTCCACAGCCGCTGCGTCCCCCACACCGCCACCGGGATCAGCGGGACGCCCGCCTCCTGCGCCATGCGTGCGGCACCGGACTTGAAGCTCTTCAGCGTGAACGACTGCGAGATCGTCGCCTCGGGGAAGACGCCCACGATCTCACCGGACCGCAGCGAGCGCAGCGCGTGCTGGTACGCGGCCTCACCCTGCTTGCGGTCCACCGGGATGTGCTTCATGCCGCGCATCAGCGGGCCCGAGACGCGGTGCCGGAACACCGACTCCTTGGCCATGAAGCGGACCAGCCGCTTCTGCGGGAGCGCCGCCAGTCCGTTGAACACGAAGTCGAGATAGCTGATGTGGTTGCTCACCAGCACGGCGCCGCCCGAGCGCGGGATGTTCTCCGACCCCTGACAATCGATCTTGAGGTCCCACACCTTGAACAGGGTGCGGGCGCAGCCGATCACGGGCCGGTAGACAAGTTCTGCCATGGGCGGGTCGGAACCCTTCCTTCTCTTCCTGGGCGGAGGTCTCCCAGTCGAAGTTACGCAGCCGTAGGTTTACGGCCTGTCGCTGATGCTGCCCCAGAAACGGCCGGTGAACCAGCCCCGGCGCCGCTCCGGGGCGGAGATTCTCGTCACGTTCCCGTGATCCGCCCGGGGCTGTGCCGCCAGGACGGGAATGTTCGCGGATCCTGGGACGCTGGAGGCGGTCGGGAAGCGACATCCAGGGCGGGAGCGGCGAGTGCGAGGCAGTGACGACACGGGACGGGCCGGCGGCGACGGCGCGGTGCGGACCGGTCTCGCGGCCGAGTTCGGCGTGGGGCTGGGCGAGCGCGCCACGCTCGTGCAGTTCTCCAGCGCCTTCTGCGCGCCCTGCCGGGCCACCCGCCGGGTGCTGGGCGAGGTCGCGGGCATGGTGCCGGGCGTGACCCACGTCGAGATCGACGCCGAGGCCCGCCTCGACCTCGTACGGCGGCTGGGGATCGAGCGCACCCCGACGGTGCTGGTGCTCGACGCGGACGGCCGGGTGGTACGGTGCGCGGCCGGACAGCCGCGCAAGGCCGACGTGATCGCCGCCCTGGGCGCGGCGCTGTGACGGCTGCCGCGATCATGGTGGGACATCTCCCGTCCACGGCGGCCGGCTTGACGCTGCGCGGTGCTCGTCGTCAGCCTGACCCCATGTCGTCGGGACTCCTTCGCCGCCGTCGGGTACCCGGCCCCCTCCCGGCCGGCGCCCGCTTCCCGCGTGTGCGTCGACCGGGCCGGTGAGCAGCCGCGAACCCGCTCGTGACCCCTCCCAGAAGGACTGTTCCATGACGGCAATGCCCGACCTCGGTGCCGCCCGGCCCGCCTCGCCCGACCTGCTGCGCTCCGTCTTCCGCCGGCATCCGGCGGGGGTCGCGGTGGTCACGGCGCGCGGCCGTTCCGGTCCGGTCGGCTTCACCGCCACCTCCCTCGCCTCCGTGTCCGCGGAGCCGCCGATGCTGTCCTTCGGCGTCTCCACGGGCGGTTCCAGCTGGCCCGCGATCGCGGCGAGCGACCACGTCGGCGTGCACCTGCTGGGCGAGCACCAGCAGGACCTCGCGGCCACCTTCGCCCGCCGGGGCGCCGACCGCTTCGGACCGGGCACGGACTGGCGGGAGGGGCCGGAAGGGGTGCCGGTGCTGCACGGCGTACCCGCCTGGATGGTGTGCCGGGTGACGGCGCGGGTGCCCGCGGGCGACCACCGGATCGTGGTCGCCGAGGTGCTGGTCGGCGACCCCACGGGCCACGGCCGTCCCCTCGTCTACCACCAGGGACGATTCAGCGGACTGCCCGACTGAGACGCGGGGCCTCGATCGCGTCGCGGACCGGAGGAGTTCCGGTTACGCTGCGTTGCGAAGGTCACAGTTCAAAGCGCTTGCTTAGCGGGCAGGAACTGAGTGTACTGACGAGTAATATTTCGATCGGAGCGTGGGTCGCCCCGACCGGGACCGCCCGCTTGAGGCGCCTATGCTGCCTGCAGGCAGGCAGCCAGAAATGACGATGCAGTAGGAGAGCCGGCGTGAGCTTGAGGATCGTTGTCACTGTGAAGTACGTGCCCGACGCCACTGGCGACCGGCACTTCGCCGATGACCTGACCGTCGACCGTGACGACGTAGACGGTCTGCTCTCCGAGCTGGACGAGTACGCGGTCGAGCAGGCACTGCAGATCGCGGAGAACTCGGACGACGACGTGGAGGTCACCGTCCTGACCATGGGTCCCGAGGACGCCAAGGACGCGCTGCGCAAGGCGCTGTCCATGGGCGCCGACAAGGCCATCCACGTCGAGGACGACGACCTGCACGGCACGGACGCCATCGGCACCTCCCTGGTGCTGGCCAAGGCCGTCGAGAAGGCGGGTTACGACCTGGTCGTCTCCGGCATGGCCTCCACCGACGGCGTCATGGGCGTCGTCCCGGCGCTGCTCGCGGAGCGCCTCGGCGTGCCGCAGGTGACGCTCCTGTCCGAGGTGTCCGTCGAGGACGGCAAGGTCACGGGCCGCCGTGACGGCGACGCGGCCTCCGAGCAGCTCGAGGCGTCCCTCCCCGCGGTCGTGTCGGTCACCGACCAGTCGGGCGAGGCCCGTTACCCGTCCTTCAAGGGCATCATGGCGGCCAAGAAGAAGCCGGTGGAGTCCTGGGACCTCTCCGACCTCGACATCGACGCGGACGAGGTCGGCCTGGAGAACGCCTACACCACGGTGGAGTCGGCGTCCGAGCGTCCGGCCCGTACCGCGGGCACGATCGTCAAGGACGAGGGCGAGGGCGGCAAGCAGCTCGCCGAGTTCCTCGCGAGCCAGAAGTTCATCTGAGCCGCACGGCACGGCTCGCTTCCCGCCCCTCACACTTCGCAAGCAGGAGAGAAGAAGTCCCATGGCTGAAGTTCTCGTCTACGTCGACCACGTGGACGGCGCCGTCCGCAAGCCGACCCTGGAGCTGCTGACCCTCGCCCGCCGCATCAGCGAGCCGGTCGCCGTCGCGCTGGGAGGCGGCGCCGGCGACACCGTCGCCACGCTCGCCGAGCACGGCGCGGTCAAGGTCCTCACCCACGAGGCCGCCGAGTACGCCGACTACCTGGTCGTGCCGAAGGTGGACGCCCTCCAGGCCGCCCACGAGGCCGTCTCCCCGGCCGCCGTGCTGGTCCCGTCCTCCGCCGAGGGCAAGGAGATCGCTGCCCGCCTGGCGCTGCGCATCGGTTCCGGCGTCATCACCGACGCCGTCGACCTCGAGGCCGGCGACGAGGGCCCAGTGGCCACCCAGTCGGTCTTCGCCGCCGGCTACACCACCAAGTCCCGTGTCTCCAAGGGCACCCCGGTCATCACGGTCAAGCCGAACTCGGCCGCCGTGGAGGCCGCCCCGGCCGCCGGCGCGGTCGAGTCCCTGAGCGTCACCTTCTCCGAGCAGGCCACCGGCACCAAGGTCACCGGCCGCACGCCGCGTGAGTCGACCGGCCGTCCGGAGCTGACCGAGGCCGCGATCGTCGTCTCCGGCGGCCGCGGCGTCAACGGCGCGGAGAACTTCTCGATCATCGAGGCGCTCGCCGACTCGCTCGGCGCGGCCGTCGGCGCCTCGCGCGCCGCCGTGGACGCCGGCTGGTACCCGCACACCAACCAGGTCGGCCAGACCGGCAAGTCGGTCTCGCCGCAGCTGTACATTGCCAACGGCATCTCCGGCGCGATCCAGCACCGCGCGGGCATGCAGACCTCGAAGACCATCGTGGCCGTCAACAAGGACGCCGAGGCCCCGATCTTCGAGCTGGTCGACTACGGCGTCGTCGGCGACCTGTTCGACGTCGTCCCGCAGCTCACCGAGGAGATCAAGGCCCGCAAGGGCTGATCACCCCCGGACCGTCCGAGGCCCCCGCGACCGCACTCCGGTCGTGGGGGCCTCGCCGTGTTCCGCCGGGCCCGGCGGCAGGGCGGGCCGGCCCGTAGGGCGGTGTCGGCCGGCGCGGAGGCCGCCGGAGGCCGTCATTCAACAAATTGTTGATCTCGCATCTCGGGGACATGGCGACGGGATCCGGGGCGCGGTCGTCCGGGAGGGCGGCATGGGCCAGGGGCGGCAGGAGCGAGTGCCGACGAGTCTCGCGGGCGCCGTCGCCGAGGGGACCGGCGCCTCCCTCGCGCCGGTCGACGCCGAACCGGAGCGTCTGCACCCCGGCGACCCCGGCACCCGCCGGTCCATCCCCACCGTCTACGTCCCCGGCGACCGGTTCACCGCCGGCACCGTCCGCGGCCGGGGCGGCCGGGTCCTCGCCGGGTACCTGCTGCGCGGCCTGACCGCGGCGCCCTGGACGACGCCGCGGCGGCCCGCGCGAGCGGTCCGGCCCGCGCGGAGCCGGAGGTCCTCGCCTCGCCCCGGCGCGGAGGGCTGACCGTCCCCGCCCTGTGACAGATAGGCGCCGGGCACCGCCCACGATTGCGTTGCCTATCGAAAATCGATAGATTCCCATCGTGCTTCGAGTGAAGGAGGGGCGATGGGACACGTGACCGTGCTCGCGCTGCGCGCGGTGATCGCGGTGCTGCTGGCGGGCTCCCTGGCGGTGCAGACGGTGATGGTGCCGCTGCTGGCGAGCGACCTGGACGGGCTGGACGAGCGGTACGCCTTTCTGCGGACCCCGCTCCTGGTGATCGTGGTCCTCACCGTGCTGGCCGCCCAGACCGTGCTGATCTGCGTCTGGCGGCTGGTGACCATGGCGCGGCGCGGCACCGTCTTCTCCCACGCGGCCTTCCGCTACGTCCACATCGTCATCGGCGCGTTCGTCGCCGCGGCCCTGCTGGTCTTCGCGCTCGGCGCGCTGCTCGCGCCGGGGGAGGCCGTCGCGCCCGGCATCGTGCTCCTGGTGGGCGGGGTCGGCCTGGCGATCGTGGGCATCGCGCTCGTCGTCCTCGTCCTGCGGATGCTGCTGGCCCAGGCCGTGGCCCGGGAGCTGGAGGCGTCGCGGATGCGGGCCGAACTGGCCGAGGTGATCTGATGCCGATCGCCGTCGACATCGACGTGATGCTCGCCCGGCGCAAGATGTCCGTGGGCGAACTCGCCGAACGCGTCGGCATCACCCCGGCGAACCTGGCCGTCCTGAAGAACGGCCGCGCGAAGGCGGTCCGCTTCACCACCCTCGCCGCACTGTGCGAGGTGCTCGACTGCCAGCCGGGCGACCTGCTGCGCTACGAACCCGACCACGCGCCGGCGGAGCCGGCGGCGAACCCGGTGCAGCGCCTCGGCCCCGCCGGTGCCGAGGCTACGGGACGGTGACGCGCGGGACCCGCCGACCGCGCCCCGGCCGGTCACACGCGGCCCCGGCTCGCGGCCCTCCTCAGGGCCCGCGGCGTACGGTCCTCCGCCGTCACCGCCCCGCTCGGTCGGCCGGGGGCAGCTCGCCGGAGCCGCGGGTGATCAGCCGGGTCGGCAGCTCGATGCGCTCCGGGGCGATCAGGGTGCCGTCCAGCTGGCGGAAGAGCCGCTCGGCGGCGGTCCGGCCGAGGGCGGCGGCGTCCTGCGCGACGACCGTGACGCCGGGCTGCAGCAGATCGGCCAGCTCGATGTCGTCGAAACCGACCAGGGCGACCGGACGGGCGTGCCCGGCCAGCACCCGGATCACCGTGACCGTCACCCGGTTGTTCCCGGTGAAGATCGCGGTGACCGGCTCCGGGCCGGTGAGCATCTCCTCCGCCGCCCGGCGCACCCGCTCGGGGTCCGTGACGCCGAGCGACATCCACGCGTCCGCCACCGGTATCCCCGCGTCCTCCATGGCGGTGCGGTAGCCGCGCAGCCGCTCGGCCGCCGTGTGGATGCGCGGCATGTCGCCGATGAAGCCGATCCTGCGGTGCCCGTGCGCGATCAGGTGGCGCACGCCGTCGCGGGCGCCGCCGAAGTTGTCCGACACCACCACGTCCGCGTCGATGTGCCCGGCCGGACGGTCCACGAACACGGTGGCGACACCCGCCTTGATCTCCGGCTCCAGGTAGCGGTGGTCGTCGCCGGCCGGGATCACCACCAGGCCGTCCACCCGGCGGGCGCACAGGGCCAGGACCAGCTCCTGTTCACGGTCGGCGTCCTCCGCGCTCGACCCGTTGATCAGCAGCGCGCCGTGCGCGCGGGCCACCTCCTCCACCGCCCGGCTCAGCGGGCCGTAGAACGGGTCCGCGAGGTCCTCCAGGACCAGACCGATGCTGGCGGTGCGCCCTTTGCGCAGCACCCGGGCGCTGTCGTTGCGGCGGAAGCCGAGCGCCTCGATCGCCTCCTGCACCCGGCGCTCGGTCTCCGGCGTCACGCCCGGCTCGCCGTTCACCACGCGGGAGACCGTCTTGAGGCCGACCCCGGCACGGGCGGCCACGTCCTTCATCGTCGGACGGTTGCCGTATCGGGTCCCTGGGAAGCGGTCGGTGCGGCGGGTCGTCTCCGGCACGATGCGGTGTCCTGTCCTGTCGGCCACGGGGATGCGTGGCTCCATGGGCTTGTATGAGGATGTGGCGTCGAGCATAGAGCCTGGACAACGTTGTCAGGCTCGGGGGACACTGTCCGACGCACGCTCCGGCCCGCACCCCGCCGTTCGACCGGGCCGTTGCCCGTGCTCCATGTGTTGCCTCCTGGTCGCGCATGGCCGTTCCCAGCGTGTTTTCTGATGGTTTCCGATGGTTGACGGGGAGATCCGACTCTGATGCACACCGACCTCGTGGCTGCGCTCGACATCGGCGGCACCAAGATCGCCGGCGCGCTGGTGGACCGTGAGGGCCGGATCCTGGCCCGCGCGCAGCGGCCGACCCCCGCCCAGGAGGCCGGGGACACCGTCATGGCAGCCGTCGAGGCGGTGATCGGCGACCTCACCGCGTCCCCCCTCTGGGAGCGCGCGGACGCGGTCGGCATCGGCAGCGCGGGCCCCGTCGACGCCTCCGCCGGCACGGTGAGCCCGGTCAACGTGCCCGGCTGGCGCGACTATCCGCTTGTCGCCAAGGTGCGGGACGCGGCCGGCGGACTGCCCGTCGAGCTGATCGGCGACGGGGTCGCCGTCACGGCCGCCGAACACTGGCAGGGCGCCGCCCGCGGCCACGACAACGCGCTGTGCATGGTCGTCTCCACCGGCGTCGGCGGCGGCCTGGTGCTCGGCGGGCGGCTGCACCCCGGGCCCACCGGCAACGCCGGTCACATCGGCCACATCAGCGTCGACCTCGACGGCGACCCGTGCCCGTGCGGCGCGCGCGGGTGCGTGGAGCGGATCGCGAGCGGCCCCAACATCGCCCGGCGAGCCCTGGAGAACGGCTGGCGGCCCGGTCCGGACGGCGACACCTCCGCCGCCGCGGTGGCCGCCGCCGCCCGTGCCGGCGACCCGGTCGCCGTGGCCTCCTTCGAGCGGGCGGCCCGGGCCCTCGCCGCGGGCATCGCGGCCACCGCGACGCTCGTCGAGATCGACATCGCGGTGATCGGCGGTGGCGTGGGCAAGGCCGGCGAGGTGCTGTTCGCGCCGCTGCGGAGGGCGCTCGCCGAGTACGCCACGCTGTCCTTCGTGCGGCGTCTCGCGGTGACCCCGGCGCAGACGGGCGTCGACGCCGGCCTGGTGGGGGCGGCCGCGGCGGCGCTGTTCAGCCGCACGGACCCGGCGGTCGCGGGGGTGTGAGGGGCCCGTCCGGCGACTCGTCCGGACCGGGGCGTGACCAGACGGCCGGTTCCGCAGTTGAGCCGGGCATGAAGAAGCGCAGCATGCTCGCCATCGCCTCCCTCGCCACCGGTTTCGTCGTCGCGGCCGTCACCCCGTCGCACGCGCTCACCGACACCGCCCTCGGCGCGCTCGGCGTCGAGGACACGCTCGGCACCCTCGACCGCACGGTCGCGGAGAACAACACGCTGGAGCTGGACGTCGACCGGGACGGCAAGGCCTGACGGGCCCACCGAAGCGCCGGCGGCGGCGCCGGCACCCCTCCACGACGGGTGCCGGCGCCGCCGTCGCGTGTTCCCAACGCGATCTGGTTTCCGTGGCAGGGTGGAGCGGGCAAGCCTCAGGGGGCCAACAGAAGAGGGGGAACCGTGATCGTCTGGATCAACGGGGCGTACGGTGCGGGGAAGACCTCCACCGCGCGCGAACTGATCGAGCTGATCCCGAACAGCACGCTCTTCGACCCCGAGGTCATCGGCGGAGCGCTGGACCGACTGCTCCCGCCCAAGCACCTCGCCGGGGTCGGCGACTTCCAGGACCTCCCGATCTGGCGACGCCTCGTGATCGACACCGCGGCCGCGATGCTCGCCGAGCTCGGCGGGACCCTGGTGGTCCCCATGACCCTGCTGCGCCAGGAGTACCGTGACGAGATCTTCGGCGGCCTCGCCGCCCGCCGCATACCGGTCCGGCACGTCCTGCTCGCCCCGGCCGAAACGATCCTGCGGGAGCGGATAGCCGGCCGGGAGGTCCCGGAGGACCTCCCCGACGGGGAGATACGCGTCCGGCAGTGGTCGTACGACCGCATCGAGCCGTTCAAGGCGGCGCTCGCCGCCTGGCTGACCGCCGACGCCTACCCGATCGACAGCGGCTGCCTCACCCCGCGCGACACCGCCCGCCGCATCGCCGAGGCGGTCGGCAGCGGAGAGGTGCCCGCCTGCGACATCGTGCAGACGCCCGAGCCCACGGCGGAGACCGTCGCGGCGGGCGTGCTGCTCTTCGACGAGCAGGACCGCGTGCTGCTCGTCGACCCGACCTACAAGGCCGGCTGGGAGTTCCCCGGCGGGATCGTCGAACGCGGGGAGGCTCCGGCGCGGGCCGGCATGCGGGAGGTCGCCGAGGAGACCGGCATACGTCTCGACGACGTGCCGGCCCTCCTGGTCGTCGACTGGGAGCCGCCCGCGCCCCCGGCCTTCGGCGGACTGCGGCTGCTGTTCGACGGCGGCCGCCTCGACTCCGCGGACGCCGGACGCATGCTGCTGCCCGGCCCCGAACTGCGCGCCTGGCGCTTCGCCTCCGAGGCCGAGGCGGCGCATCTGCTGCCTCCGGTCCGCTACGAGCGCCTGCGCCGGGCGCTGCGGGCGCGCGAGCGCGGGCGGGCGATGTATCTGGAGGGCGGAGTGCCGGTGGGATGAGGGGACTTACGGCCTCGGGGCCGTAGGTTCCCCGCTGTGCACGGCCCGCGGCTCGCGTGCCGTGCGGTCCGCCCGCGGCGCGGGCGGCCACGTGGGCGGCCCCGGTGGCCGGCGTCGGCGTGGCGCTGTGCCGCGTCTGTTGTCCTCGGCGCGGTGCGGGCCGCATGGGGGCGATGGTTCCCGCGAGGCGGGGCGGCTGCTCGTGGCTGGGGCGGGGCGGCGCGACCGACGGCGCCGAGTCCGTCACCGGGGCGACGGGCGCCCGCGCGGGCGGCTGCGGTGGCCGGCGGCCCGCCGGGGCGCGTCCGGCGTCGCCCGTGGCCTGCCTGCCGCGTCCGTCCGCACCGGGTCGTCACGGCCGAAGCGTCACAAGGCGGGCGAGATGTCGAAGCGTCACAAGGCGGGTGAGATGACGTCCACCGCAGGGCAGAGCCCCCGTCCGGGGACGGAGGCTCTGCGTCGGCGCAGGGCGCCGGTCAGTCGGCGTCGGACGCGTAGTTGCGCAGGAACAGCGCCTCGGCGACCGACAGCCGCTCCAGCTCGTCCGGCGACACGCTCTCGTTCACCGCGTGGATCTGCGCCTCCGGCTCGCTCAGCCCGATCAGCAGGATCTCCGCCTTCGGGTAGAGGGCGGCGAGCGTGTTGCACAACGGGATCGAGCCGCCCTGGCCGGCGTACTGCATCTCCTGGCCGGGGTACGCGACCGCCATCGCGTCCGCCATGGCCTGGTAGGCCGGGCTGGCCGGGTCGGCGCGGAACGCCTGCCCCTGGCCGATCCGCTCGGTGGTCACCCGCGCGCCCCACGGCGTGTGCGACTCCACGTGCGCGCGCAGCAGTTCGGTCGCCTTCGCCGCGTCCACGCCCGGCGGCACCCGCAGGCTGACCAGCGCCCGCGCGCTCGCCTGCACGGACGGCGTGGCGCCCACCACCGGCGGGCAGTCGATGCCGAGCACGGTGACCGCGGGGCGGGCCCAGATGCGGTCGGCGACCGTGCCGGAGCCGATCAGCTCCACCCCGTCCAGCACCTTGGCGTCCTCACGGAACTGCTCCTCCTCGTACTGGATGCCCTGCCAGGCGCTGTCGCCGGTCAGCCCGTCCACGGTCGTGCTGCCGTCCTCGGCGCGCAGCGAGTCCAGCACCCGCACCAGCGCGGCCAGCGCGTCGGGCGCGGCCCCGCCGAACTGACCGGAGTGCAGGTTGCCCGCGAGGGTGTCGATCCGCACCCGCACCAGCGTCATGCCGCGCAGCGTGGTGGTGACGGTCGGCAGACCGGCGCGGAAGTTGCCGGCGTCGCCGATGACGATGGCGTCCGCGGTGAGCAGGTCCGGGTGCTCCTCGGCGTACCGCTCGAGACCGCCGGTGCCCTGCTCCTCCGAACCCTCCACGATGATCTTGACGTGGACCGGCACGCCGCCGTTCGCCTTCAGGGCGCGCAGCGCCAGCAGGTGCATGATGACCCCGCCCTTGCAGTCGGCGGCGCCGCGCCCGTACCAGCGGCCGTCGCGCTCGGTCAGCTCGAACGGCGGGGTGGCCCAGCCGGCCTCGTCCAGCGGCGGCTGCACGTCGTAGTGCGCGTACAGCAGTACGGTCTTCGCGCCCTCCGGGCCGGGCAGGCAGCCGTAGACCGACTGGGTGCCGTCCGGGGTGTCGAGCAGGGCGACGTCCTGGAAGCCCTCGGCGGTGAGCGCGCCGGCGATCCAGCGGGCGGCGCCCTCGCTCTCCTCGCGCGGGAACTGGTCGAAGTCCGCCACCGACTTGAAGGCCACCAGCTCGGTGAGCTCCTCCTTCGCCCTGGGCATCAGTGAGGCGACGGTCGCGGCGACCGGATTCGACGACATGGGCACGCTCCTTGTAGGTGCGACGTTGTGCACGTGCGTACTTCGCGGTACGCGATGATCGTGTGGTGTGCGTGAGTGACCCATGTAAGGGACACTCACGTCGCCGATCCTCCCACAGCGGACCGTGACGGCCGCCGCCGTAGGATGCGGGAGGACAGCAGCGGCAGGCGGCGTGATCGGAGCAGCGGACCATCGTGAGCAGCGAGAACTCTTCGGCGGACGACGTGCGGCAGGTATGGGACGTCGTCGTGGTGGGCGCGGGACCCGCGGGGGCGTCGGCGGCCTACGCGGCGGCGGTCGCGGGGCGGCGCGTGCTGCTGCTGGAGAAGGCGGAGCTGCCCCGCTACAAAACCTGCGGCGGCGGCATCATCGGCCCGTCGCGCGACGCGCTGCCGCCCGGTTTCGAGCTGCCGCTCAAGGACCGGGTGCACGCCGTGACGTTCTCCAGCAACGGCCGCTTCGCCCGCACCCGCCGCTCCCGGCAGATGCTCTTCGGGCTCGTCAACCGGCCCGAGTTCGACCAGCAGCTCGTCGAGCACGCGCAGAAGGCCGGCGCCGAACTGCGCACCGGCGTCGCCGTGCAGCGCGTGGAGCAGCACGGCTCGGCCGTGCCGGACCGGCGCACGGTCGCCGTCTTCCTCCAGGGCGGCGAGACGGTCCTCGCGCGGGCCGTGGTCGGCGCCGACGGCAGCGCCGGCCGGATAGGGGCGCATGTCGGGGTCAAGCTGGACCAGGTCGACCTGGGCCTGGAGGCGGAGATCCCGGTGCCGGAGACGGTCGCCGAGGACTGGAAGGGCCGGGTGCTCATCGACTGGGGCCCCCTGCCCGGCAGTTACGGCTGGGTCTTCCCCAAGGGCGACACCCTGACCGTGGGCGTCATCTCGCGGCGCGGTGAAGGCGCCGCCACCAAGCGCTACTTGGAGGACTTCATCGCCCGGCTCGGCCTCGCGGGCTTCGAACCGGCGATCTCCTCCGGGCATCTGACGCGCTGCCGGGCCGACGACTCCCCGCTGTCCCGCGGCCGGGTGCTGGTCTGCGGGGACGCGGCCGGGATGCTGGAGCCGTGGACCCGTGAGGGCATCTCCTTCGCGCTGCGCTCCGGCCGGCTGGCGGGGGAGTGGGCGGTGCGGGTCGCCGAGGCGCACGACGCCGTGGACGCGCGCCGGCAGGCCCTCAACTACGCGTTCGCCGTGAAGGCCGGGCTCGGCGTGGAGATGAGCGTCGGCAAGCGGATGCTGGCGGCGTTCGAGCAGCGGCCGGGCGTCTTCCACGCGGTCCTGACCGGCTTCCGCCCGGCCTGGAAGGCGTTCAAGGACATCACGCGGGGTTCGACGACACTCGGCGAACTGGTCCGCAGCCACCCGATGGCCCACCGCGCCCTGCTGGCGCTGGACCGGCGTTCCGCGGACGGCGGCGACGTCAGCCCCGGACAGTGATCCGGAAGACCGGGTGGTCGGGGGCCGCCGCCAGGATCTCCTCGTCGGAGGACCTGGCGGTGACCCCCTTGAAGTACTGGTTGACCTCCCAGCCCCACTTCTCCAGGTAGGTGCGCAGCACCGGCGGCTTCTCCTCGTCGGGGACCTCCACCGCCGTGAACGTGCGTACCTTGCGGCCCACGCGCAGTTCACCCCCGCCGGCGACCCGCATGTTGCGCACCCACTGGGAGTGTCCGCGCGCCGAGACCAGGTACTGCTGCCCCGTGTGGCTGTGCGGGTTGACCGGGACGCGCTGCATCTGCCCGCTCCTGCGGCCGCGGACGGACAGCTCCGCGGTGCCGGCGAGGCTGACGCCGTGCCGGGCGAGCCAGCCGACGATCCGGTTGAACCGGGCGGCGACGGGACCGGCGGTGAAGTAGTACGGCGTGGACGACGGCATCGGGACCTCCGGGAAACGAGGGTGAGAGCACCGCTCTTTTTTGTGAGCACTGCTCTCGTTCGACTTCAGTGTGCCCGGCTCCGCGCGCCGCCGCAAGAGCGGTGCTCTCGTTTGTGTGCAACGCTCTGTTCTCATGGAACACTGAAGGCATGACGAGCACCGCACACGGCGCCCGCGCGCGGGCCAGGACCGAGATCACCGCCGCCATCAAGGAGGAGGCGCGCCGACGCCTCGCCGGGCAGGGCGCCGCCGAGCTGTCCCTGCGGGCCGTGGCCAGGACCCTCGGCATGGCGTCCTCCGCGATCTACCGCTACTTCCCCAGCCGTGACGACCTGCTGACCGCGCTCATCGTCGACGCCTACGACTCCCTGGGCGAGGCTGCCGAAACGGCCGCCGAGGCCTCCGCGGACGCCGCCCCGGGGGAGCGCTGGACCGCCGTGTGCGAGGCCGTCCGCGGCTGGGCGCTGGCGCATCCGCACGAGTACGCGTTGATCTACGGCTCGCCCGTGCCCGGCTACGCCGCGCCGGCCACCACCGTCCCGGCCGCCTCCCGCGTCGGCTTCGCCCTCATCGGCGTCGTCCGCGACGCCCACCGGGCCGGGGAGCTCGACGTCCGGGCCCTCCCGGCGGACCTGGAGGCAGAGGCCGCGCGCATGGTGTCGGACTTCGTCCCCGGCCTGCCTCCCGCGGCGGCGCCGGCCTGTGTGGCCGTCTGGGCACAACTGCTCGGTCTGATCGGCTTCGAGGTGTTCGGCCAGTTCACCGGGGTCGTGGAGGAACGGGACGCGTTCTTCCGCCACACGGTCGGCGGTCTCGCCCGCACGGTGGGACTGCGGCCCGCCGACGCCCCTTAGGCTGCCTCCGCGTCCCGGCCGGGCGTACTTCCCCGGCGGTACGAGTCATCACGCCGTCCGGCCGAATCCCTCCTGGTGTGCCTCGGGGCCGGAGAGCCGTACGGGCCCGTGTTCCTGACCGTCGCCGTGGCCTGTTCCGCCGCCGCCCTCCCGGAGCGGCGGTACGCGCGGCCCGGGCGGCGGGGACGCTGTGGGCCGGGTACCTGCTGATCGCCCGCGTCCCCTGCCGCGGGCTGCCCCCTTCCGACGGCGGCGCGGGTTCCTGGACCGAGGAGGACGCGGCCCGGCCGACGAGGAGACCGCCCCGGCGCCCGGCGGTGAGCCCGCTCACCGCCACGGCCCACGTCAGCCGCACCACGGCCGAGCCGGGCGCCCGCGACCGCCCCGGCCGGCCGCCCCGGCCTACGAGCCGGTGCGGCCGGTCCGGACCGTCTGCCGGAAGCGCACCAGGACGGACACGGTACGGACGGCGAACAGCGCCCCCGCGACCACGGCGCCCCCGCGCACCAGCACGCTCTCCGCCGTTCCCGGCAGCGCGAACAGCAGGGCCGGACCCGCCATCGCGCCGAAGACCACGGCCGCCGCGAACGCCGCACTGCACAGCGCGTACCCGATCTCGACGGTGATCGCGTCCCGCTCGGCCTGGCCGCGGCGGCCGCCCCCGCCCGCCGTACGTCCCCCGTTGTCACGCATGCCGGAAGTCAAACAGGCGTGCGGCCGGTGGACAAGCGCCCACGAGCGGGGACGTCGCGGCCCCTCAGACGACGGCGGACGTCTCCCGCCACAGCGCCGCGAGCGACGCGTCGCCCGCCACCGACGGCAGCGGCAGCCGGTTCCACAGGGCGAGATACAGCTCGGCGGCGGGCCCGGACACCTCGCACTCGGCGTCCCCGGCCGCGTCCCGCGTGGTCACGGGCGGCTCCGGGGACAGCCGTACGGTCCACACCGCGTCCGTGTCGGTGGCGCGTACCCGCAGCACGCGCGGCTCCGGGGTGCGGACCCGGCTCCTGGGGCGGGCGTGGAAGCCGCGCAGCAGTTCGTCGACGCCGTCCACCGCGAAGTCCGTGGCGACCGGCGCCGGGTCGCCGCCGCGCGCCGCCTCCGCGTCGTAGCGGTGCACGGCCGTCTCGTGGGCCTGGCGGCGCGCCCAGAAGCCGAGCGCGGATTCCGCGCCGGGCAGGAAGGTGAAGCACTCCACGTCCGGCTTCGCCGAGCGGAGGGTGTCGAGCAGGGTGCGGTGGCAGGCGCGGTACCAGGCGACCAGCTCGGCGCCGTCCAGGTCCGGGTGATCCCCGATCGGGCGAGGCGTCGCGCACGCGTCCGCGACGAAGGCCGCCGCCCACCGGTGCACCGCGCCGGTGTGCCGCAACAGGTCCCGCAGCCGCCAGTCAGGGCAGGCGGGGACGGGGGAGTCCGTCCCCGCCTGCTCCGCGGCCCGGGCCAGCAGCCGGCCCTCGTCCTCCAGGATTCCCAGGTACCAGGCAGTCTCCATGGCCGGGAGTCTGCCCCACGGAGGGCCGGCGCCATGCGTGCTTTCCGCCGGGCCCTACGGCAGCGGGGTCCCGCCCGTCGCGTTCACGATCTCGGCGGTGATGTACGACGCCTCCTGCGAGGCGAGGAACACGTACGCCGGGGCCATCTCCGCCGGCTGGGCCGGACGTCCGATCGGGGCCTGCTTGCCGAACTCCGCGGTGTCCGGCAGCGTGGCCGGGATCAACGGCGTCCACACCGGGCCCGGCGCCACGGCGTTGACCCGGATGCCCCGCTCGATCAGCATCTGCGCCAGCCCCTGGGTGAACGTGACGATGGCGCCCTTGGTGGTCGCGTAGTCCAGCAGATGCGGACTCGGCTTGTACGCCTGCACGGAGGCCGAGTTGATGATGCAGCCGCCCTCCCGCATGTGCGGCACGGCCATCTTGCACAGCCAGAACATGCCGTAGAGGTTGGTCCGCACCACCCGGTCGAACTGCTCGGTGGTGATCGCCTCGATGCCGTCCGGCTGGGACATCTGGTACGCGGCGTTGTTCACCAGGATGTCGATGCCGCCGAACTCGGAGACCGCCCGGTCGATCAGCGCCCGGCAGTTCTCCTCCTCCCGGATGTCGCAGGAGACGGCCACGGCACGCCGGCCAGCCTCCTCCACCCACCGCGCGGTCTCGGCCGCCTCGTCCTTCTCGCTGTCCAGGTGGGTGAAGAGCACGTCGGCCCCCTCGCGGGCGAACGCCAGGGCGACCGCGCGGCCGATGCCGGAGTCCCCGCCCGTGATCACGGCCGTGCGGCCGGTCAGCCGTCCGCTGCCCCGGTAGGAGTCCTCACCGTGGTCCGGCGGCGGGTCCATGGGACCGGTCCAGCCCGGGTGCGGCTGGTCCTGGGCGGGGAAGTCGGGGGTGGGGTGCTGGTCGACGGGGTTCTGCTGTTCGCTCACGTTCTCTCCCGGGTCCGCACGGTGGTCACTTGCGGCGTCCACCGGGCGGAGGACCGGCGGACGCCGACGACCGGGTACCCCGAGACCGCCCGGCGATCCACGCCGGACGCTCAGTCCGTCCGGACGTTCCGGGTCACGAACCCGATGGTGGTGGCCACCGCCGCCAGCACCGCCACGCTGGTGAGGGCGGCCGGGAGGCTGTACCAGTCGGCCATGAAGCCGATCGCGGGCGGACCGAGCAGCATCCCGCCGTAGCCCAGCGTGGAGGCGGTCGCCACCCCGCTCGGACCCGCCAGCGCACCGGCCCGCTCCACGGCCACGGGGAAGAGGTTGGCGAGACCCAGCCCGGTGACGGCGTACCCCAGCAGCGCGGCCCACAGGGACGGGGCGAGCGCGCCGAGCAGCATGCCGGCCGCCGCGGTGGAGCCGCCCACCAGGATCGTGCGGGTCCGGCCCAGCCGCTCCAGCAGCGTGGTGCCGCTCAGCCGGCCGATCGTCATGGCGAGCGCGAAACACAGGTAGCCGACGGCCGCCGCACCCGGTGAGGCGTCGAGGTCCTGTTCGAGATGGAGCGCACCCCAGTCGGCCAGCGCCCCCTCGCCGTAGGCGGTGCACAGCGCGATGAGCCCGAAGACGACCACCAGGGCCCTGGTGCGCCGGTCCCGCCGGGGCGCGGCGCCCTCGGCGGGCCGCCCCCCGTCCGCCGGGGTCAGCGGCTCGCACCGCATCAGCGCCCGCCCCGCGACCGCCGTCGCCAGCAGCGCGACCACGGCGAGCCCGGTGAGGTGCCGGGCCGGTGACAGGGAACCGGCGACCAGGGCACCCAGCCCCGCGCCGATCATGCCGCCCAGGCTGAACGCGGCGTGGAAGCTGGGCATGACGGGCCGCCGCAGCGCGGCCACCAGGTCGACGGCCGCGCTGTTGAAGGCGACGTTGATCCCGCCGTAGGCCGCGCCGAACACCAGCAGCACGGCGCCGAGCGCGACCGCGGAGTGGGTCAGCGGCGGCAGGGCCACGCTGATGCTCAGCAGCACCGCGCAGACCACGGTGACCAGGTGGCTGCCGTACCGGCGGCACAGCCGGCCGGTCAGCGTCATGGTGATCACGGCCCCCGCGGACACGCCGAGCAGCGCGAGTCCGAGGGCGCTCGCGGACGCCCCGGTCTGCTCCTTGAGGGCGGGGATGCGCACGACCCAGCCGGCGAAGACGAAACCGTCCAGGGCGAAGAAGGCGGTCAGGGCGAATCGGAGTCGGACGAGGTCGGTACCCGGCACGGCACTGTGCGAACGGGTTTTGTTTATCAGCGGCACAAAAGCAGGCTAGGCGGCGTCACGGTGCGGCGGCAAGATGCCGCCGCGTACGGCGGAAGTGAGCCGGCGCACGGCCGGAGGGGTGGGGGAGTTAACCCGTGTGATGGTCCCGGATGGTGGGGGCGCGCGACATGACTGAGCGTGGATCACGCCGGAGCCCGGGAGATCCGTGCTGGCGTGGAGTCAGCTGCCCGGCCTCCAGTGGAAGGACTCTTCAGATGCGCTCTGCCCGCATGGTGCTCGCCGCCGCGACGGCCACGGCGGCTCTCGCCATCGCCGCGCCCGCGGCCTACGCCGACCACGGTGACGACGGCGGCCACGACAAGTCTTCCTACAGCAAGGAGCACGACGAGGAAAGCAAGCAGGACGAGGAGAGCAAGCAGGACGAGGGCGGCAAGTACGACGAGGAGAGCAAGCAGGACGAGGGCGGCAAGTACGACGAGGAGGGCAAGCACGACGAGGGCGGCAAGTACGACGAGGAGGGCAAGCACGACGAGGGCGGCAAGTACGACGAGGAGAGCAAGCACGACGAGGGCGGCAAGTACGACAAGGGCGGCAAGCACGACAAGCCGCGCGGTGGCGTCCACACGGGCGGCGGCGCCCTGTCCGCGGTGAACGCGGACGACTGGGGCACCGCCAAGGACCCGAAGTACGACCCCGAGACCTACAAGGACAAGAAGGAGGACTCGCAGGGCGAGGACTCCTGGAGCGGCAAGCAGGACAAGGAGGGGAAGCACGAGAAGCCGCGCGGCGGCGTGCACACCGGCGGCGGCGGTCTCGCCTCGGAGCCCGGTGTCACGGCGGGCGGCCTGGCCGCGCTCGCGGTCCTCGGCACCGGCGCCTACGCGCTGCGCCGTAAGAAGGTCTCCGGGGACATGGCCTGAGCCATGCCCGGGGTCATAGCGGCCGGGGCCGTCCCCGGCGCCCCGCGCGTCACGACGGCCCCGCCCGCTCCCACCCGAATCCTCCCTGAAGCCCCCCGCCGCGCCCGAATGAGGTGGTCCCCCCGATGCCGGCCAGTCCCCCCACTCCCGTAGAACCCGACCAGGCGTCCCTGACGAGGCGCAGGGTGCGCTCCGTCATGACCGCGGTCTTCTGGGGCGGGGCCGGCCTGCTGCTGGCCACCACGCTGATGGGCGGCGGCGAGGACCCGTCCGACGACGCCCACGGACCGCACACCACCCGCGCGGTCTCCACGGCGCCCTCGGCCGGCACGTCCGCCGGGCCGGCCGAGGGCGGGGCCGCCACCACGCCGGCGTCGCCCGGTGAGCAGTCCGCCGCCAAGCACCTGCCGCGCTCCGCGCCGACCCGGCTGGTCATCCCCTCCATCGGCGTCGACGCTCCCTTCACCGCGCTCGACCTCGACAGCAAGGGACAGCTCGAACCGCCCCCCGCGGACGACACCAACCTCGTCGGCTGGTACGCCAAGGGCGTCTCCCCGGGCGAACCGGGCACCGCGATCATCGCCGGGCACGTGGACACCAAGACCTCCGCCGCCGTCTTCGCACGGCTCAGCGAGCTGGAGAAGGGCGACCGCTTCCGGGTGCAGCGCGCCGACGGCACCAGGGCCACGTTCGTCGTCGACGAGGCGGAGTCCTTCGACAAGGACGCCTTCCCCGACGAGCGGGTCTACGCCGACACCCCCGACGCACAGGTCCGGCTCATCACCTGTGCCGGCGCCTACGACCGCGCCGCCAAGGACTACACCGAGAACCTGGTGGTCTTCGCCCGCCTCATGTGAGGACGACGCACCCGAGCACGGCGGCCCCGCACGAAGAACGGCTGCCCGGAAGGGGAGGGACCTTCCGGGCAGCCGGCTCTGTCACGCCGCGGAGCACTCCGCGCCGTTCAGCAGGAACGCCGTGGGGTTCGTGTTCGTCCCGGACCGTGTGCCGGTGAAGCCCAGGGAGACCGAAGCCGACGGCGGGATCGTCGCGGTGTACGGGGCCGCCGCGACGCTCACCTCCGCACCGCTCTGCGTCACCGTCCCGCCCCACAGGTTGGTGATCCGCTGGCCGGCCGGGAAGGTCCAGCGCAGCGTCCACCCCTCGACCGCCGTGCTCCCGGTGTTGCGCACGGTGACCTCGCCCTGGAAACCGCCGGGCCACTCGCCCGTCACCCGGTACGCGACCGCGCAGGAGCCCGTCGCCGGACCGGACGTGGTGGTGACGGTCACCGCCGCGGAGCGCGCCGAGCGGTTGCCGGCCGCGTCCCGGGCGTAGACGGCGAAGGTGTACGCCGTGTCCGGCGCGAGACCGGTGACGGTGGCCGTGGTGCCGGTCGCCGAGGCGACCACGGTCTCCTGGCCACCGGTGACCCGCACGACGTCGTAACCGGTCACCCCGACCGCGTCGGTGGCGGCGCCCCAGGTGAGGGTCACGGAGGAGGAGCTCACCGCCGAGGCCGCGGGCGCGCCCGGGGCGGTCGGCGCCGTGGTGTCCTTGCCCGGGCCGCCCCGGTAGACCGCGGCCTCCTCGGACGTGGCCGCGATGCCGTCCGGGCCGTCGAAGAGGCGCTGTCCCCAGCCGGTCATCCGGTCCGGGTCGAAGTTCTCGACCATGTCCAGGTACTCGACCCCGCCGCCGTTGCCGCTCCACGACCAGCCCAGGTAGCCGATGCCGAGCTGCCGGGTGACCGACAGGATGGCGTCCTCGTCCGGGTTGCCGTCGGAGTGGTCGTGTCCGAACTCACCCACCACGATGGGCAGTCTCGCGGCGACGAAGCGGCCCAGGTAGTCGCTCACCTCGGCGGCGGTGTCGAAGACGCCGTACATGTGGATGGAGAACACCGTGTTGGCGTCCGGGTCGGCGGCGAGCACCGAGGCGGCGTTGTCGCGCATGGTGAACGCCCAGTCCTGGCCCCAGTTGGGGGCGTCGACCATCAGCGTGTGGTCGAACCCGGCCGCCCGCAGCTTCTGGACCGCCGCCTTGGTGTCGGCGGTCCAGCGCGTGTAATCGGTGTTGCCGTGCGGCTCGTTGCCGATGTTGACGATGACGTGGTCCTCCTGGCCGACGAGCGCGTCCCGGACCTCGATCCAGTAGTCGGCGGCGCGGGACAGCGTCACCGCTCCGCTCTGCTCGCCGTATCCGGTGGTGTCGTGCACCTCCAGGACACAGATCAGCCGGTTCCGCTTGCACTGCGCGACGACGTTCGCCACGTCGGCGGTGTCGTTCCGGGTCCACCGGTCGCCGCTGGACAGCACCACGCGCACGGTGTTGGCGCCCTTGGCCTTGATGTGGTCCAGCGCGTCGAGCCGGTCGGCGTACCAGGTGTGGGCGTGGTTGACGCCGCGCATCACGAAGTCGTTGCCGGACGCCTCGAGAAGCCGTCCGTTCTCCACCCGGAACCCGGTGGGCGCCGCGTGGGCCGGGGTGGTCGGGACGAGCAGCGTCAGGAGCAGCCCCGCGAGCGCCGCGAGGAGCGCGGCGGCCCGGGGGACGGTGCGGTCGGTGGTTCTCATGGCGGCTCCAGGGGAGAGGTGGGTGAGGGGGGTTTCCGCGTCGGCGGTGAGCCGGAGTCAGCTGGCGGGCGAGGCCGCGCAGTCGGCGGTGGCGGCGGGGGCGGCCGATGCCGCCGTGGTGGTGGCGATGATCCCGAACGCCGTGCTCGCGCCGGGGGCCAGAGCGCCGTTCCAGCCCGCGTCGGCGACGGTGGCCGTGCCGTCGGCGGTCGTCGTCAGGGCGCCGTTCCAGACCTGGGTGACCCGGGCGCCGTCGGCCGGCCGCAGCGTCACCGTCCAGCCCCGGACGGGTGCGGCGGAGGTGTTCCGTACGGTCACCTCGGCCTGGTAGCCGCCCTGCCAGACGGAGACGGACCGGAACGACGCCGTGCAGGTGAGGGCGGGATCATCCGGGTCACCGGGGTCGTCCGGGTCCTCGGGGCCGCCGGGGACGCCGTCCAACTGCGCGGCGAGGGCGGGGAACCAGCGGGCGGCGATCTTCTCGTCCCCGGCCGCGTCGGGGTGCACGCCGTCGTAGGTGTCGGTGGCCGTGTCGAAGCCCGTCCACTGGTCCACCACGACCACCGGCGAGCGGCTGGTGCTCGCGGCGGCGGCCCAGGCGGGGATACGGGCGTTCAGGTCGACCACCCGCTGCGCGCAGGCGGCGCACGTGGCGGGGTTCATGGGGATCAGCTGGGCGACCAGGACGCGCATGTCCGGGTTGGACTCCCGCATCTGCGCCAGCAGCGTGGTGTAGGCGGCGAGGATGCGGCCGGGGGCGACGCCGCTCCAGACGTCGTTCGTGCCGAAGTGCATGACAACGATGTCCGGCCGGGTGGCTGCCAGCCGGGCCGGCAGCAGGCCCCGGTCGGCGACATGGGTGACCAGTTCCCCGCCGTGGCCCTCGTTGTCGCCGTCGTGCGCGACCCCGCAGCCCTGCGGGGGCAGGGTGCCGACGAAGTCGATGCCGGTGTGGCCGGCGTCCTGGAGCCGGTTCCACAGCAGGGCGCGCCAGCACCCCGGTGAGCCGGTGATGGAGTCGCCGAGCGGCATGATCCGCACCGGGGCGGCGGCTCGGCTCCCGCCCGAGGGGGAGGCGGCCGCCGCGGCCGGAGCGAGCAGGCCGAGCGGGAGGAGCAGGGCGGCCAGCAGGCCGAGCAGTGACCGTGTGGATGAGCGTGATAAGCGCAGGAGGCGGGTGTCGCGCATGGTGTCCCCTTCCCGGAGTGGAGGTGGGAGCGCTCCCATGCGGGCCATGAAGCCACCGTTGTCGGTTACGCGTCAAGAGGTGCGGCGCGGATCCGGCGCGTGACCTGCGGGGGAGACGGGGCGTCGGGCCGGGACGCCATGGGAGCCCCGGCCCGACACCGGCGAGTTCGACCGCCGTTCGACGGCTCAGGCGCTTCGGTCAGGTGCCGTCGTACGGCGGTGGGGCAGCGCCCTGCGGATCAACGGCCAGGCGAGCAGGAGCACCACGACCGCGTAGACGGTCACGGAGAACGGCGTGTTCACCAGACCGGTGACGCTGCCGTCGCTGATCTGCAGGGCTCGGCGCAGCTGCTGCTCGGCGGCCGGGCCGAGGATGACGCCGATGACGGCGGGCAGCACCGGCAGCCCGTAGCGCCGCATGCCGAACCCGATCAGGCCGATGACCAGCAGCAGCACCAGGTCGACCACCTCGCCGCCGACCGCGTACGCGCCCACCGCCGCGAAGAACATGATGCCGGCGTACAGGTACGGCCGCGGGATCCGCAGCAGCTTCGCCCACAGCGGTGCGAGCGGCAGGTTGAGGGCCAGCAGCAGCACCATGCCGACGAACAGCGAGGCGATCAGGCCCCACACCAGGTCGGGTTCACGCTCGAAGAGCAGCGGGCCCGGCTGGATGCCGTACTGCTGGAAGGCTGCCAGCATCACCGCCGCCACCGCCGTGGTCGGCAGGCCCAGCGTCAGCATCGACACCAGCGTGCCCGCCGCCGAGGCGGACGCCGCCGACTCCGGTCCTGCCACGCCCTCGATGGCGCCCTTGCCCCACTCGTCCTTGTGCTTCGACAGCCGCTTCTCCGTCACGTACGACAGGAACGTCGGGATCTCCGCGCCGCCCGCCGGGATCGCGCCGAACGGGAAGCCGATGAACGGGCCGCGCGCCCAGGACTTCCAGGTGCGCCGCAGATCCGCGCGGCCCAGCCACGGCCGGCCCACCGGGATCGGGTCCGGCGGCCGGCGCCGCAGATGGGCGGCCACCCACAGCGCTTCGCCGATCGCGAACAGCCCCACCGCGACGATCACCACGTCCACGCCGTCGGCGAGGTGCAGCGAATCGAAGGTCAGCCGCTGCTGCCCGGTCATCCGGTCCAGGCCCACCAGGCCGATCGTCAGACCGATCAGGAGCGAGGCCAGGCCCCGGATGCGCGACGCGCCGAGGACCGACGTCACGGCGATGAACGCCAGCACCATGATGGCGAAGTAGTCCGGTGCGCCGATGTCCACCGCCAGGGCGGCGACCGTCGGCGCGAGCGCGACCAGCAGCAGCGTGCCCACCATGCCGCCCGCGAAGTGGCCGACGGCGGCGGCCGCGAGGGCCTGGGCGCCCCGCCCCGACTTCGCCATCGGGTTGCCCTCCATCGCGGCGACCACGGCGGCGCTCTCCCCGGGCGTGTTCAGCAGGATCGAGGTCGTCGAACCGCCGAACATCGCGCCGTAGTAGATGCCGGCGAACATGATGAACGCGCCGGTCGGGTCGAGCCCGTACGTCACCGGCAGCAGCAGGGCCACCGCCATCGCCGGGCCGATGCCCGGCAGCACGCCGATCGCCGTGCCGAGCAGCACGCCCACCGCGGCCCACAGCAGGTTGAGCGGCGTGAGGGCCGTGCCGAAGCCGTCCAGCAGGGAGTTGAGGGTGTTCATGTCACAGCACTCCCATCAGCGGACCGCCGGGCAGCGGCACTCCGAGCAGCTTGTCGAACAGGGCGTAAGCGACCAGCGAGAGCACCGCCGCGATCAGCGGGTCGCGGTCCGCCCTGCGGCTGCCGAGCGCGTAGGCGGCGCCCCAGAACAGCAGGGCCCCCGCGGCGGGGAAGCCGAGCGGTTCGATGAGGACGGCGGAGCCGAGGAACACGCCGGAGAGCAGCAGGACCGTGCGCCAGTCGGCCGGTTCGGTCAGGTCGACGTCCTCGCCCGTCTCCGCCTGGCCCCGGCCGCCGCGCAGTACGTCCACGGCGAGGAGGGCGGCGACGAGGAGCAGGGCGGCGCCGACGACGACGGGAACCGTCTTCGGCCCGACCGGGCCGCGCTGGGTGAGGTCGACGTCCATGGTGAGGGCGTCGGTGAGGACGAGCCCGCCGAGGGCGAGGAGCAGGGCGCTGACGCCCAGTTCGGAGTGGTCGCGGAGCCAGGAGCGGGCAGTCGTGCTCGGCGTCGGCTCAGGCTTCGGCGTGGGTGCAGGCGTGGGTGCAGGCGTGGGTGCAGGCGTGGGTGCCGGTGTGGTGCCGTCGGTGGTCACAGGCCGAGCTCCTTCAGTACGGAGACCACGCGTTCGTCCTCGGCGGCCAGGAAGGCGCCGAACTCGTCGCCGGTCAGGAACGCGTCGTCCCAGCCGTTGCGCTTCATGGACTCCTGCCACTCCTCCGAGTCGTGCAGGGCCTCCAACAGCCGGACGAGCTTGCCGCGTTCGGCGTCGGTGAGGCCGGGCGGGGCGACGACGCCCCGCCAGTTGGTGAACTCCACGTCGTAGCCCGACTCCTTGAGCGTGGGCGCGTCGAGGCCCGGCACCCGCTCCGGACCGGTCACCGCGAGCAGGCGCAGCTCGCCCGCCTCGATCTGGTCGCGGTACTCGCCGACCCCGGAGACGCCGAAGGCGACCTTGCGCCCGAGGATCGAGGCGAGCAGTTCGCCTCCGCCGTCGAAGGGGATGTAGTTGACGTCCTTCGGGGCGATCCCGGCGGCCTGCGCCATCAGCATCGGCGCGAGGTGGTCCGGGCCGCCGGGGGACGAACCGCCGCCCACGGGGAGCCGGCCGGGAGCGGCCCTCCAGGCTTCGACGAGATCGCCGATGGTCCGGTACGGGGAGTCCTTCGCGACCACCACCACGTCCTGCTCCTCGGTGAGCCGGGCGATGGGGGTGGTGTCCGCGAGGGTGCGCGGCGCGTGGTTGGAGCGGACGGCGCCGACCACACCCAGGCCCATCGACATGGCCAGCTTGCCGTTGCCGCGCTCGTTCACCAGGTGGGTGAGACCGACCGTGCCGCCGGCGCCGGGCAGGTTGAACACCTCGACGGAGCCGGTGAGTCCGGCGTCCTCCGCGTTCCTCGCGGCCGTGCGGGCGGTGATGTCGTAACCGCCGCCGGGCGTGTTGGGAACCATGAGGCGCAGGCCCGGGATGTGCGTGCCGCTCTCGGCGCCGCTGCCGGTCGTGAGCAGCGGTGGGCCCACGAGGACGAGCAGGGCGGCGCCGAGCAGGGCGAGGGGTGTGCGCAGACGCACGAATGCCACCACCTGTCGGTCGGATTCTGACGTGTGTTGTCCAAAGGCGCGTGACCCGGGGAGGGGGAGGGTGACGCGGGCCACATGGTGCCTGGGCGGGGGCGGACTGTCGCGGTTACGGAAGCAATGGAGGTTGTGGTCGTTGTGTCAGCGGGACGGGCGTGGTCGTGCAGGTCTCCCGCAGGTCTTCCGCAGCGCTCTTTGCCTGGTCGGGGACGGGGGTCATGATGGCGGTATGCGAGACGGGGAGGGAGCGGCCGACACCGTCGGGGTGCTCGTGGTGGACGACGACTTCCGGGTGGCGCGGGTGCACCGGGCGTACGTCGAGCGCGTCGACGCCTTCCGGGTGGTGGGTGTCGCCGGCAGCGGGGAGCAGGCTCTGCGTGCTGTCGAGGAGCTGCGTCCCGATCTGGTCCTGCTCGATCTGTATCTGCCCGACGTGTTCGGGCTCGATGTCATCCCGCGGCTGCGGACCGCCGGGCACGACTGCGACGTCATGGTCGTCAGCGCCGCGCGCGAGACGGACGCGGTGCGCGGCGCGGTGCGGCACGGCGTCGTCGACTACCTCCTCAAGCCCTTCGACTTCGAGGACCTGCGGGGGCGGCTGGAGCGGTACGCGGTGCAGCGGGGGCTGCTGCGCGACACGGTGGTGCGCGGGCAGGCGGACGTCGACCGGGTGCTGGCGGGGGCGGCGATGCCCGTCGCGTCCGCGCTGCCCAAGGGGATGAGCGCGGAGACCGCCGGGCTGGTCGAACGGACGTTGAGGGAGGCGGAGGGGAGCCTGTCGGCGAGCGAGTGCGCGAGGCTCACGGGGGTGTCCCGGGTCAGCGCGCGGCGGTATCTGGAGCACTTCCACGCGGTGGGCGCGGCCGAGGTGTCGTTGCGGTACGGGGCGACCGGGCGGCCTGAGCGGCGGTACCGGTTCGTGGGGGCGGGGGGCGAGGCCGACTCCGGAGGGCGTGGAGTCGCCTCTGGGACGAGCGGGGTGGCCGCCGGGCGGCGCGGGGTTGTCTCCCGGGGGAGCGGGGCCTAGGGTCGGGCGTTGGAAAGCGCTTTCTCCCTCTTCCTTCCCGCGCTGTCGCGTGCCCTTCCCGCTGAGGAGCGCCGTATGACCTCGTCCTCCGTCCGCCGCCGGGTGGCCGTCGTCGGCACCGGTGCCGTCGTCAGCGGCGGACATCTTCCCGCGCTGGAGGCCCACGCCGACCGCGTCGAACTCGTCGCCGCCGTCGACGTCGACCCCGGCCGGCTCGGCGCCTTCCGCGCGGAGGCCGGGGAGCGGGTCGCCGGGTTCACCTCGACGGAGGCGATGCTGGACGCCGTACGGCCGGATCTCGTGCTCATCGGCACGCCGCCGTCGCTGCACCGCGAACAGACCGTGGCCGCGCTGAAGGCGGGGGCCTGGGTGCTGTGCGAGAAGCCGTTGTGTCTGTCGCTCGCCGAGTACGACGAGATCGCGGCTGCGGAGGCCGCGTCCGGGGCCTACGCGTCTGTGATCCTCCAGCACCGGTACGGCAGCGGCGCTGTGCACGCACGGGAGCTGATACGGGGTGGGGAGCTGGGCGCCCCGTTGGTCGCGCATTGTCAGACCACCTGGCACCGGGAGGCCGCGTACTACTCCGCGCCCTGGCGCGGGCGGTGGGCCACCGAGGGCGGCGGGCCGACCGTGGGGCACGGGATCCATCAGTACGACCTGCTGCTGCATCTGCTCGGAGAGTGGGAGGAGGTGCAGGCGATGGCGGCGAGGCTGGTGCACGCCACCGAGAGCGAGGACGTCTCGACGGCGTTGACGCGTTTCCGCAGCGGGGCGTTGGCGACCGTCGTCAACAGCGTGCTGTCGCCGGACGAGGTGAGCCGGGTGCGGGTCGACTGCGCGGATGCGACGGTCGAGCTCACGCATCTGTACGGGCATGCGAACGGGGACTGGGTGTATACGCCCGCGCCGCACGTGGCGGAGGAGCGGGCCGCCGCGTGGCGTGATGTGGGGGAGGACGTGCCCAGTTCGCATACGGCGCAGATGGGGTTCGTGCTGGATGCGCTGGACGCCGGGGCACGGCCGCCCGGGAGCGGGCGGGAGGCGCGGGACACGCTGGAGTTCGCCGCGGCGCTGTACAAGGCGGCGTTCACGGGGCGGGCCGTGCGGGCCGGCGAGATCGGTCCCGGTGATCCGTTCTACGAAGCGATGCACGGAGGGCTCGGGGTGGCGTGGAGCGGGGCGGGGAGGGCGTGACGCTGCGGGTGGCGCACGCGCACCGGGACGCCGTGGGGGTGCGCGTGGGGCACGCCGGGAGGCCGGCCACCCCCGGCCCGCCCCGCGCCGGGTGCGGATGAACCCCGCCGTGCGGCCCACCCGACGCGCCCCGCGCCGAGGACACGGCCGCTGAGCGCCCGCCCGAGGGCGCCCGATGCCTCCGAGGTGTCAGCCGCGCCGCGGCCACCGAGGGTAGGACGCCGGGAACCGGGCCGAGGCGACCGCCAACGCGGTGGCCGCGGACGCGACCCCCAGCACCGCCCCCGCCGCCACATCCCCCGGATAGTGCACCCCCGTATGGATGCGGGAATACCCCACCGCCCCCGCCAGCGCCCCCAACGGCACCGACGCGGCGGGCAACACCGTCCCCACCGCCGTCGCGAAGGCGACCGCCGACGCCGTGTGCCCGGAGGGGAACGACGCCGACGTCGGCATCGGCACATGCCGGTCCACCGTCACCCGCGCCGCCTCCCGGTCCGGGCGGTTCCGCCGGACCAGCCGCTTGCCCAGCAGGTTCGCCGACGCGGACGCCACGGCCACGGCGCCGACCCCGGCGAGCGCCGCCCGGCGCGGGCGGGAGCCGGCCAGGGCCAGCGCGCCGGCGATGGCGAAGGAGATCTTGGAGTGGTCGGCCGTGTGGGAGAGCCGGCGCAGCGCGCGGTCGAGCGTCGGCGTCGGGGTCGCGGCGACCGCCGCGTACAGCGCACCGTCCACCGCTCTGAGATCGCTCAGCACGGCGGAGGCGACCCTGCGCAGTCCGTCGGCGGGCGGCACGGGTCCGGTGGGCGGACGGGCGTCGTTCCGGTCGGTGGTGGGCGGCTCGCTCATCTTTCTCTCCCGCGGTGACATCGTCTGGTGGTGTACCCGCACCGTGAGGCGGGATGCACGGGGTGCCCACGGTACGCATGGTCCGTGCGACGGGATCGCCCGCCCCGCCCGTGGGCGGTCCAGGCCGCCTGGAACGCCCGCAGCCGCAGGGAGCCGCCCATCGCGAACACCGAGGGGAACGCCATGGCCGCGCCCGCGGTCGTCGCTTCGCGCGAGCCGGCCGCCGCGAACCGCGGTGTCGGCCTGGTCGCCCGGACGGTCGTCTCCGGTCCCTCGCGGACACGGGACGGGGCTCGCGCGAGAGGGCCGGCCGCGTACCCCGCCGGGTACGCCATGCCCGGCGCCCACCGACTTGACTCAGTACCCCCTAGGGGTATCGTGAGCTGTATCGATCGGCTCGTGACGGGGTGCGGGCCGCTGGTTCCACGGGAGAGACGGCCATGAAGACCGGACTGAGGATCACCGCGTTCACCGCCGCACTGGCGGCCGCCTTCGGCACCGCCTACGGGGTCGGCCAGACCTTCGACCCGGTCGTCGCGGACCGTCCCCAGGCGCACGGGGAGAAGCATCCGCCGGGGGAGGGCGAGCACGGCGGGGCCGCCCACGCGCCCGGCGGGCTGCAGATCTCCGAGGGCGGCTACACCCTCGACCTGGACACCCCGGCCGTGACGGCCGGCGAGCGGGCCGAACTGCGCCTCACCGTGCGGGACGCCGACGGTGAGCCCGTCACCGAGTACCGACGGGAGCACGACAAGGAACTGCACCTCATCGTGGCCTCCCGCGACCTGGTGACCTACCGCCACCTCCACCCCGAGCGCGCCGCCGACGGCATCTGGAGCACCCCCGTCGACCTGCCCCGCGCCGGCGGCTACCGGGTGTTCGCCGACTTCACCCCCGACCGGCCGGGCGCGGAGAACCTCACCCTCGGTGCGGACCTGGCCGCCTCCGGCCCCTACAGTCCCCGCGAGCTGCCGCGGCCCTCCACCACGGCCCGCGTCGACGGCTACGACGTGAAGCTGACCGGGACGCTGACGCCCGGCCGGGCGAGCGAGCTGCGCCTGACCGTCACCCGCGCCGGCAAGCCGGTCACCGACCTCCAGCCCTACCTGGGCGCCTACGGTCACCTGGTCGCCCTGCGCGCCGGAGACCTCGCCTACCTGCACGTCCACCCCGAGGGCGAACCGGGCGACGGCACCACCGAGCCCGGACCGCACGTCTCCTTCACCGCCACGGCGCCCAGCAGCGGCAGCTACCGCCTCTTCCTGGACTTCAAGCACGACGGAGCCGTCCGCACCGCCGCCTTCACCGTCGAGGCCGGCGAGGTCCCCTCCGAGGAGCCCCGTCCCGCCACCTCACCCGGACACGCGGAGCAGTCCGAGCACTCCGACGGTCACGGCCACTGAGGGTCAGCCCAGCGCCCGGTCCAGGTTGTACGCCGCGCTGATCAGGGCGAGATGGGTGAAGGCCTGCGGGAAGTTGCCCTGTTGGGTCCCGGTGTGGCCGATCTCCTCGGCGTAGAGGCCGAGGTGGTTGCCGTAGGTGAGCATCTTCTCGAAGGCCAGACGGGCTTCGTCGAGGCGGCCGGCGCGGGTGAGGGCCTCGACGTACCAGAACGAGCAGATGGAGAAGGTGCCCTCCTCGCCGTGCAGGCCGTCGGGGCTCACGTGCGGGTCGTAGCGGTAGACCAGCGAGTCGGACACCAGCTCACGGGTCAGACAGTCCAGCGTGGACAGCCACTTGGGGTCCTTCGGCGCGATGAACTTCGCCATCGGCATCATCAGCAGCGCGGCGTCCAGCACCTCACCGCCCTCGTGCTGGACGAACGCCCGCAGCTCCTTCGACCAGCAGGCGGTCATGATCCGCCGGTAGATCGCGTCCCGGCACTCCGTCCAGCGCGGCAGGTCGGCGGGCAGGCCGCGGCGGCGGGCCATGCGGACGCCGCGCTCGATCGCCACCCAGCACATCAGCCGTGAGTACAGGAAGTCCTTCCGGCCGCCGCGCGTCTCCCAGATGCCCTCGTCGGGCTGGTCCCAGTTGCCGCACACCCAGTCGACCAGCGCCGTCACATGGTCCCACTGCTCGCTGGAGATCGGCTCGGCCCACTTGTCGTAGAGGTAGATCGAGTCGATCAGGGCGCCGTAGACGTCCAGTTGGAGCTGGTCGGCCGCCGCGTTGCCGACCCGGACCGGCCGTGAGCCGCGGTGGCCCTCCAGGTGGTCGAGGGTCTGCTCGGACAGGTCGGTGCGGCCGTCGATGCCGTACATGATCTGGAGCGGGCCCGAGGGCTTGCCGTCGCCGGGGCTGATGTGCCGGGAGACGAACGCCATGAACGCCTCCGCCTCCTCCGTGAAGCCCAGCCGCAGCATGGCGTAGACGCAGAACGCCGCGTCGCGCACCCACATGTACCGGTAGTCCCAGTTGCGTTCGCCGCCGAACTCCTCCGGCAGGCTCGTCGTCGGCGCGGCGACGATCGCCCCGGTGGGCGCGTACGTCAGCAGCTTCAGGGTGAGGGCCGAGCGGTGCACCATCTCCCGCCAGCGGCCCCGGTAGTGGGAGGCGGACAACCAGTCCCGCCAGTAGCGCACCGTCGCGGCGAACTCCCGCTCGGCCTCCGCGTGGGCGCACCCGCGCGGCGCCAGCCCACCGCCGACCCGGTCCAGCGCGAACACGGCCGTCTCACCCTCGGCCAGCTTGAAGTCCGCCCGTACGTCGAGTCCGTCCTGCTCCAGCGGGACGGTGGCGGTGAGCGCCAGATCCAGCGCCTCGGACGCGAAGACGGCCACGTCCCCGGTGACGCGCAGCGTGTGCGGCAGCGCCGCGTAGCCGAACCGCGGCGCCACCAGCGCGCGGAACGGCAGCGAACCGCGCACGCACAGCACCCGCCGGATCAGCCGGTGCCGGTCCTCCTCCGCGGACTCGCCCGACACGGGCATGAAGTCCTGCACCTCGCCGACGCCGTCCTCGGTGAAGTAGCGGGTGATCAGCACGTTCGTGTCGGGGAAGTAGAACTGCCTGGTGCGGGCCGGCACGGCCGCCGCCAGCTCGAAGCAGCCGCCCCGGCCGGCGTCCAGCAGCGCGGCGAACACGCTCGGCGCGTCGAAGCGCGGCGCGCAGTACCAGTCGATGGTGCCGTCCGTCGCCACCAGCGCCACGCTGCGCAGATCGCCGATCAGCCCGTGATCGGCGATGGGCATGCACCGCCGGGCGCCGGAGCCGTCGCCCGGCCGGTCCGTCGTCCCGTCCATCGCAGCCTCCTCGGCCGGCGCGCGTGCTCCCCCTGCCAGCTTAGGCAGGGGGAGCGGGACCGGCCTTCCGACGAGCGGCGCACCGGCCGGGGCCTACCGTCGTACGGCTCTGAGGATCACGAACTTCGGGTCCGAGGCCACCACCTCGCTGTTGCCGAACAGGCGGCGCAGCTTCACGTGGTAGCCGAGGTGCCGGTTGCCGACCACCCACAGCTCGCCGCCCGGGCGCAGGGTGCGGCGGGCGCCGGTGAACATGCGCCAGGCCGTGGCGTCGGTGGTGGCCTGGTGGGAGTGGAAGGGCGGGTTGTTCAGCACCAGGTCGACGCTGCCCGCCGGGACGCCCGTCAGGCCGTCGCCGACCCGGAACTCGGCCTGCCCGCTCACGTCGTTCGCCCGGTAGGTGTCCTGCGCCGACGCGACCGCCTGGAAGGACTCGTCCACGAACAGGACCTCGGCCTTCGGGTCGGCCAGCGCCATCGCCGTCCCCACGACACCGTTGCCGCAGCCCAGGTCCACCACCCGGCCGCCGCCCCGCCCGGCGGGCAGGTGGCGCAGGAAGAAACGGGTGCCGATGTCGAGCCGGTCCGCGCAGAAGACCCCGGCGTGGTTGACGACCGTCCGGCCCGACACCGGCCCGACGTCCTCGGGGAGCGTGTAGCGGTACGGCCACGGGTTCGGCGGGCGGACCAGCGAGGGGTCCGGCGTGCAGAAGATCAGCCGCGCCTTCTTCTCCGCCAGGGAGGTGCGGGTCGGGCCGAGGATCCGCTCGAACAGCTTCAGCGTCGAGGTGTGGATCTCCTTCGCCATGCCCGTGCCGACCACGACCGTGTCCGCGTGCACCGACGGCGCCAGCCGCAGCAACTGGTCCTCCAGCAGCGCCAGGCTCTTGGGCACCCGCACCAGCAGTACGTCGATCCGCTCCGGCGGGGCGTCCTGCGTGGTCAGCAGCCGGACCGTGCCGGGCTCGACACCGTTGCGGGCGAGGTTGGCACGGGTGGCCTCCTGGCCGAGCCAGGAGTCGGTGATCTGCGTCGGCCGGTGCGCGGCGAGCGCCGTGACCAGCGCGCCCCACCGGTCGCCGACGACCACGACCGTGCCGGACGGCGGCGGCTGCCGGCCGGCGAGATGCCTGAGGAGATACGCGTCGGAGGCGTCCCAGGCGCGCAGCCTGTTCCGCGGGTCCTCGGGGAAGCGGGCCAGCTCCGGCTCGCCCCAGGGAGTCGTCATACGGTCGTTCATCGTGCCGCCAGGCTAACCGAGCCCCGGTCCGGCCCGGCGCGGCGGACGGGCGGAGCCGCCGGGGCGCACGCCGCGCACGCCCCACGGGTGTCCCGCGGACACGCGGCCTGTCGTCCGCGAGCGTTGCGGATCATGGGAGACTCGCCCCCATGAGCGGGAAGGCGGACCCCCGGCCGGCGGGGGAAGGGACCACCTCGAGGACGCGGCTGGACCGGGGGCGCGGGGCGCTCGGACCCGCGCTGGAGCTGGTGCACACCGGGCGCGCCCCGACCCGCGCCGTGCTCACCGCGGAGCTCGGCGTCACCCGCGCCACGGCCGGTGCGGTGGCCGCCGAACTGGAGGCGCTCGGACTGATCCGCGTGGACGCCCGGCCCGGCGCCGGCGCCGGCTCCCAGGGGCGCCCCTCGCACCGGCTGTCCGTCGCCGAGGACGGCCCCGTGGCGCTCGCCGCGCAGATCCACGCCGACGGTTTCCGTGCCGCCCTGGTCGGGCTCGGCGGGCGGATCGTCGCCACCGCGCCCGGCTGCGAGGTCGTCGACGCCGACCCGGCGAAGGTCCTCGGTTCCGTCGTCGCGGCCGGCGCCGAGCTGTTGCGGGAGACCGGACGGCGGTGCGTGGGCGCAGGGCTCGCCGTGCCGTCGGCGGTCGCCGAACCGGAGGGGCTGGCCCTGAACCCGCTGCACCTGGCCTGGCCCGTCGGCGCCCCGGTACGGGAGATCTTCGCCGAGCAGGTGCGCGCCGCCGGCCTCGACGGGCCCGCCTTCGCCGCCAACGACGTCAACCTCGTCGCGCTCGCCGAACACCGGCACGGCGCCGGGCGGGGCTCGCGCGACCTGCTGTGCGTGGCCACCGGCCACCGCGGCGTCGGCGGTGCGCTGGTCCTCGACGGCCGTCTGCACACGGGCAGTTCGGGTCTCGCCCTGGAGGTCGGCCACCTCGCGGTCAACCCCGGCGGCCGCCCCTGCCACTGCGGCGGCCGCGGCTGTCTCGACGTCGAGGCGGACCCGCTGGCCCTGCTCACCGCGGCCGGCCGCGACCCGGGCCCCGAGATGTCCCTGCTGAAGCAGGCCGACGACCTGATCCGCGGGCAGTACGACGACCCGGAGGTGCGCACCGCCACCGAACAGCTCATCGACCGGCTCGGCCTCGGACTGGCCGGGCTGGTCAACATCCTCAACCCCGACCGGATCATCCTCGGCGGCCTGCACCGCACCCTGCTGGAGGCCGACCCCGACCGGCTCCGCGCCGTCGTCGCCGACCGCAGCCTGTGGGGCCGAAGTGGCGGAGTACCGATCCTCCCCTGCACGCTGGACCACAACAGTCTGGTCGGCGCGGCGGAGCTGGCCTGGCAGCCGGTGCTGGACGATCCTCTGGGCGCACTGGCGTAAGGACGACGACCGCCCGACGGAAGGCCGACCGCATGACCGACAAGCTCACCGTCAGCGTCCTGGGCACCGGCATCATGGGCGCGGCGATGGCCCGCAACCTCCTCCGGGCCGGGCACACCGTCCGCGCCTGGAACCGCACCCGCGCGAAGGCCGCCCCGCTGGCCGCCGACGGCGCCCATGTCGCCGGCACCCCCGAGGAGGCGGTGGAGTCCGCCGACGTGGTCCTCACCATGCTGTACGACGGCCCCGTCGCCCTGGGGACCATGCGCGCCGCCGCCCCGGCCCTCCCGCGTGGAGCCGCCTGGGCACAGTGCACCACCAGCGGCATCGAGGACGTCGCCGGGATGGCCGCCTTCGCCCGCGACCACGGCCTGCGCTTCTACGACTCCCCGGTCCTCGGCACCCGGGGCCCCGCCGAGGACGGACGGCTCACCGTGCTCGCCGCCGGTCCCGTCGAGGGACGCGACGCGGTGACGCCGGTGTTCGACGCGGTGGGCGCCCGCACCGTGTGGACCGGCGAGGACGGCGCGGAGGCGGGCGCCACCCGGCTGAAGCTGGTCGCCAACAGCTGGGTGCTCGCGGCCACCGCCGCCGCCGGCGAGACCCTGGCGCTGGCCCGCGCCCTCGACGTCGCACCGGACGCCTTCTTCGACCTCATCGCCGGCGGACCGCTCGACATGGGCTATCTGCACGCCAAGGCACAGCTGATCCTCGAGGAGCGGCTCTCCCCGGCTCAGTTCGCGGTGAGGACCGCCGCCAAGGACGCCGCACTCATCGTGCGGGCCGGCGAGCGCGGCGGCGTCCGCCTCGACGTCGCCGCCGCGAGCGCCCGCCGCCTGGAGCGGGCCGCGGACCAGGGTCACGGCGACGAGGACATGGCAGCCGCGTACTACGCCAGCTTCGGCGACGGACCGGCGACCACCGCATGACCATCCCCCCCACGATTCCCTTCACTCACCGAGGAGTTCACGTGTCCAAGCCCCCACTGCCGCCGGAGGCCGAGGCGCTGCTGCGCAAGCCCAACCCGTGCGTGATGGCCACCCTGCGCTCCGACGGCGCGCCCGTCTCCACCCCCACCTGGTACCTCTGGGAGAACGGCCGTGCGCTGATCAACTTCGACGAGGGCCGGGTCCGCCTGGGCCACCTCCGCCGCGACCCGCGCGTCACCCTCACCGTCCTCGCCGCGGACGACTGGTACACCCACGTCACCCTTCTCGGCCGCGTCGCCGAGATGTACGACGACGAGGGCCTCGCCGACATCGACCGCCTCTCCCGCCACTACGGCGGCTCCGAGTACCCCGACCGCGAGCGCCGCCGGGTCAGCGCCTGGGTCGAGGTCGAGCGGTGGCACGGCTGGGGCGCGATGAAGGACAGCGACCAGTCCGGCTGACCGAGGGGCCCCTGGACGCGCCGTACGCGTCGGGGGCCACGGCGGAAGCGGCGCACCGCCCGCGTACTCCCCGGGCGGTACGCCGGCCGCCGCCGGCCGCGCGACGGCCGGAGCCCCTCCCGGGGCGGGTCTCGACGTGTCGCCGAGGGGCGACGGGACGGCGGCCGCCCGCACCCCGGTGATCCTCCGGGAGAGCGCGGCGGTCCGGTCCGGCAGCTGGAGCGCGCGGCTCCGCCAGCTGCCTCGGCGGCACGTCGTACTCCAGCGCTTCCAAGGGCGCGAGCCCGACGTGGACGTTCACCGGCCGCCCGGCCTCCCGGGCGGTCTCCCGGGCGTCGAGTTCGGGCCGGGCGTACATGTGCAGGCGGTATGTGTACGTCGACCGCGTCAAGGCCGCCACGGTGGACTGGGGGCGGCCACGAGCCACCGGCAGGCGATCCGGACGAAGAGCCGGGCGGCGAGCGCCCGGCACACCGTGAGGACCGCGGTGGCCGGCGCCGGCGGCCGGCCCGCCGTCACCACGGACGGCCTCGTCCGCGTCCGCCGGCGGTCCGCGGCAGCGGTGTCCGGCGGGCGGGAGGTCCGCCGGACACCGCTGCCCTCGGCGGCGCCCGTCGTGTCACCGCCCGGTCAGCCGGGGACGGCGGACCGGGCGGGAGCGGGTTCGGGCCGGTGGGCCTCGGACACGTGGTCGACGAGTGCGACCTCCGTGAACCGTGGCCGGTCCGGTGCGGCGGCCGTGAGGTCCGGACGCCGGTCCCAGGCCGCCGGTCCGGCGGCCGCGGGCGTCGGCAGGGTGAACCACACGGCCTTGCCCGACTCGCCGTCCGGCAGCACGCCCCAGCTCTCGCTCATGGCGGCCACCATCGCCAGGCCGCGGCCGCAGGTGGCGAGCGGTCCGGCGTCCGCGACGGCCGGCAGCCGCGGATCGTGGTCGTGCACCGACACCTTGAGCCGGTCGAGGAGCAGTTCCATCTCCACGGTGCACGTCTTGTCGGGCTGCGCGTGCCGGTGGACGTTGGACAACAGCTCCGTCACACCGAGCGAGGCCCGGTCTATCAGAGGGTCCATATGCCAGTAGCGCAACTGCGCAGATACGATTCTGCGGACCTGGCCGATCCGCGACGGCAGGGCTTGGAGCTCCACCGTGCAGTGCCTGCTCGGATGACTGATCACGGCTGCGACTCCCCGACGTGAGGTCCGGAAGAACACGGAGTACGGATCCAGCAGGGCGCCTGCGTGACGCTGCCGCCTGCTGTCGTGGCCGGCGGGCTGGTTCGCAGCGTTATCGCCGGTAAACCCAGAGTGACGTGAGAACAGCGTGACCCAGCGGATGAGGCGGCGCAACTCGCGGACATCTCAGGCGTCGCGCCCCGCCGCCCGGCGGACGGCCTCGACGAAACGCCGGGCCGCCGGCGGGCCCGGCTCCCCGGGCGCCGGGTCGTGGTCCCCGAGGGTCAGCAGATACCGGTGGCCGTTGAGGTCGGCCAACGCCCGGCCGTCGGGCGCGAACCACGGCCGGGTGGCCCGTACGGCCTGCACCGGCGCGCTGTCTATCTCGGTGCCGTAGCTGGTGAGCAACTCCAGCCGCCCGTCGCTGATCCGGACCCGTCCGGCCCGGGTGAGCGACCGCAGCCGCCGGCCGATCCGCACGCCCGTGGCCTCGAACTCTGGCTCCGCCATTGCCACCCGCCCCCTCTGTGCGCGTCGGTGGTCCGGACCGCGCCGCGCGAACCGGCCGCTGTCCGGAACCAGTGTGCCCCTGCTCCCGCCGGTGCAGTCTGCCCGCACGCGCCGCCGAGCACCAGAGCCCGAACCCCGCCGTCCGGGGGCGCGGGGGGCACTCGCGCCAATGCGCCCCCACCCGCGCGCCCCCGGGTCCCCAGCCCTGCCTTTCAGGCCGTCAAAGATGTGTTTATGCAGGTGAGAGGCAGTGTGAGGGATGCTTATGATCGGAGTGTCGGCCGCGCTGGACGCCGTCGGCGCTCAGTGTAAGGAGCCCACTCGTGAGCACTCCCCAACAGACCCTGACCGGCGCCACCCTCGACGTCGACCACAGCGACCCCGCCTACCGGGCCTGGCTGAAAGAGGCCGTGCGCCGGGTGCAGGCCGACGCCAACCGTTCGGCCGACACCCATCTGCTGCTCTTCCCGCTGCCCGAGCGGTGGGGCATCGACCTCTACCTGAAGGACGAGTCCACCCACCCCACCGGCAGCCTCAAGCACCGGCTGGCCCGCTCCCTGTTCCTGTACGGCCTGTGCAACGGCTGGATCCGGCCGGACCGCCCGGTCATCGAGGCGTCCAGCGGTTCCACGGCCGTGTCGGAGGCGTACTTCGCGAAGCTGATCGGCGTTCCCTTCATCGCGGTCATGCCACGCACGACGAGCGCCGAGAAGTGCCGCCTGATCGAGTTCCACGGCGGCCGGTGCCACTTCGTGGACGACCCCCGCACGATGTACGAGGCGTCCGCCGCCCTGGCGGCGGAGACCGGCGGCCATTACATGGACCAGTTCACCTACGCGGAACGGGCCACGGACTGGCGCGGCAACAACAACATCGCCGAGTCGATCTTCCGTCAGCTGCGGATGGAGCGGTTCCCGCAACCGGAGTGGATCGTCGCCACCGCCGGCACCGGCGGCACCTCCGCGACCCTCGCCCGCTACGTCCACTACATGCAGTACGACACCCGCATCTGCGTCGCCGACCCGGAGAACTCCTGTTTCTTCCAGGGCTGGACGACCGGCGACCCGGACGTCTCCTGCGACAGGGCCTCCCGCATCGAGGGCATCGGCCGCCCCCGCATGGAGCCGAGCTTCGTGCCCGGCGCCGTCGACCGGATGATGAAGGTGCCCGACGCGGCCGCCGTCGCCGCCGTGCGGGCCCTGGAGCGCGTCATCGGCCGCAAGGCGGGCGGCTCCACCGGCACCGGGCTGTGGAGCGCGCTGAAGATCGTGGCGGAGATGGCCGCGGAGGGCAGGCGGGGCAGCGTGGTCACGCTGCTGTGCGACCCGGGCGACCGCTACCTGGACAAGTACTACTCCGACGCCTGGCTGGCCGAGCAGGGCCTGGACGTGACGCCGTACGCGGCGGCGATCGACTCCCTGCTGCGCACCGGCGTGTGGCCCGAGGGGCTATCCCGCGAGCCGGCGGTCCAGTGAGGTCATGGCGTCGCGGAAGCCCGCCGCGAGACCCGGGCGGGCCGCCTTCAGCGCCAGCCGGAACGGCGTGACGCCGTCGGCCGCCATCGTCCAGCGCACCCGCGTGCCCGTCCCGGCCGGCCGCAGCCGCCACTCCTCGGCCAGCGCGCGGGCGCCCGGCACATTGGTCACGTCGACGCGGTAGGCGTACACCTCGGGGCCCTCGGCCGCGAGGACCGTCTCGCGGAACCGGGCACCGCCCGCGAGCCGGATCTCCCGGCCCGCGCCGCCGTCCAGCGGACGGGCCAGGGTGACCGGGCGGAACCACGCGGGCCAGCCGGTGACGTCCCGCGCGAGCGCGGCGTACACCGCCGGGGGAGCCGCGGTGATCTCCCGCTCGAAGACCAGGCGCACGGGCGCGACCGAGGCGAACTCCTGCCCCACGGGGCGCAGACGGCGGGCCATCGACTCAACTCCCTGAAGGATCACGCGACGTGCGGCACACGGACGGCGGACGGAGCGGCGCCCGGTCAGGCGTCGCCGGCCTCCGCCGGCTCGTCCGGGTGTTCCTCGGACTCGCCGGCCACCACCAGCCGCCGCAGATGCTCGGACACCTCCGCGCGGGCCTCGGCGGACAGTCCGGAGTCCGTGACCAGCGTGTCCACCTGCTCCAGCGAGGCGAACGAACTCAGGCCGACGGTGCCCCACTTGGTGTGGTCGGCGACCACGACGACCCGCCGGGCGGACTGCACCAGCCGCCGGTTGGTCTCCGCCTCCGCGAGGTTCGGCGTCGAGAGCCCCGCCTCGGCCGATATCCCGTGCACGCCGAGGAACAGCAGGTCGAAGTGGAGCGCCGCGATCGCCTGGTCGGCCACCGGGCCCACCAGAGAGTCGGACGGGGTGCGCACCCCGCCGGTCAGGACGACCGTGGCCGCTCCCTTCCGGCTGCCCGAGGAGCGCTGCGCCGCGTGGAAGACGTCGGCCACCCGCACCGAGTTGGTGACCACCGTGAGATCGGGGACCTCGGTCAGCCGGTGAGCCAGCGCGAACGTCGTCGTGCCGCCGGACAGCGCGACCGCCGCGCCCGGCGGCACCAGCTCGGCCGCCGCGCGCGCGATGTCCTCCTTGGCGGTCGGCTCCAGACCGGACTTGGCCTCGAACCCCGGCTCGTGCGTGCTCGCCTCGACCACCGGGACCGCGCCGCCGTGCACCTTCTCCAGAACGCCCTGCCGGGCCAGCGCGTCGAGGTCGCGGCGGACCGTCATGTCCGACACGCCGAGCCTCCGGGTCAGCTCGTTGACCCGGACCCCGCCCCGCCGCCGGACCTCGTCGAGGATCAGGGCGCGCCGCTGCTCGGCGAGCAGGTTCTGATTCTCGCTCACGTACGCTCCGGTCCTTTCGCCGCACAGCCGTCCGACACCCGCCCGCACGTCCACGGCGTCGGGCGGCATCCTCCCGGCACCGGTGCGCGGACCTCCCATCCTCCCATGCCGGACCCCGGGCGGCGTCACCGGTGGCTCGTCGCGTACATGATGCTTCTGGTCACCCCTGTGATGCGTGCGCGTCACACGGACCGGGGAAGTCATGTGACGACGAATGCGCACCGTCCGGATACGGGAGATCCTGTCCCGCACGGACGGGGCCGACGGGGCGTCACGGGGGAGGCGACGTGGTGGGGAACGCACAGCAGCACAGACCGGCGGAGGACGGCGGAGCGCCGGCCGCCGGGGGGCCCGCCGGGCCCGGGACCGCCCTGGAGCTCCTGGTGCACGGGGTGGGCGGCACCACCCCGGAGCGGATGCTCGACGACCCGCGCACGGTCCGCGTCACCGGCGACGACGTCGCCGCCGTGTTCCGCCGCGCCGCCGACGCCGACGCCGAGCGGGACCCCGCCGTCCGCCGCGACGGACCGGTCCCCGAGGCGTACGTCTGGTGCAACCTCACCTCCGGCAACGGCACCCGCGCCCTGTGGCTGCTGCTCCTGCCCTTCATGGTGGTCAACCTCGCCCACTGGATGCGCCCCAGCGCCCACGGCCGCCGCCGCACGGTCCGGCTGTACGGGCTGCTGGTGCGGCTGACCGGCCTCAGCCTCACCGTGCTGCTCGTCGCCGCCGCCTGCGAGGTCGCCCTCGACCTGACCGCCTGGCAGTGCGCGGGCACGCCCGCCTGCGCGGACCGGCACTCCTGGCTCGGCTTCATGTCGGCCGACGGCGGCTGGTGGAGCGCCCCGGGCCGCCGGCTCGCCCTCGCCGCCCTGGTGCCCGCCGCCCTCACCGGTCTGCTGTGGTTCCTGTCCCTGCGCACCTGGAGCGCGTACGAGTCGCAGCAGCCGATGGCCGACGCGTCCGCGCCGGAGGAGGACACCGGCCCGTCCGCGCTCAACCGGCCCGGCTTCTGGTACGGCCGCCGGCTGGGCGCCCGGCTGCGCGCCGCGCACACCGCCGCCGCGCTGCTGACGGTCGCCGCCGCCGTCGGCTCCGCCGCCGCCCGGTACGACCGCGAACCGGGCGGTCCCGCCGCCCTCGCCGTCCTGGGCGTGACGCTGGAGGCGGCGCTGGCCGCCGGGGCCTGCGCGGTGGTGTGGGTGGTCTGCCGCCGCGGCCGCAGCGAACGCCGCCTCGACGACGAGGCGGACCGCCCGCTGGTGCGCGCACTGCCCCTCGCCGCCCTCGCCCTGCTCGTCCTCAGCGCGCTGTACGCCGGATGGGAACGCCCCGGCTGGCAGTCCACGGACCGGCTGCCGGGCGACGTCACCTTCGGCGCCCTCACCCTCGCGCAGGGCCTGCTGGTGATCGTCCTCGCCGGCGTCGCCCACACCCTGCACCGCACCGACCCCGACCGGCGCACCGCGCTGCGCGGGCTGGCCGGACCGGCGGTCGCCATGCTCGCCTGCGCCCTCGGCGGGGTGATGTCCGGCGGCGTCTCGCAACGGGTGTCCGACTGGCTGGACGGCACCCGCGCCTCCCTCCCCGGCCCGCCGGTCCTGCTCACCTGGCAGGCGTCCGTCATCCCCCCGCTGCTCGTGCTGCTCCTCGTCATGTGCGGCTGGCTCGCCCGCCGCGCCTGGCACCTCGCACGGGCCGAGCGTGCCGTCGTGGAGGACGAGTACCCGGCCGAGACGGCCGACCCCGGCCGCACCCGCCGCATCGCGTCGGTGCGCGCCATGGCCGCCCTCACCGACCGCGGACCGCGCATCCTCGCCGTCACCTCCGCCGCCACCCTGCTGCTGGGCGCCGGAGCCCTCGCCGGCGCGATGGCCACCGGGAGGACGCCCGGCGAGGCGGCGCGCGGCGCCCACCCCGTGGTGCACGGCGCCGCGCAGACCGCGCAGGCCCTCGGCTCCTGGCTGATCGGCCTCGGCTTCGTCCTCCTCGTCACCTGGGGCCGCCGCGCCTACAAGGACGCCTCCGCCCGCCGCACCATAGGGATCCTGTGGGACGTCGGCACCTTCTGGCCGCGCGCCGCGCACCCCTTCGCGCCGCCCTGCTACGCCGAGCGCGCGGTGCCCGACCTGACCTGGCGGATCGCCACCTGGACCCGCGCCACCGGCGGACGGCTGGTGCTCTCCGGGCACTCCCAGGGCAGCGTGCTCGCCGCCGCGGCGGCCTGGCAGCTCCCGCCGTCCGCCCGCCGGCGCGTCGCCCTGCTCACCTACGGCTCCCCGCTGGAGCGGCTGTACGGCCGCTGGTTCCCCGCGCACTTCGGCCCGGACGCGCTCGGCTCCCTGCACCGGGAGGTCGACTGCTGGCGCAACCTGTACCGGCGCACCGACCCCATCGGCGGCCCCGTGCGGCTGCCCGGGGACGGCGGACCCGACGTGGACCGCCCGCCGCTGAAGGACCCTCTCGCCTACGGCCGCACCGCGGACCATCCGCTGCCCGCGCCGATCCTCGGCCACTCCGACTACCAGGCCGACCCGGCGTTCGCGGAGGAACGCCGGCGCCTGCTCGCCCGGCTGCGGCCCGAGGTGCCCGCCCCGCGCCACACCGGGGAACCCGGCCCGGCGGCGTGACGGCCCGCGCTCAGGGCAGCGCGGGCAGGTCCTCCGCGTACAGCAGCGTCAGGTCGTCGGTGGTGGGCTCGTCGAGCTGGGCGACACGGCTCGCGTGCCGCTCCACCATCGCCTCGAACGTCTGCCGCGCCGTGCGCCCGTTGCCGAACGCGGGGCCCTTGGGGATGTCGGTGAAGTACGCCAGCAGCGCCTCGGCCGCGCCCGGCGCCAGCCGGTACTCGTGCTCCTCGGCCTGCTGTTCCACGATCCGCAGCAGTTCCCCGGGACCGTAGTCGCCGAACGTGATCGTCCGCGAGAAACGGGACGCCACACCGGGGTTGACCGACAGGAAGCGCTCCATCTCGGCCGTGTAGCCGGCCACGATGACCACCACCGCGTCCCGCTGGTCCTCCATCAGCTTCACCAGCGTGTCGATGGCCTCCTTGCCGAAGTCCCGGCCCGCGTCCTCCGGCGAGAGCGCGTACGCCTCGTCGATGAACAGCACCCCGCCGCGCGCCTTCTCGAACGCCTCCTGGGTGCGGATCGCCGTCGAGCCGATGTGCTCGCCGACCAGGTCCACGCGGGACACCTCGACCAGGTGGCCCTGCTCCAGCACCCCGAGCGAGGCGAGGATCTCGCCGTACAGGCGCGCCACGGTGGTCTTGCCGGTGCCGGGGGAGCCGGTGAACACCAGGTGCCGCTTGACGGACGCCGCCTTCAGCCCGGCCTGCTGCCGGCGCCGGCCCACCTCGATCATGTCGGTGAGGGCCCGCACCTCGCGCTTGACGCTCTCCAGGCCGACCAGGGCGTCGAGTTCACCGAGGACGTCCTTCGAGGTGCGCGCCGGGCGCCGCGCTTCCGGCACGGGTGCGGGCGGGGCCGGGGTCTCGGAGGCCGGGGCGGGGACCGTGCCCAGCAGTCCCGTGGTGCGGCCCGTCGTCTGCACCGCGGGCTCCGGCGCGGGCGGCTCGGCGCGCAGGCTGCCGGACTCGTCGCTCGTGCAGTCCTCGACGACCGGTCCGCCCGAGCCGGACGTCCCGTCGGCGCCCTCGGCGAACTCGTAACCCCCGCGCGCGCAGCGCTCGGTACGGCACTTGCGCAGCGTCGTACGGCTGCCGTCGATGACGTGGAAGCCGTAGCCGCCGCTGCCCGTGACCCGGCAGTGCTCGAAGGTGCCGCGGCCGCCCGCGGAGACGTACACGCCCGCCTCGGCGGGGGAGTCGACCGTGCAGCGCTCGACGGCCGGGTCGGCGCCCTTGGTGACGATGACGCCGGTCCGGGTGCCGTCCAGGGAGCAGTTGTTGAGGATGCCGCCGCTGCCGTGGTCACGGAACCAGGCGCCCGTCGCCGCCTCCCGGATCCGGCAGTCGTCGAGCTGGGCGGTCGCGCCGTCGCTCACCGAGACCGCCGTGTTGCGCACCTGCGAGAGGTCGCTGTCGACGACGTCCGCGCGCGAGCCGCGGTCGAGCACGAACAGGGCGTCCGGCACGTCGTGCACCCGGCAGGACTCCAGGACGGCCGTGGCGCCGTCGCTCACCCACACCGCCGGGTAGTCGCCGGTGCTGTCGAAGATCTCGCACTGGTTGGCGTCGACCCGCGTGCCCGGGTCCCACACCGACAGGCCGTTGCGGCCGAACTGCCGCACCGTGGTGCGGGTCAGGGTGAGCACCGAACGGGAGCGCAGGTCGACCGCGTTCTCCGGGATGTCGTGGATGCGGCAGTCGGCCAGCGTCAGCACGGCGTCCGTGTCGAGCGTGACGCCGTCCCCGGTGGTGCGGTGCACGTCGCAGTCGGTGAGGTGGGCGGTGGCGCGGCCGGTCACCTGCACCCCGCTGCCGCGCACCTCGTACACCTCGCACCCGACGGCCTCCAGCGCCGAGTTCTCCCCGGTCACGGTCAGCCCGGAACCGGAAGCGTGGTGCACCCGGCAGCGCTCCAGCCGGGGGTGGCCTCCGCCGCGCACGGCGACGCCCGCCTGGCCGGCGGCGACCACCTCGCACTCCTCGAACACCCCGCCCCCGCCGTCCAGGACGGCGATGCCGGCGCCCGCCGGGTTGTCGACCGCGCAGCGGCGCACCGTGGGCCGTGCGGCGCCGCGCACCTCGATGCCGGCCGCGGACCGGCTGACCACGCGGATGTCCCGCAGCTCCGGGGTGCCGTCCTCCAGCAGCACGGCCGGGGCGGTGGCGTCCTGCCCCTCCACGTGCAGGTCCTGCACCACGGCGGAGGCGCGCACGGTGAGCGGTACCCCGTCCGGCGGCGCGATGCGCACCGATCCTGGCGCCCCCTCGGGCCCGCGCAGGGTCACCGCCCGCCGCACGACGAGGTTCTCCCGGTAGGTGCCGGGAGCGACGGTGAGGACGTCGCCCTCGGCCGCGGCCTCCAGGGCGGCGGCGAGCGATGGGTACTCACCCGTGCGGCGTCGCCACCGCGATGTGCCGGTGTGCGTCACCTGGACCGTGCCCTGTGCCATGGTGTTGCCGTGCCCCCACCTCGTCGTACCTGTGGACCGTTCCCGCCCGAGTCGCTGCCGATCGGTTCGGCCGGACCACCGTAGCGTGCGCGGGGGCGGCGAGTTGACCGGAGCCGGAACGCCGTCAGCTGTCGGCTCCCGCCCTGCCCCAGTCCGGACCCGCGCGGCCCCACTCCCGGTCCCAGCGGGCGTACCGGTCGCCGAGCATGCGCCGCAGCACCAGGCGCCGCCCGCCCTCGAACAGCCCGGCGGCCAGCAGCCCGGCCCCCGCGCCCGCCAGCACCGCGTACGCCGTCGCCGTGCCCGCGTCCAGCGGGCGCGCGACCCGGTCCCCGCTGCCGTCGGTCCATATGCGGAAGGTGCCGCCCGGCCGGGGGTCCGGCAGGCGCGCCCGCACGGGCTCCCGCCGGTCGGTGCCGTCCGGGGCGGTCCAGCGGGCCAGGACGCGACTGCCCGGGGCCCCGCCCGCCAGCTCCGGGTCCGTGTCCGGCAGGGAGGGCTCGAGCTCGCGCACCACCGTGGCCGTCACCAGGTGACGGGACTGCTGCTGGGCGAGGGCCGAACGCTGCAGCGACGCGTGCGCGGCGCTGCCGACGAGGACGCCGGCCAGCGGTGCGGCGAGGGTGACCAGCAGGAGCGCGGTGAGCGCCAGCCAGGCCTCCGCGAGGTCGGTGGCGCGGCGCAGCGGGTTGCGCCGCCAGCGCCACAGTCCGCCGACCGCCCGCACGGCACGCACCCCCTGCCCGGTCTCTCACCGACCCCTCACGCAGCCCAACGCGCCGGAGCGGGCCCGGGTTCCCGCGCCGCGCGGATCCGCCCGGTCGTGCGTCAGGCCACGACCTCCAGCGGATCGCCGGCCCGGAGGGTGCCGGGGGAGAGGGGCACCAGGTTCTGGCCGAAGACGAGCCGGCCGTCGACGGACCGGTGCCGGCCCAGGGTGTGCAGCGGCTCGCGTCCGCGCAGGGCACTGTCCTGGTCGGTGGTGGTGACCACGCACCGTCCGCACGGCTTGGCGACCCGGAACGGGACCGCGCCGATCGTGACGCGGGTCCAGCGGTCCTCCGCCCACGCCTCCGTCCCCTCGATGACCACGTTGGGCCGGAAGCGGCTCATCGGCAGCGGACCCTCGTCCGCGTGCGCGCCCTGTGCGATCAGGGAGTTGAGCCGGTCCAGGGAGGCGGTCGTGGTGAGCAGCAGCGGGTAGCCGTCGGCGAGGGTGACCGTCTCGCCGGGCAGCGCGTACGCGGGGTCCACCGGCCGTCGCACGGCCGGGTCGTCGAGGTGCACGAGCCGTACCGGAGTGCCCAGGAAGCCGCTGCACCAGGCGTGCACGGCCGCGTCCTCGGCGGGGACGACCTCCACCTTGTCGCCGAAGAGTTCCGCCGGGACGGTCGCGCTGGGCGCCGGCACGGGCACCGTGACCGGGTCCCGGCCGGGTGCGGACAGCACGACGCCGCCGCCGGGCAGCGGCTCGGCGGCGGCGAGGGCCAGACGCGGGTGGCGGCGCTGGGTGACGACCTTTCCCCCGTCGTCGATCAGCATCCAGCGCCGGTCACCGGCCGGACCCCAGCGCTCCACGACGACCTCCCGGAGCGGCAGGCTCCGGAAGGCCTTGACCGGATGAACGTGGATCGAGCGCACACGAGCGTTCCGCATGGGGCCATCGTGCCATCACGGGACGACGGCCCCCGGTCCGCTCAGTACCCCCGGTACTGCTGGTTGTTGTACGGGTCCTGGTACGGCGCGGGCGCCGGCCGCGGGGCGGCGGGGCGCATCGCCTCGTACCCGGCGGGCTGGGGCGGGCGCGGCGGCTGCGGCTGGGGGCCGGGGTAGCCGCGCGGCGCGGTGGCCTGCTGCGGGATGTACGGCGTGTGCGCCTGCTGGAGAGGGGCGGGCTGCGGCGCCGCGGGCTGGGGGTAGCCGTAGCCGTAGGACGGCTGGGACGGTGCCGCCGGGAGGGCCGGCAACGCCGAGGGAAGCGCGGGCAGGTGACTGCCCGGCGCCTCGTACGCGGCGGGGACCCGGATCGGGGCGATCTGCGGGGTGCCCCGCTCGGCCACGAGCGAGTCGTAGATCGGGGTGTCCGGGAAGGCAGCGGAGGAGTAGCCGCCGCCATACATGGAGCGGGGGGAGGTCATGGCACATAAGTTAAGCCCACGATGTGCCGGTTGGGGAGACCGATAAGAGGGTTGTTTTCCGCTCCCTGGGTGACTCCCGGTCCCCAATGCGAGCGAATGTGAGGAAAACAGGCTTTCTGCCGCGTGATTTTCGTGTAAAGGCCGAGCTCCCAGGGTGTTACCGGCGGTCGCACGGAGTGTCCGCGTCCGTGGGGCGTGGGCGGCCCCCGCGCGGGGGAGCGGGCGGGCCGCGATCAGCGCGATGTCGTCGGCCGCCGTGGGCGTCCGACGCGCGGGGGAATAGGTTGGACGGACGCACACCGACGGATGCCGGGAACCGGCCTGGCGCGGCGACCTGTGATGGGGGCGGGACATGTCAATGCCGAAGGGATCGAACACACAGGTGCCGGCCACGGCACTGCGGGTGGACGTGGGCTGGAGCTCGGGCCCCGGCGTCCCCGACGCGGACGCCTCGGCGCTGCTGCTGGCCGGCGGCAAGGTCCGCTCCGACGGCGACTTCGTCTTCTACAACCAGCCCGCCCACGCCTCCGGCGCCGTACGCCACGAGGGCAAGCGGCAGGCCGGGGGCCGGGTGACCGACACCCTGCTCGTCGACCTCGCCCGCGTCGAACCCGGCGTCGAGTCCGTCGTCCTGGCCGCCTCCAGCGACGGCGGCGCCTTCGGGCAGGTCCCGGACCTCTCCATCGAGGTGAAGGACGCGGCGGACGGCACCGTGGCCGCCCGCTTCGACAGCGCCGGCGCCACCACCGAGACGGCGTTCGTGCTCGGCGAGTTCTACCGGCGCCAGGGCGTCTGGAAGTTCCGCGCCGTCGGCCAGGGTTACAGCAGCGGGCTCGAGGGACTGGCCACCGACTACGGCATCACCGTGGACGAGCCGCAGCACGCCGCCCCGCCCGCCGCACCCGTCGCGCCCCCGGCCCCGCCGGTCACCCCGACGGTCACCGTGCCGCAGCCCCCGCCTCCGCCGGCCGCGCCCCCGGCGCCGGTCCGGCTGACGAAGGTGACGCTCACCAAGGCGGCGCCGTCCGTGTCGCTGTCCAAGCAGGGCGGCACCTCGGGCTCCCTGCACGTCAACCTCAACTGGGAGGTGCGCAAGCAGTTCTCCGGCTGGGCCGCCAAACTGGGCCGGCCGGTCGCCATGCACGCCGACCTCGACCTGTGCGCCCTGTGGGAGCTCACCGACGGCAGGAAGGGCGTGGTCCAGGCCCTCGGCAACGCCTTCGGCTCGCTGCACCAGCCGCCCTTCATCCACCTCGACGGCGACGACCGCACCGGCGCCTCGTCGAGCGGCGAGAACCTCACCGTCAACCTCGATCACAGGCACCTCATCCGGCGCATCCTCGTCTTCGTCACAGTCTACGAGGGCGCCCGCTCCTTCGCCGACCTGCACGCGACGGTCACCCTGCGCCCGCAGCACGGCGCCCCCATCGACTTCTCCCTCGACGAGTGCACCGTTCCCTCCACGGTGTGCGCGCTCGCACTCATCAGCAACAACGGCAGCGGCGACCTGGTCGTCCAGCGCGAGGCCCGCTACCTCGTCCCCGAGCGCGGCGTCAGCCCGCAGCGCACCGTCGACCACGCGTACGGCTGGGGCATGAACTGGACGCCCGGCCGCAAGTGACGCCCCGTCAGACCTCCTCGGCGGCGGTCTCCGGGCGGGCGTAGGTGCGGCCCTTCCAGGCGGCACCGCGCCCGCGGCGGTGCTGCACCGCCGAGTCCACCGTCATCAGCAGGTAGAGGAACGCGGTCACCGGCAGCAGCGGGGCGAGCCACAGCGGCTGCCGGCAGTACCGCAGCATCGGGACGTACGTCCCCGCCATCACCAGCCAGGCCGCCGCACCCAGCAGCGCGCACGGCGGGCTCCCCGCCGCCGCGCCCACGGCCACCGCGACCGGCGGCACCAGGTACACCAGCGCCAGACCGGCCACCGTGCCCGCCAGCAGCACCGGGCTGTGCCGCAGCTGCGCGTACGCGCTCCTCGACACCATGCGCCACAGGTCACGCAGCCGCGGATAGGGGCGCACGCTGTCCACGGCGTCCGCCAGGCCCAGCCACACGCGCCCGCCGCTCCGCTTGACCGCACGGGCCACGGCCACGTCGTCGATCACGGCGTGCCGCACGGCGTCCGGGATCCGCGCCCGGGCAGCGGCGTCGGCGCGCAGCAGCACGCAGCCCCCGGCCGCCGCGGCCGTCCGCGACCCCGGGCGGGCGATCCGGCGGAACGGGTAGAGCTGCGCGAAGAAGTACACGAACGCCGGCACGACCAGGCGCTCCCACAGGCTCTCCACCCGCAGCCGAGCCATCTGCGACAGGAGGTCGAACCCGCCGGTCCGGGCCGCCGCCACCAGCCGCCGCAGGCTGTCCGGGGCGTGCGCGATGTCGGCGTCCGTCAGCAGCAGGTACTCGGGGTTCCCGGCGCGGGCCAGCTCCATGCCGTGCCGCACCGCCCACAGTTTGCCGGTCCACCCGGCCGGCGGCTCCCCGGGGGAGACCACGGTGAGCGGCAGACCGCCCTGCCGCCGGGCCAGCTCCCGGGCGAGGTCCCCGGTGCCGTCCGTGCTGCCGTCGTCGACGAGGAACACCGCCGCCCGGCCGGGGTAGTCCTGGGCGAGCAGCGACGGCAGGCTCGCGGGCAGCACCGCCGCCTCGTCCCGCGCGGGGACCACCACGCCCACGTCCGGCCACGCGTCCGGGTCGCGCGACGCCGGAAGCCGTACGTCCGTGCGCCAGAACCACCCCTGGAACAGCAGCAGCCACAGCCAGGCGGCGAGGGACACGGCGGCACTCCACACGACGGCGCTCACGTGCGCAGTCTGCCCCACGGCACGGCCCCGCAGCGGCTCATCGTCTATCGTGGCCGGGTGAAGATCGCGCTCATGGACTCCGGAATCGGACTGCTGGCGGCCACCGCCGCGGTACGGCGACTGCGCCCCGACGCCGATCTGGTGCTCTCCCTCGACCCCGACGGCATGCCGTGGGGACCCAGGACGCCCGCCGACCTCACCGAGCGCGCCCTGGCCGTCGCCGAGGCGGCCGCCGTGCACCGGCCCGACGCGCTGATCGTCGGCTGCAACACGGCCACCGTGCACGCCCTCACCGCCCTGCGCGCCCGCCACGAGCCCGACCTGCCGGTCGTCGGCACCGTCCCCGCCATCAAGCCGGCCGCGGCCGGCGGCGGCCCGCTCGCCATCTGGGCCACGCCCGCCACCACGGGCAGCCCCTACCAGCGCGACCTGATCAAGAGGTTCGCCGCGGGCGTGACCGTCACCGAGGTGCCCTGCTGGGGACTGGCCGAGGCCGTGGAGCGCGCCGACGACACGGCGATCGACGCCGCGGTCGCCGCGGCCGCCGAACTCACCCCGGACGACGTGACCACCGTCGTCCTCGGCTGCACCCACTACGAGCTGGTCGCCGACCGCATCCGCGCCGCCGTGCAGCGCCCCGGACCGCGGCCGCTCGCCCTGCACGGCTCCGCCGGCGCGGTGGCCGCCCAGGCCCTGCGGCGGCTCGGCGAGCAGCCCGTCCCCGACGCCCCCGCCACCGGCACGCTGACCGTGCTGCTCAGCGGGCGCCCGGGCCCGCTGCCCGAGGCCGCCCTCACCTATCCGGAGGGCGGGCTGCTCCAGGCGGCCGTCCCCGCCCGGACGGCTCAGTAACGGCCCGCGACGAAGTACCGACGGGGCGGATCCTGAGTAGCCTCGAGGCATGAGGGACCACCGCTCCGGCGAGCACGGCCTGTACTCCGAGGTCTGGACCGGTCGCGCCACCGCCCGCTTCCAGTGGCTTCTGGCGCTGATCGGCGTCGCGTGCATGGCGCTCGGCATCGCCCTGGCCGTCGACTCCGCGTGGACGTCCGGTGGCGCGCCGCTCGCCATGGCCGTCGTCGGCTGCATCGCGGCCGGCCTCCTGGTGCTGTTCGGCACCCTCGCCTTCGTGCACGTGGCCCTGCGCGTCGACGAGGACCACCTCGAGGTGCGCTGCGGCCACATCGGCGTGCCGCGCCGCCGCATCCCGCTGTCCCATGTCGCGGGTGCCGAGTTCGCCCCGCACGTCACGCCCCGCCACTGGGGTGGCTGGGGCTATCGCTGGCGCCCCGAGAAGGGGACGGCGGTCGTCGTCCGCCGCGGCGAGGGCGTGGTCCTCCGGCTCGCGGACGGCCACACGTTCACCGTGACGGTGGACGACGCGGAGGCGGCGGTCCGCGTCATCCGCGACCGGCTGCGGCTGAGGCGGCCGGGGACGAAGCTGTGAGGGGACGGGCTCCCGGCGCACGGCGCCTCGCCGGCGGGGCGGGCGCGCGTCGCCCCCGACCGGTGGGCGCTTCGTGGACGACGTGATGCGCGGGTCCGGGCGCCGTGCCGCCGGACCATGTGGCCCGCGCCGGCCGCAAAGCGGGGCGGCCGGTGCGGCTCTCCCCGGACGTGGCGCGGTCACGGAGAAGCGTGACCGCCCGGTGGTGCTGTCCGCCGGTGCGACGGGACGGGGCGGTCGTCGGAGGGGTCGTGCCCGGCCACGGTGCTTCCGTGAGAACCCCCGCGGCCCCGCCCGGCGCCGGGCCGGCGCCGCTCGGACGGTCGTGGGCTGCGCCCGTCACGGGGCAGGCCGATGGCAGCGGCGCGCCGCCGATGCGGCCCGCCGCGTACCCCGCGGCCACGGCCAGCACCGCCAGCAGCACCCCCTCCGGCCGGCCGTCACGGGCCGCCGCCGTGATCAGCGGCCAGGCCGCGCACGCGCCCAGCACCACCACACCCGCCGCGTCCGGCCCGGCCCGTCTCTCGCCGTCCGCGTCCGCACCGGCGGACGTCCCGTCCGCCGAACCTGTGGAACCCACCCCGCGCTCCGCCCCACGTCGTGCCCCCGAGCTGTGACGGCCCCCGCCCGCGGGCCCCGACGGGCCACGCGGACAAGGCACCGGCACACGGTAACGGCTGGTGGCCCCTTCGGGGACGCCCAGTGACGACCCGCGCGGAAACGGTGCCGGGCACCGGGACCGCGCACCGTCCGGCCGTCCCGGCGCCGTACGACCGTGCTGTCCCGCCCCAGGTCACGCGCCGTAGACTCCCCGAGTGACCGTCACCGCAACCTCCGTCGGCGCGTCGGACCCCATGCCGCCGCAGACCACGCCCTCGGCCTGGCAGAAGTGGCGCGCGCGCCTCCTCCCGCCCGTCGCCGCCGCGCTCGCGGGCCTCCTCCTCTACGTCAGCTTCCCGCCGCGCGCCCTGTGGTGGCTGGCCCTGCCCGCCTTCGCCGCCTTCGGCTGGGTGCTGCGCGGCCGGAGCTGGAAGGCGGGCCTCGGCCTCGGCTACCTCTTCGGCCTCGGGTTCCTGCTGCCGCTGCTGGTGTGGACCGGCGTGGAGGTCGGCCCCGGCCCGTGGCTCGCGCTCGTGGTGATCGAGGCGGTGTACGTGGCGCTGGCCGGCGCGGGGATCACCGTGGTGTCGCGTCTGCCCGGGTGGCCGGTGTGGGCGGCGGCGCTGTGGATCGCCGGCGAGGCGGCACGCGCGCGCGTGCCGTTCAGCGGCTTCCCCTGGGGCAAGATCGCGTTCGGCCAGGCCGACGGCGTGTTCCTGCCGCTCGCCGCGCTCGGCGGCACCCCGGTCCTCGGTTTCGCCGTGGTGCTCTGCGGATTCGGCCTGTACGAGCTGGTGCGGCTCGCCGTGAAGACGCGGCGCGCCGGCGTCCCGCACCGGGCCGCCGCGGTCGTCGGCGTGCTGAGCGTCGCCGTGCCGGTGGCCGGGGCGTTCGCGGCGCGCACGCTGGTCAGCGACAGGGCCGAGAGCGGCACGGTCACCGTCGCCGTCGTCCAGGGCAACGTGCCCCGTCTCGGGCTCGACTTCAACGCCCAGCGACGGGCCGTCCTCGACTACCACGCGCGCGAGACGGAGCGACTGGCCGCCGAGGTCGCCGCCGGCCGTGCCGAGCGGCCGGACATCGTGCTGTGGCCGGAGAACTCCTCCGACATCGACCCCTTCGCCAACGAGGACGCCCGCCAGGTCGTCGACCGCGCCGCGAAGGCCGTCGGCGCGCCGGTCTCGGTCGGCGCGGTGGTCTCCCGGGACGGGAAGCTGCTCAACGAGCAGGTCCTCTGGGACCCGGTGGAGGGCCCGGTCGACACCTACGACAAGCGGCAGATCCAGCCGTTCGGCGAGTACCTCCCGCTGCGCTCCCTGGTCGGCGCGATCAACGAGGAGTGGACCTCGATGGTCCGCCAGGACTTCAGCCGCGGCTCCGAGCCGGGCGTGTTCGACCGGGACGGCGCCGCCGTCGGCCTGGTCACCTGCTACGAGGCCGCCTTCGACTGGGCCGTGCGCGACACCGTCACCGACGGCGCCAAGATGATCTCCGTGCCCAGCAACAACGCCACCTTCGGCCGCAGCGAGATGACCTACCAGCAGCTCGCCATGTCCCGGGTCCGCGCCGTCGAGCACAGCCGCGCCGTCACCGTGCCGGTGACCAGCGGCGTCAGCGCCGTCATCATGCCGGACGGAAGGATCACTCAGAGGACCGGCATGTTCGTCGCCGACTCGCTGGTGCAGGAGGTGCCGCTGCGCACCTCGCAGACACCCGCCACCCGGCTCGGCGCCCTCCCGGAGGCGGCCCTCGTCCTTCTCGCCGCGGGCGGTCTCGGCCGGGGCGTCGCCGTGCGGGTGCGCGCCCGGCGCACCGGCGACCGGTGAGGGGACACCGCACGCCGCCTGACGTGCCCGGGCGCGCTCCCGGGTGCCCGTTAAGGTCGGGGGCATGGCTACTCCTGACTTCATCCGCACCCTGCGCGCATCCGCCGGCCACCAGCTGCTGTGGCTGCCCGGCGTCACGGCCCTCGTCTTCGACGACGAGGACCGCGTGCTGCTCAACCGCCGGGCGGACACCCGTAAGTGGTCGGTCATCGGCGGCATCCCCGACCCGGGGGAGCAGCCCGCCGTCTGCGCGGTGCGGGAGGTCGAGGAGGAGACCGCCGTACGCTGCGCGGTCGAGCGGATCGTGCTGGTCCAGGCCCTGGAGCCGGTGACGTACGGCAACGGCGACATCTGCCAGTACATGGACATCACCTTCCGCTGCCGCGCCGTCGGCGGCGAGGCGCGGGTCAACGACGACGAGTCCCTGGACGTCGGCTGGTTCGCCGTGGACGCGCTCCCCGAGCTGAACGACTTCGCGAGCTTCCGCATCAAGCAGGCCCTTGCCGACGCACCCACCTGGTTCGAGCCCGCACCCACATGGCTCGACCCCACTGGAAACGGCTGAACTGTGGTGCGCGCCCACATGGGTCGACCGGGGCGTGCTGCCTAGGGTCAACCCCATGACCGCGCCCAGTGCCCTCCCGGCCCCCCATGACACCCTCCTCGACCTCGGCGGCCGCACCGCGCTCGTCACCGGGGCCGCCGGCGGCATCGGCCGCGCCTGCGCGCTGCGGCTCGCGGTCGCCGGCGCCAAGGTCAGAGCCGTCGACCGGGACGCCGAGGGGCTGGAGGCGCTCGCCGCCGCGGCCGCGGACCTGGGCGGCGCCGTCGAACCGCACGTCCTGGACCTCACCGACCTGGACGCCGCCGAGTCCGCCGCCGCCGGGACGGACGTCCTGGTCAACAACGCCGGACTCCAGCTGGTACGCCCCATCGAGCAGTTCCCGCCGGACGTCTTCCACACGGTGCTCACCGTGATGCTGGAGGCCCCCTTCCGTCTCATCCGGGGCGCCCTGCCGCACATGTACGGACAGGGCTGGGGGCGCGTCGTGAACATCTCCTCCGTGCACGGCCTGCGCGCCTCGGCCTACAAGTCCGCCTACGTGGCCGCCAAGCACGGCCTGGAAGGGCTGTCCAAGACCACCGCCCTGGAAGGCGCCGCCCACGGTGTCACCTCGAACTGTGTGAACCCCGCCTATGTGCGCACCGCACTGGTCGAGAGGCAGATCGCCGACCAGGCCCGCACCCACGGCATCCCCGAGGAGCGCGTGGTGTCCGAGGTGCTGCTGCAGGACAGCGCGGTCAAGCGCCTGATCGAACCGGAGGAGGTCGCCGAGGCGGTGGCCTACCTGTGCGGCCCGCGGGCCTCCTTCGTCACCGGCGCCTCGCTGGTCCTGGACGGCGGCTGGACCGCGCACTGAGCCCCTGACGCCGACCGCGGCCGGCCGTCGGCCCGCGAGGTTTTCCACAGGCCTGACGGGGCGGCCGCCGGATGAGGAATCCTGAGACCCATGCCCCGCGATCACCTCCGCTCCGCCGAGCGGTCCGCCTCCGCCACCGGCCCGCCGGGCCGGTCCCGCCCCGACGCCGGCCGGCCCGTCGCCGACAGCGCCGAGGCGCCGTTCCTGGAGCTGCTGGCCCGCGGCGCCCCCGCCGAGGCCTACGAACAGCCGGTGCTGCTCGCCCGCGCCGAGGGCCTGCCCGCCGAGCGGGTCGCGGCCCTGGAGCGGGCCAAGCTGCTCGCCCTGCGCGTGCGTTCCGAGATGGAGGGGCGCCGACGCCGTGAGGCCGAGCTGTCCGCCCTGTTCGAGACCGCCCACGACCTCGCCGGACTGCGCGACCTGGACGCCGTGCTGCGCGCGATCGTGCAGCGCGCCCGTTCCCTGCTCGGCACCGACGTCGCCTACCTCAGCCTGAACGACCCGGAGCGGGGCGACACCTACATGCGGGTCACCGAAGGCTCGGTGGCGGCCCGCTTCCAGCAGCTGCGTCTCGGCATGGGCGAGGGGCTCGGCGGCCTCGTCGCCCAGACCGCCCGCCCCTACGTCACCGACGACTACTTCCGCGACGACCGCTTCCAGCACACCCGCTCCATCGACAGCGGGGTGCGCGACGAAGGACTCGTCGCCATCGTCGGCGTGCCCCTGACGCTGGGGGACCACGTCATCGGGGTGCTGTTCGCCGCGGACCGCCGCTCCCGGGTGTTCGAGCGGGAGCAGATCGCCCTGCTGGGCTCGTTCGCCGCGCTCGCCGCGGCCGCCATCGACACGGCCAACCTGCTCGCCGAGACCCGTGAGGCGCTGGCCGGCCTGGAGCGGGCCAACGAGATCATCCAGGACCGCAGCGGCGTCATCGAGCGCGCCTCCGACGTCCACGACCGCCTCGCCGAGCTGGTCCTGCGCGGCGGCGGGGTGCACGACGTGGCCGCCGCCGTCTCCCAGGTCCTGGACGGCGCCGTCGAGTTCACCGAAGCCGTGGCGGCGCCCGCGACGGCCCTGGAGTCCTCACGCGCCGAGGGGCACGCCGTGCGGCACGGGGACGACTGGATCGCCGCCGTCGCCGCCGGCGACGAACTCCTCGGCGCGCTCGTCCTGCGCGGCCACCCGGGCCTCGACCCCGTCGACCAGCGCACCCTCGAGCGTGCCGCCATGGTCACCTCGCTGCTGCTGCTGGCCCGCCGCTCCGCAGCCGAGGCCGAGCAGCGCGTCCGCGGCGAACTGCTCGACGACCTGCTCGACGCCCGCGACCGCGACCCGCGCCTGCTGCGCGAGCGGGCGACCCGGCTGCGCGCCGACCTCGACGCCACGCACGCCGTGCTCGCCGCCCGGCTGGAGAGCGGCACCGCGGACGCCGACCAGGAGGCCGACGCCCGCAGACGCCTGTGGGCCGCGGCCTCCCACCTCGCGGCGACCCGCCACGGCCTCGCCGCCGCCCGCGACGGCGGCACGGTCCTGGTGCTGCCGCTCGCTCCCGGTGACACCGCCACCGGCCTGGCCCGCCGCACGGCCCGCGACCTGGGCACGGCCGTCCACGAACCGGTCACGGTCGGCGCCTCCGCCCCGGTCGGACAGCTCCTCGCCCGCCCGGACACGGTGGCCACGGCGTACGCGGAGGCCCGCCGCTGCCTCGACACCCTGCGGCTGCTCGGCCGCGCGGGCGACGGTTCCGCCGCCGAGGACTTCGGGTTCCTGGGCCTGCTGCTGGCGGGGGAGCGGGACGTCGCGGGTTTCGTCGACCGCACGATCGGCCGGGTCGTGGCGTACGACGAGCGGCGCGGCACCGAGCTGCTGCGCACGCTCGACGCGTACTTCGCGTGCGGGACGAGTCCGGCCCGCACCAAGGACGAACTGCACGTCCACGTCAACACGGTCGCGCAGCGGCTGGACCGTGTCGGCCGGCTCCTCGGCGACGACTGGCAGAGCCCGCAGCGCGCCCTGGAGATCCAGCTCGCCCTGCGCCTGCACCGCCTGTCCGGCATCACACAGCCGCCGCCCGCACAGCCCTGACCCCCGTGTCCGCCGGGGGGCGGACACGGGGGCCGGGGCCGAGGAACGGGATCAGAGGGCGCGGGCGTCCTGCGCGGCCTCGGTCCTGACGGGCACGTCCGGCTCATCCGCCGGGGACACGTCCGCGAGATCCCGGTGCCGGGTCTCCTCGGCCGCCAGGATCGCGACGACCGTGACGAGACTCGCGGCGATGACGTAGAGCGCGATCGGGGTGGAGGTGCCGTGGTCCGACAGCAGCGCGGTGGCGATCAGCGGGGCGGGGGCGCCGGCCGCGACCGAGGCGAACTGGGCGCCGATGGAGGCGCCGGAGTAGCGCATCCGGGTCGCGAACATCTCGGAGAAGAAGGCGGCCTGCGGTGCGTACATCGCCCCGTGCATGACGAGACCCACGGTCACCGCGAGCAGCAGGGCGCCGAAGCCCCCGGTGTCGATGAGCGCGAAGAAGGGGAACATCCACAGCCCCACGCCGACCGCACCGATCAGGTACACCGGTCGCCGCCCCAGCCGGTCCGACAGGGCGCCCCAGGCGGGGATCACGGCGAAGTGCAGCGCGGAGGCGATGAGCACGGCGTTGAGCGCGGTCTGCTTGGACACCCCGGCCGAGGTGGTGGCGTACACCAGGATGAACGCGGTGATCACGTAGTAGCTGATGTTCTCCGCCATCCGCGCGCCCATCGCCACCAGCACGTCCCGCCAGTGGTGCTTGAGCACCGCCACGAGCGGCATGCGCTCGGCGGCGGCGTCCGCCTCGCGCGTCTCGGCACGCTCCAGCGCCTGCCGGAACACCGGCGACTCGTCGACGGAGAGCCGGATCCACAGACCGACGATCACCAGAACTCCGGAGAGCAGGAAGGGGATCCGCCAGCCCCAGGAGCCGAACGCCGACTCCGACAATACGGCGGTCAGCAGCGCCAGCACACCGGTCGCCAGCAACTGCCCGGCCGGGGCGCCGGTCTGCGGCCACGACGCCCAGAACCCGCGCCGGCGCGCGTCACCGTGCTCCGACACCAGCAGCACGGCGCCGCCCCACTCACCGCCGAGCGCGAAGCCCTGCACCAGCCGGAGCACGGTCAGCAGGACCGGTGCGGCACTGCCGATGACGGCGTGTGTGGGCAGCAGACCGATGGCGAACGTCGCCCCGCCCATCATCAACAGGCTCAGCACCAGCAGCTTCTTGCGCCCGAGCCGGTCCCCGTAGTGCCCGAACACCAGCGCGCCGAGCGGCCGCGCGGCGAACCCGACGGCATACGTCAGGAACGACAGCAGCGTGCCGACCAGCGGGTCGGAGTCCGGGAAGAACAGCTGGTTGAAGACCAGCGCGGCGGCCGACCCGTAGAGGAAGAAGTCGTACCACTCGATGGTGGTGCCGATGAGGGACGCGGCGACGATGCGCTTGAGGTTGTCCGGAGCTGGTGGAGCGGTTGCGGGCGACGACATCGGCACCACTTCCTGGGGTGTGACGGGGACGTTTGCGTGTTGCCACACCGTAGGAATCCGCAGGTCAGGCGCACATGTGGCGGGGCGACATAGTTCGGGGGTCGGCTATGCGCGCGGCCACCATGCCGGCTCAGGGAAAGGCGGTTCAGGGGACCGGCGGTGGTCGAAACGAGTGCCACCCGGGACGCGTGGTTCAGGGTGATTCGACGGTGCCGTGCTGACTCCCGTGCTGGTTTGGTGCTGACTACGCTCCGTTGAACTCGGGCATCTGGGATCGACCGACTCGGAGTCGTTGCGCGGCAGGTGACCGGACTGAGAGACCGAGTCCGGCCTTGCCGCTCAGCCGCCGTCGGCACCGGCAAGGGCGCTGTGCACGTTGGTCCCAGGAGGTACTTCGTGTGCTGGCGGGGTTGCGTCCTGGGAAGTGGTGTACGGGTTCCCGCCTGATCCGGGCGTCTGGCCCGGCGTCGGAGTGAGGGTCCGGATATGAGAACGGCCACCGGCTGATCTTTCAAGACGACCAAGTCTTCGAAGGAGATCAGCACGATGACCGCACCCGACAGTCTGCCCCTGCACGTCCTCGCTGAGGACAATCTCGACTCGGCGAGTCCGGACCTGCTGCGCGCGATGGTCAAGACGTTCGCCGACGCCCTCATGTCGGCGGAGGCCGATGCCCTCTGCAATGCCGAGTACGGGCAGGTCAGCGACGAGAGGGTCAACCACCGCAACGGCTACCGCCCGCGCGAGTGGGACACCCGCGCCGGCACCCTCGAGCTCGCCGTTCCCAAACTGCGGCAGGGCAGCTACTTCCCGCACTGGCTCCTGGAGCACCGCCGCCGGGCCGAGCAGGCCCTGATCTCGGTGGTCGCCACCGCCTACCTGCTCGGTGTCTCCACCCGCCGGGTCGAGAAGCTCGCCGAGTCCCTGGGCGTCACTCAGCTGTCGAAGTCCCAGGTCAGCGCGATGGCCAAGCACCTGGACGAACGGTCGGCCCCGCCCGCGGCCGGGCAACGTCCGTCGTCCGAGCCGGTCCGGCCTTGCTCCCGAGCCGAACGGCGACTCGACGCCCACGACGTCGCTTACCTGGCGCTGTGCGAGCTGCCCGTGTCGCTGGTGGACACTTACGGGCAAGAGGTCTGCGAGGCCGTAGGGAAGGCCATGCGTGGATGGGACGCCGACGCCGAGGTCACCGCCTGGCTCGGCCTGACCGCCGAACACCGCAGTCACCTCTACGAGAGCCACCACGCCGACCAGGTCACTCCTTCGGGACGAGTTCTCCTGACCAGACGTGCGGACGCGCTCTTCGAACTGGCCGATGTGGTGCTGAACGCGGACCGTCCATTCCGGTCACTGATGGAGGTGGAGTCGCGCGCTCTGGCAGGCTCCCCTCATGGCGTTCACCCCTCCTCCCGAGGCTTCGGACTTCACCTTCACGCTGGCCGACGCTCTCGACATACCTGTCCGCGTGCGCTCCGACGGAGACCTGGCCAAGTGGGACCGCCGCCAGGCGCCGAAGGCCGCGCAGCCATGGCCGGTGACCGACGCGCTCCCGGCAGACGGTGAGTACCTGGCCACCACCACTTGGCGGCACCTCGTGACGGCGGCGACCAGCGCGGGCCGCGACCTGGCACCCTGGCTGCGGAAGACGCCGGCATTCGCCGTCAACGAACTCATCGCCCGCGTTGCCCCACTGCAGGCGTATCTCACACTCAAGGATTTCAAGGCGCCTGCTGGAGCGGCGGAGCGGCGGCTGTTCGTGAACGCCGTCTACCGCCACGGCACAGAACGCAGCGCCCATGCCGCCTTTGGATACCACCTGGGCATGACGATGGCCCAGTGGCTGACGGTCGGTATGGCGGGGCTGCCGGCCACCGTGCACCTGGAGGCTTGCGGCATACCCGAGCTGGTGGATCCGACGAAGAAGCTCCCAGATCTCTACGGCGATCACGCGGTCGAGGCGCTGCCGTGGCTGATCGAAGCCAAGGCGCGCAAGTCACTGGGAGTCGGCGACATGCGCGACGGACAGTGGCAGCTGGACCAGGCGACGGCGGAGATCGCCGTCGCGCACCGGCAGGTGCTCTGCGGAACGGTACTGCCGGAGCCCGGCCGCTGGGAGGACGACCACCTCGTCATGATGGTGCACACCACTCTCGTGGGCCCGTCCCCGGTCGGCGGCGTCCACTCCGTACCGGACCCCCCGAGTGACGGAGGCGAACCCTCACTGGACGAGACTCCGGACGATCTGCTCAGTGTCGCGCGGGACCAACTTCTCGTCTTCAGAGCCTTGGCGTTCGGGGCAGTCCAGGACCTGCGGGTCGTCCCGCTTGCGGAAACGGGGCCGGGACCTGGCGGACCATCCAGGCGGGAGAGCGCCATGAGGCCGCTTGAACTAGATGCCGGGACCCGCGATCTACGCGGGCGTGTGCCGGCCGAAGGGGTGCCTTACGAACGGTTTCGACAGGAACAGCACTCCACCGTGAAGGAGTTCGTGGTCGGGCGTATCCCCGGTATCGGCCTCCACCTTGGCCTGTCGCGTGGCTTGTACGCGGCCTGCGCCCGTCTGCACCAGATGCAGACGGAGATCCCAGCGGAGGAGCCCCTGTTCCCTGCGGCTCCGTTCCTCGTGCGGCGCGGGGCGGACGAGGAACGTGAGGAGATGAGCCGCAAAGCGCGGCGCACCTTCTACGAGCGCGAGGATGAGCGACTGGTGGCGGTCAGGCGGGAGATGGCCAACGCATACAGGACCCAAGAGGTGCCGGCCGGACTTTTGCGCGGTGCTCCCCTCGTGGTGGAAGGGCCCGAAGCCAGAGGCGGGGTGCTGGAGGCAAGGACGGCCGAGACATACATGGCCGTCGAGCCCACCGATCCGATCATGCCCGGTCACCGCTGACTCTCCTCCCGAACTCGGTCGGCAGAGGCAGCGTTTGTGCGGGAGGTAACTCCTCGGTGAGAGGTGGCCGTGAACAGCGCGTTGACGAGGTCGGTCCCGTGCCCGTCCGCGGCGGCGACCGGCAGCATCAACAGCACGGTCCCGCCGAGGACGGCGAGCCCCAACGCCATCACCACCGTTCGTGCCGGATGCGCGGTGAACACTGATCCGCGCAGTTCGGTTGCGCTCCGCACCACGTGTTGACCTTTCCTGCGGCTCCTGCGGCCCATCTCGGCATCGGGACCCCGCGCTGTCGGCCAAGCGTCAGGCCCTGCGATCGACGCTGCGGAGCGGCATCGTCGCCCGGTGGGCGCGGCCCCCGTTCGTGGCAGCCCGGTGGACCGAGAGGAGCAGGGTGAATGTGTCGGAGAAAAAATCCCTTCTGGCCGCCCATCACGCTGAAACAAGCCGTTCGACCGACTTTCGTTGACATACCATTCGACCGGTTTTTAGAGTGGGAGTGTCGGATGAAACCGAGGCGGCCGACGGGCCGCTCGTGCCGAGGTGGCTGGTGGGGGAGACGGTGGTGGAGCTGGAGCACGGTGTTGGGGCGCGGACGGTCATCATCGGCGCGATCGGCGAGTCGGCGTCCCCGGTCGACAGCTTTCTGGTGTCCATGCGGCTGAGCTGCCGAGGCGTGAGGGTCGTGAACCTCGGTGCGGGCGTCACCCTGGACCGGGCGGCGGCGGAGCTGGCGTGTCGTCGAGAAGTCGAGGCATTGCTGCTGATCTGTGGCGACAGTGCGCGAGCAGTCGTGCGGCAGCTTTCGGGGCTGGAGGACCTGGTGACCGCCGGAGCCGTCACCCGCCCGGTCTTCGTGGGTGGGGTGCGGGGAGGGGTGTGGCGGGAGCTTCAGGGGGTCGCTGCAAGGCTGCGCCGAGGAGGGGTCACGCAGGTGCTCGCGGACCTGGCCGACGCGGCCTATCTGCTTCCGGTGCGGCGCCTCGCCGTCCGTGATGCGCCGTTTCCGGCGAGCCCGGTGAGGGCCGTCTCCAGAGTTGCCTGAGAAGGTGCTCGGGGTTATTCAAAACCTTCTGACCGGAATTTTTGCGAGGCTGACGATGGCGAGACAGGAGCGGTCCGAACGCACGATGGAGCGGCTTGTGGTGGCGGCTGCCGATCAGTTCGCCGCTCAGGGCTTCGTCAAAGCGTCACTGGCCGATGTGAGCCGCTCGGCGGGCGTGACGAAGGGCGCTCTCTTCTTCCACTTCTCGACCAAGGACGAGCTTGCCGACGCCGTGCTGACCCGCGCCCAGGATGTGCTCGACACGATGGTGGAGGAGTTGAGCGACGCGGAGCCGGCATCGCTCCAAGTCGTGGTGGACGTGACACACGCCCTCAACCGACTCCTGCGTGACAACGCGTTCGTCAGAGCCAGCGTGCGCATCACCCGTGAGCGGATGAGCGGCCGTCCCGCCCCGCTCGACTTCTATTCGCTCTGGCTCGGTCGGTTGTGGAAGCTGCTCGACGAGGCACGCCTCAAGGGAGAGCTCGGCCGGTCCGTGGCCGACGCCTCGGCCCGCACGATGGTGACGGCGGCCGTGTCCGGGGTGGAGACACTGACCTGGATGCAGGTGTCCCGGACGGAGACGGAGAAGTGGCTGATCGACTTGTGGGCCCTGGTCCTGCCTCTCCTTAGGGTGGAGGGCGCCGAGCAGACGGTCCGCACCGCGGCTCCGTGCGAAGCTGTCCCGCAGCTCGAAACGGGACGTTGAAAGTCGATCGCTTGTTCATCGGCCGTAGCCACAGCGGTAAGGGGGAGTTGGGGCATGGGTACGCTCACAGGCAAGACTGCACTGGTCACCGGTGCCAGCAGGGGTATCGGGAGGCAAGTCGCCCGCAAGCTCGCGGCGGAGGGGGCACTGGTCGCCGTCCACTACGGCAGCAACGAGGAGGCGGCGAGAGAGACCCTCGACCTGGTTCACCGCGATGGCGGCCGGGCTTTTCCCGTACGCGCCGAACTGGGCGTATCCGGAGATGTCGAGACGCTCTACGCCCGGTTCGAAGCGAGGCTGGCACGAGAGGGGCGAGGACCCGAGTTCGACATACTCGTCAACAACGCCGGAGTCAGCGGGTCCGCGACGATCGAAGAAGTGACGCCGGAACTGTTCGACCGGCTCTTCGCCGTCAACTCCAAGGCACTGGTGTTCCTTGTGCAGAAAGCGCTCAAGCGCCTGCGTGACGGGGGGCGCATCATCAATATCTCCTCCGCCGCCACCCGGATCGCATATCCCGAGTCCATCGTGTACTCCATGACCAAGGGAGCGATGGACACCTTCACCCTCGCCCTGGCCAAAGGGGTGGGTGACCGCGGCATCACGGTGAACGCCGTGAATCCGGGGTTCGTGGAGACGGACATGAACGCGGGCAAGCGGTCGTCCCCGGAGGTGGCTGCCGAGCTGGCCGGTTGGTCCGCTTTCGGGCGCCTCGGTCAGCCGGCAGACGTCGCGGACATCGTCGCCTTTCTGGCGTCCGACGCCTCGCGCTGGGTCACCGGGCAGTGCATCGACGCCAGCGGCGGATCACGTCTCTGACGCGTCGCACGGGCGGGCCGAGCACCCTGGGATGCTCGGTCCGCCCTGGCTGCCAGGGGTCAGCCCACCGCGACCGCGGCCTGCGCGAGGGCGGGCAGGGCGAGTGAGGCGCGCAACTCCGGTGAACCCGCGGGCTCGAACCTCGCCACCCTGCGAGGCGGGACGATGCCCGGCAGCAGCAGCGACCACATGTCGGCGACGCGGTCGTGCAGATCCTCGCGTCCGCTGCGGACCTGGGACATGATCTGCACCCCGGCGAAGGCGCCGACGACGAAGACGGCGATGCCGGTGATGTTGGCCTCCGGCCTCACGTCTCCCCGCCCTTGCGCAGGGGCGAGGCAGTCCCGGAGCGTCTCGATCCACTTGTTGTAGACCGTGGGGTTCGGATCCGTGAACGACCCCAGCTCTATCACCAGCCGGATCCCTGCCCGCACACGCACACTGGTACGCAGCTCGTGGGCCATCTGGTGGGTGATGTCGATGGCGGTCTGCACACCCGGCCGCTCGGACTTCTCCAGTGCGGTCGCGACGTCGAACTGATTGGTCATCAGCTCGTGGGCCAGAGCTTCCTTGGACTGGAAGTGGAAGTACAGGGCGCCCTTGGTCACGCCGGCTTCCCGGGAGATGTCCGTCAGGCTGGTGTTGCCGAAGCCCGCCGCGTCGAAGGCCCTCGCCGCGCCGTCGAGGATCGCCTCCCGCGTGACTTCCGCTCGTTCTTGCCGTGCTCGCGCCACAACCGCCTCCTGACTGCCGCGGTACGGATGGTGGTCTTCCATCCTTCCGGTGATCACCGCGGCTTCCACTGGGGTCAATCTTCCACCCACTTGCCAAAAAATACCAGTCGCCTAGTATTCTTGTGGTCGCCGATCAGGCGTTCGTCGTCTGCTTCTCTGCTGTTTTCCTGCTCAACCCCCTTGTTGCTGCGCCGAAGGCACATGTCAGGAGGTTAGGATGACCGCGCTGCTCCAAGCCGACCGATCGGATTTTTCTCAGATCGTGACGGCCGAGCCCGAACTCTTCGAACGCACCGTGCCCCGGGCGCTCGTGCACCGGGCCGCGATCTCTGAAGTGCTGCTGACCGGAGTCAGCCAGTGTCGTGAGGACGTCTACCGCATCGGTGCCCAGTGGTCGCGCGGACACAGCTACTACGGGGCGGTCGCCGGCCGCTGGCACGATCCCATGCTGTTTGCCGAAACCATTCGACAGGCTGGGCTGTTGCTCGCCCACGAGGCGCTGAAGATACCCCTGGGGTTCAGCTTCCTCACCGAGACGATGTCCTTCGAGATCACTGAGGAGGGCGCCCGGCTGGGACGCGGGCCCGCCGACGTGGTCCTGGAGGTGACCCTCCACGACGTGGTACGCCGGAGAAACGTCGTCTCGTCGTACGCGTACGACGTCGTCGCCCATCGCGACGGCAGACGGATCGGGTCCGGGCGGCTGACGGCGAACTGCGTCAGTCCAGCCGTGTACCGCAAGCTGCGGGGCGATCGGGCGGGAGCGACCGCGCCGCGTGTGGTACCGGACGGAATCATCCCCGAAGTGGTGGGCCGGACCCGCGACTTCGACGTCGTGCTGGGCGCCGAGTGCGTGAACGGCGCGCGTCGGCTGCGCGCCGAGGCCGACCACCCCGTTCTCTTCGACCACCCCGTCGATCACCAGCCCGGCATGGTGCTGATGGAGGCGGCAAGGCAGGCGGCACTCGCCGCGCTGCGGCTTCCCGGCGGGCTGCTCGTCGGATGCGACGCCGTGTTCCGCAAGTACGTGGAGTTCGATTCGCCCTGCATGGTGTCGCCTTCGGGCGAGGCCCTGCTGCGCGCGCCCGGTATCCGCGAACTCGTCGTCGACTTCCACCAGGGCGGAAGCGTCGCGGCGACCTGCAGGGTAGCGGTACATGACGGTGCCCAGCGGTGAGCTGGCCGCCGCCCGCGCGATCCTCGTCGTCGGCGGCACCGGATTCATCGGGAACGCCGTTCTGAGGGCGCTGAGCCGGACGGACGGCGTCGACCGGGACCGCATGCCCCGGCTGCACGCCCTGTCTCGCCGTGCGTGCGCCGCGGCCGGAATCCCCGGAGTGCGCCATGTGACGGGTGATCTCACCGACCGACGGTCGCTGCGCGGTGTGTGCTCCGGCATCGACACCGTCGTCCACACGGCCAGTTACGTGGGCCGTGATCCCCAGCGGTGCGAGGCCGTCAACGGTGAGGGAACGCGGGCGCTGCTCGACGAGGCACGCCGTGCCGGGGTACGGCGTTTCCTCTACGTCAGCACCGCCTCGGTCTACGGCACGGGACCGCACCGCGGCCCGGGCGAGGGGCAGGTGGGACCGGCGCCCGCCTCACCCGCCAGTGCCTCGCGGCTGTGCGCCGAGGAAGAAGTACGGGCAGAGGGCGGAACGGTCCTGCGGCCGCATCTGGTCTACGGCGAGGGGGACCGCTGGCTGGTGCCCGTCGTTGCGCGGCTGCTCCGCCTGGTCCCGGCCTGGCCGGCCGGAGAAGGCGCGCGCAGCTCGGTCATCGAGGTGGGCGACCTCGCGCGGGTCGTCGCCGCACTGGTCCACAGCCCCTGGGTGCCTGACGGTGGCAGGACCTATCACGTCGCCGATCCCAGGCCGCTGCCCATGGAACGACTACTCGCGGAGGTTCGATCCGTCCTCCGGCTGCCGGCGCCGCGCCGCGTGTCCGCCGCCGACCATCGTGAGCTGGTCCGGCGGTCCTTGCCGGGCTTCACCGATCACCAGTACGCCCTGCTGACGCAGGACCACTGGTACGACACGGCCGCGATATGGCGGGACACCGGAATCGATCCGGGGCCGGGCTTCCAGGAACGGTTCACGGCCTGCTCCCCCTGGTACCGGGAGCAGCTCGACCGGGCGGTCGGCGACTGAGCGGGTGGGCGGCGCCGTCGGGGCGCCGCCCACCGCCGTCAGTCGATGCCCCGGACGATGTGGGACTCCGCGGGATCGTCGTCCACGCCGGCGAGCAGGAGGACGGGTGGCTGCGGAGCGCTGCCGTAGTGCCGTTCGTGTTCCTTCTCCTGGTACACGCGTCCTCCCGGTCGGTTCAGTAGCGGTAGTGGTCGGGCTTGAACGGGCCCTCGACCTTCACGCCGATGTACTCGGCCTGGTCCGGGCGGAGCGTGGTGAGCTTGACGCCGAGGGCGTCGAGGTGGAGGCGGGCGACCTTCTCGTCGAGGTGCTTGGGCAGCACGCAGACGCCGGTGGGGTACTCGTCGGGCTTGGTGAAGAGCTCGATCTGGGCCAGGGTCTGGTCCGCGAAGGAGTTGGACATCACGAACGACGGGTGG